>JAKADN010000069.1 GCA_021820445.1 Nitrospirota bacterium | reverse complement strand
GAGCCCGGCCCCGACCCGGATCGATTGAACATGCAAAGGAACACGCATCCGCCTCCCCCGATCGGCGCCCCGTCCTCTCCCCCTGCCTCTTTTCGGATGTCTGGCTTTTTCATGAGGCGCCCTTCTCCGGATCGGGCTCGTCATGGGCTTGACGCTCCTCTTCCGGATGGCTAGAATAGTAACTGATAGTGATTCTCATGTTCACGACTGGAGACTCTTCATGGAAACTTTTCTGATCGTCATGCGGGAATCACTCGAGGCCTCCCTCCTGGTCGGCATCCTTCTGACGGCAGTCCGGAAGGCGGGACGGCCCGGCGACAGGAAGTACGTGATCGCGGGGGTGCTGACCGCCCTTCTCCTCTGCGCGGCCGTCCTGGCAGGATCCCGTGATCTCGCCTCCACTCTTTCAGGGCCCCTCCGGAACGAACTCGACATTCTCGTCTTCTTCCTGGCGGCCTTCTTCCTGACCACGATGGTGGTCTGGATGCACTACCACGGGAAAGACCTCTCCCGCCAGCTCTCCGGACGGGTGAACACCCTTCTCGACTCGGGAGAGCACGGAGCCCTCTTCCTCCTCTCCTTCTTCGGGGTCTTCCGCGAAGGGCTCGAAACCATTCTCTTCCTCTGGGGGATCGCCACCCAGTCCGGAGGGGCGACCCCCTCCGAGATGCTGGGAGGCATCGCGGGCCTTTTCGCGGGGATCGGGTTCGTCGTCCTCCTCTTCCGGGGACTGGTCCGGATTCCCCTCCACATTTTCTTTTCCGTCACCTCCGTCCTTCTGATCCTTTTCGCCGCCGGCATGATCTCCTCCGGCGTCGGACGGCTCGTCATGATCGGAGCCCTTCCCCCCCTCGTCAGCCAGGTCTGGGACTCGAGCCGCCTCCTGAACGAACACAACCTTCTCGGCGGGTTCATGGCCGACTTCTTCGGCTATCGCGCCCGTCCCTCCCTGACGGTGGTGCTCACGACCTTCACCTACATGATCGTCATGATGCTCTGGTGGCTCCGCTCCCACCGGGACTCCCTGCGCGTCGGTTCCCAGGCGCTCCGGAAGGGCCGATGAAAAGACGTCCTCAAAGATTTTCAAAAATTGATAACGATTCGAAAAAAGCTTACAATGATTTTATGAACGTCTTGCGGCCAAAGAAAATAGTGCCCGCTTTCTGGGGGATATTTCTCTTCCTTGTCGGCCTATCCCCCATCATGGCCCCCATCATGGCTCCCGCGATGGCGGCTTCGAGCGTTCCGCTCCGCATCGACGTGGCCATCCGCCACCACCGCTTCGAAACGGCGGTCCGGGAGGTCCCGAAAGGCGTTCCCCTCCTCTTCCGGGTGACGAATTTCGGGCGGTCGATGGAGGAGTTCGAAAGCTACGACATGGCTTTCGAGGTGGTCGTTCGTCCGGGACAGACCATCGAAATCCCGGTCTCGGGGCTGGGGGCGGGAAAGTACGACTACTTCGGGGATTTTCATCCAAGGACGGCACGTGGCACGATCACTGTCAAATAAAATGGCCTCCGGGGAGGACCTGTCGGGAGACTCCCTCTCCCCTCTTCCCACCCCGCACTTCCTGATCGTCCTGAGACCTCTGGTGGAGGCCTACCAGGCCTTTCTCCAGATCTCCGACCGCAACATCGCCTCCATGGGGCTGACCCGGGGACAGTTCGACGTCATCGTCACCCTCGGACGAACCCAGGGCCTCCGGTGCACCGATCTCGCCCGGGAGACCCTGGTCACCAAGGGCACGCTTACGGGCGTCCTCACCCGTCTGGAAAAAAAGAAGCTGGTCTCCCGCACCCAGAACCCCAACGACCGCCGCGGACAGATCATCCGGCTCACCCCGGCCGGGGAGACCCTCTTCGAACAGGTCTTCCCCCGCCACATCAAGCATCTCGAGGGCTATTTCGATCGCTCCCTCTCCCCCGAGGAGATGGAGACGCTCCGTCCCCTTCTCCTCAAGATCCGGGACGGCTTCCGGGCCCCCGCCTCCCGGGGACGCGCCCGCCAGGACTAGTCCCTACCTCGCGTTCATCTCCGCCTCTTCAAGCCGCCGCGTGCAGCCATCCGAGGGACGCAGCCGGCAGGCCGTCCGGACCGCCTCCACCGCCTCTTTTCGCCTCTTCAATTTTTCGAGGATGCTCGACCGGTTCCAGTAGCCGTAGAAAGACCTGGGGTTCAGGATGAGGCCATGGTCGGTCGCGGAGAGGGCCTTTCCATAGTCTCCCAGACGGTAGAGGGCGGCCCCCGTCCCGATCCACCAGACGTCGTTTCCGGGATCCTTCCGGGCCTTTTCCTGGTAGAATTCAAGGGCCCGGCGGTAGTGGCCGGTCTCGAGGAGGACCGCCCCGCGGGTCTCGGCAAGCCTGAGATCCTTTCGGGCCCTTCGCTCCTTCAGGAAGGAGGCGTAGGCCTGCCGGATGTCCTTCTTCGCGACCTCGACCATCACATAGGCCACATACCCCTGTCCCGCCCGCCGAACGGCGTTGTGGACCACCCGCTGCCCGAAAAGGTTTCCGGAAGAGGCCGCGTCGTAGAAATCGTGGACGGAGGCGGAGGTCGACAATCCCTCCCGGACCCCCTCCCTCCGATACCGGTAGCGGACCGTCTCCCCGAAGGAGCTTTCGACGATCTGGAGAAGGGCATTCTTTCGGGCCGCCTGGACCGCCTCCGGGATCTCTTCCCCCTGTCCGAATCCCACCGCCCGGTAGACATCCCGGGGGGCGTGAAGAGACGAGACCCAGGCGGGAAGCTCCCCTCCCTGTCCCGCCCCTTCCCCTCCCGACGCACATCCTCCCAGAACGATTCCCGCGGCGCACACCATCGCGACGAAGCCTTTTTTCAAGGGGACCTCCCGAAACGAGATGATATCCTGCGTTGCCTCCCGGACTTCCTTTGAGTCAAAGACTAACACAGGGAGGGAGAAAAAATGGTATTCTTCCCCCATTCGCTCCGCCGGCTCCGACATCTCCGGGAGAACCATGCCGATCATCGTTGTCCTTTCACTGACCTTTTTCGTCATCGTTCTGCTCTCGATGCGCCTCCTCCCTCTCGAGATCGTGGTCCTGGGGGTCCCGGTGGTGCTGTCGGTGACGGGGGTCCTCCCCCTCGAAAAGGCTTTTTCGGGCTTTTCGGAGCCGGCGGTCATCGCGATCGTCTCCCTCTTCATCCTCTCGGAAGGTCTCTCCCGGACCAAGGTGGTCCGAAAGGCGGCCCTCCTGCTCGACGCCCTCCGGAAGCGGCGTCCCGGACTCCTCGTCCCGGGGATCCTCGGAACGGTCGGCCTCTTTTCGATGTTTTTAAACGATACCGGCACCACCGCCCTCTTTCTCCCGGTCGTCCTCTCGCTTTTGAAGGAGGCCCGTCTTTCCGAAAAGCCGCTCCTGCTTCCCCTGGGCTATGCGGCCATCCTGGGTGGGTCGGCCACCCTGATCGGAACCTCCTCGAATATCGTGGTCTCGGGGTATCTCGAGGGACAGGGGTATCACCCCTTCCGGATGTTCGACTTCTGGCCGATCGGGGCCGGCGCCTTTGCCCTGGGGCTTCTTTACCTGGGACTCACGGAAGGACGGCTCTTCCGCTGGGCGGAGCGGAGCCCTTCGCTCCCACCGCCGCCGCTGGAGCGGTCCTTCGACCTCGAACTGGTTCTGGGGGCGGACTTTCCCTACCTCGGGAAGCGCTTCGCCGAATCCCCCCTTCACAATGAGATCGGAATTTCCCTCAGGGTCGCCCATACCTCCCGGGTCCTTTCGGCCCGGGCCAGGGCCCAGTCCTTCCTCCGGGCCTCCTGGGACTGGTCGCGAAAGACCGGACCACCGGCCGCATCCCCGCCTTCCGCCGCCCCTCAGGCAAGCCCGTCGGAGGCGGAGATCATGGTCCAGGGGGTTCATCTCCATGTCGTGGCCACCCTCACCCAGCTCCACAAGCTGGGCGACATCCGGGGACTCTCCCTGCTTCCCGTCCAGCAACCCCTCCCGACGGAGGCCGAGGCGGGACTGCCCCCCCGCCTCGACCGGATCCTCGAGTCGGAGGACTGGATCCTGGCCCAGGCGATGCTCTCCCCCCGCTCCGGAATGATCGGGCGCAAGCTCTCCTCCCTGCACTTTCTCCTTCCGCCCGAGGTGGACATCGTGGGGCTCCACCGGGAGGACGATCGCCGGATTCCCGGGGAACTGCCGGAGCTCTCCCTCGAACCGGGGGACCTTCTCCTGATCCAGGGCCCCCGTCAGGCGGTCGAGGCGCTCTCGGCGCGGAACATCTTCCTCTATCTCGACTTCTTCGAACGGGAAACCTTTCGCTCCGACAAGGCGGTCATCGCCCTTCTGATCCTGGGCGGGGTCGTCCTCTCGAATGTCTTCGCCTGGCTTCCCCTGACCCTCTCCGCCGTCATGGGCGCCATTCTGATGGTCCTTACGGGCTGCCTCACCATCGAGGAGGCGAAAAACGCCATCGAGTGGCGGGTGGTGATGCTCCTGGGCGGGCTTTTTCCACTGGGGTGGGCCATCTCCCAGACGGGGCTGGGACAGATGGTGGCGGGGCTCCTCTCCACTCAGGGCCACGCCCTGTCCCCGACCCTTCTCCTGGCGCTCCTCATGGGAACGACCGCCCTCCTGGTCCAGTTCCTCTCGCACAACCTGGTGGCGCTCATCATGGCGCCGATCGCGATCGACCTCTCCCGGGTCCTGCACCTCTCTCCCTACCCGCTCATGATGGGGGTGGCCTTTTCCGCCACCATGGCCTTCCTGACCCCTTTCTCCCACCCCGTGAACACCCTGACCTGGGGGCCGGGGGAGTACCGGTTTTCGGACTACGCCCGGACCGGGGCCGCCCTCCTGGTCATCGCCTTCCTCTGGGGGCTCTTCGAGATTCCCAGACGCTTCCCCTTTGCGCTACACTAAAAAGACCCGACCACGACCGGAGGCACCCGCATGGCATTCCAAATTCCCTGCAAAGCCCCGATCGCAGTGCCAACGGGAGAGATCCGGGATCCTCACCCCCCTGGCTCTTCCGCTGGCCGTGCGACCGGACGCTCGATCGAAAACGATTACTTTTCCCGAACCCTCCCGCTTCTCCGGGCCCTGATTCTTTTCCCGGGGAACCGGTGGCTCGGACAGCGCCGGCATCTTCCCCTGCTTCCTTCCTCTTTCTCGAAGCTCCTGGGAGCACTCCTCCTGACGGGGATCCTTCTGGCGTCTGCCTTCGCCAGTCCTGCCGAGGCCGCCATCGGAGATCTCCGGCCCGTGGCCCTGGAAAAGGCGCAAGCCAAAGGGTTTTCGCTCACCAGGACCGACCGGCGCTCCGGCTATACCGCCCTCACCTTCTACAAGACCCAGCCGGGGAATGTCCCAGGGGCCCCCGCCCGCGATCTGACGGTCCGGGAATTTTTCGATTCCTCCGGCCGCTCTGTCGCGGTGGCCTGGAAGGGGTCGCTTAGGCCCGATCTTCCGTCCCTTCTGGGCGATCTTTACACCCATCTCCCCGCGGTCAACCATTCGCCCAACCGCCACCGATTCTTCTACCAGGACGCCAATCTGGTCATCAGCTCCGTCGGGACCTCCCTCGTCCATGCCGGGGCGGCCTGGGATCCCGCACGCCTTCCTTCGGGGCTTCCGCCCTCCCGGATCCGGCTCGCTCCATGACGGTTCGACAATTCGGCATGGGAACCCTTATCGCGGTGCTCCTGACTCTTGCGGGCTGCGGAGGCGGCTCGTCCTCCTCCTCCGCCCCGGAGGCGACCTGTACCGGGGGACCCCCGGCCGGACTCGCTTCGCCCGGACAATACTCCCTGCCGGTCTACGAGTCGACCTGCGCCCAAACGATAAATACACCCGTCGTGACCCTCACGATCTGCGTGCCGGGCAGCACGTCCAACTGCCAGGAGGTGCCGAACATTCTCCTGGACTTCGGCTCGACCGGGCTCCGGCTCTCCCACACCCTTTCCATCGCCGGAGAGCTTCCCCAGGAAACGGCGAACGGTCAGCCCCTCACCGAGTGCTATTACTTCGAATCGGGATACAACTACGGCCCCGTCGTCTCCGCCACCGTGACCCTCGGGACCAACCATGTCACCGTTCCGGTCCAGATCTCGAACTCGTTGCTTTCCGCGCCGTGCGGGAGCCTCGTGAGCCCGTCCTCATCTTCCGCGCCCTTTGAACCCCTCTACAACGGCATCCTGGGGGTGCTCTTTCCGCAGTACGACAACACCTCCTCGAGCGCGATCTATCTTGCCGGAGAGCAGGTCTGGACACCCGCTCAAAACGAGACGGTCCAGAATCCGGTCTACCTGCTTACAAACACAAGCAACAATAACGGGGTGCTTCTCTCCATCAGCACCATGGTTTCCGAGACTACGGGCGCCCCCGGATTCACAGGAACCCTTACTTTTGGAGCCCCGACCTCCGGAACCACTTCGCTTCAAACCGATACCTCCGGGGAGATCACCGCCACATATCCTTCCTCTGGCTCGACGACCGCCGTTCCCGCCTTCTTCGACACGGGATCGAACGGATTCTTCATCGAAAATCCCGACAATATTCCCAATTGCTCCGGGAATCTGGCCGGATTTTTCTGCGGGACCGCCCCCAGCCAGTCCGCAACGCTGACTGGAACTGGGACAAACCAAAGCTACACTCTCACGTTCGCAATCGACAATGCCCAGACCCTTCTCTCTACCGGGAACACGGTCTTCTCCACCCTGGGGGGCTTTCAGTCCGGGATTTTCGACGCGGGATTCCCGGCCTTTCTCTACAGACACAATATCGGCCTCAGCTGGACCTCGACCTGCTCACCTACTTCAAGCCCGGGAGAGGGTTGCTTTGTGATCCAGTAAAGGATCTCCCCATAGAGCCCTCTCTGACCTTTTTTTCGATTTCCCCGCCTTGCGCCGGCCCCCTCCGCCCCCTACAATGGAAGCATTCCTGCATCGCTCTTTTTTGAAAGGAGTCTTCCATGAAACGGGTCGTCATCGTCGGCTCCGGCTTCGGGGGCCTGGCCGCCGCCCGGGCCCTCCGGGAGAAGGGGCCGAAGGAGCTGGAGATTCTCCTCGTCTCCCCCAGGCCCGAGCTCCTGTACTACCCCGGTCTGATCTGGATCCCGACGGGCCTTCGCTCCCCCTCCGACCTCCGGATCCCCCTCGAGAATTTCTTTCGCACCCACCGGATCCGCCACATTCCCGAGACCGTGACGGGGGTCGAGGAGAAGGGGAGGGTCCTCGTCACCGACAAGGGGCGCCATGAAAACGACGCCCTCCTGATCGCCACCGGCTCGGCCTCCCTCAAAAAGCTTCCCGGCATCGAACACAGCCGCTCGATCTGCCAGGGCATCGAGGACGCCCTCGCCATCCGGGAGCGGATCGAAAGCCTGGACTCCGGCACCATCGCCCTGGGATTCGCCGGCCACCCCCAGGAGCCCTCCGCCGTCCGGGGAGGCCCCGTCTTCGAGCTTCTCTTCGGCCTCGACACCTGGCTTCGCAAAACCGGCCGCCGGAGCAAAATTGCCCTCACATTCTTCAGCCCCGCCGCCGAACCGGGGAACCGCCTTGGCCCCAAGGCCGTCAAGAATCTTTTGGCCGAAATGGCCCGAAGAAACATCCCGACCCACTTGGGATCCAAGCTCAAATCCTTCTCCCCTGAGGGCGTCGCCACCGAAGCGGAGCAGTTCCCGGCCGACCTGATCATCTTCACCCCCGGCCTCCGGGGACCGGACTGGCTCTCGGGGACCTCGCTTCCCCTCTCTCCCGGAGGCTTCATCCGGGCGGAGAGGACCTGCCAGGTCGAGGGATGGCCCGGAACCTTCGTGGCCGGAGACTGCGGCGCCTATCCCGGACCGGACTGGATGCCGAAGCAGGGACACTCGGCGGATCTCCAGGCCGAGACGGCCGCCCACAACATCCAAGCCTTCCTGGAGGGGCGCCAGGGAACCCGGGAGTTCCGGGTCGAACTGGTCTGCGTCGTCGACAGCATCGACTCGGGGACACTGGTCTACCGGACGCCGACCCGCAACCTCCTTCTCAAAAGCTCCCTTTTCCACACCGCCAAATCCTTCTTCGAACGGAGGTATCTCTCCCGTTACCGGTAAAAAAGGCTTGAAGCGGAACCCGAACCTGTCTATCCTGAGAGAACTCGCGACCCTTAAACCCAGGAGGATCCCATGAGCGCGAAGCAACCGAAAGGACATCCCGTTCCCAAGCCCACCGCCGACGATCTCGAGGAGGAACCGGTCTCGAGCGCCCGGTGGGAGTCTCTCATGGAACGCCTCGACCGGGCCTGGACCGAAAACAGGATCGATGCGAGAACTTACCAGATTCTTCTGGACGCACTGGACGAAGCGGAAGAAAAAAATACCAACGTGGAGGGAGCATGAGCGGACCGAACAGGAAGAGCCCGAAGAATATTGCGGCCAATCTCGACGAAGAGCCGGTCTCGAGCCCCATGTGGGAAACCCTCATGGAAAAGCTTGACCGGGCCTGGACGGAAAACAAGATCGACCTGCACACCTATCAGATTCTTCTGGAGGCCCTGAGCGAGGCCGAGGCCCAGAACATGGAGGTCGAAGGCGGGGCATGACCTCCTCCCTTCGCCTCATCCAGGCATCCCGTCTCTCCGAGGGGGCCGGCGTCACCGTCCACCGCACCATCGGAACCCCGGCCCTTCGGACCCTGGATCCCTTCCTGATGCTCGACCACTTCAACAGCAACCGGGCCGATGACTACATCGCGGGCTTCCCCGACCATCCGCACCGCGGCTTCGTGACCTTCACCTATCTGCTCGAAGGCCACATGCTTCACAGGGACAGCATGGGACACGAGGGAGATCTCGTCACCGGAGGGGCCCAGTGGATGAAGGCCGCCCGAGGCGTCATCCACTCCGAGATGCCCCAACAGACCGAAGGGCGCATGAGCGGCTTTCAGCTCTGGATCAACCTTCCGGCCCGGGAGAAACTCTCCGATCCCGAATACCGGGAGATTCTGCCTGAGCAGATTCCCCGTCTCCGGGAGGGGAACGCGGAAATCCGCCTCCTGGCCGGGAGCTGGGCCGGCCACGAAGGGGCCCTGACCGACCCGCTGACCCATCTTCTCTATGCCGACATCACCCTTCCCCCCCAAGGGGCACTGACGCTTCCCGAGGGACTCCTCGCCGGCCGGAGCGCCTTTCTCTACGGGATCGAGGGAACCTTCCGGGCCTCGGGAACGGAGGTCCCTCCCGAGACCCTGGCCGTGGTCGCCACTCCTCACAGCCCCTTCCCGGGAGACCTTCGACTCTCGACCGAATCCGCGCCCTCCCGCCTGATCCTCGTCACGGGGCGGCCGATCGGGGAGCCCGTCGCAGCCTATGGCCCCTTCGTCATGAACACCCGGGAGGAAATCGAGCGGGCCATCGACGACTACCGGAACAACCGCTTCGTCTGATCCTCCCCTCCCCAACGGCTATTTCCCCGCATCCTCCGGTTTTGCAAGATCCCGGGACGGCTCCTGAAGAAGAAAGGCGGCCACCAGAAGGATGCCGAAGGAGACCGGAAAGACCTCCGGAACCGGCTCCCGAAGAAAAAGAAGAGAGAGGATCGCGCCCAGAAACGGAGAAAACGAGAACCAGGCCCCCGTCCGGGAGACCCCGATCCGGGCGATCGACCGGATGAAAAAGACCAGGCTCATTCCGTATCCGACCGCCCCTGTCAGAAGGACCCCCAGGGCCATCGGTGAGGGGCGGGGGATCGGTTCGGAGAGAAAGGCCAGAAGAAACAGGAGGAGAGAGGAGCCGGCCCCCTTCCAGACGGTCAGGACCAGGGGGTTCAATTCCGAGAGATAGCGAAGGATGTTCGAGTCCAGGGCCCACAACAGGGCCGCCCCCAGAAAGGGGAGGGCCCAGAGTCCGGCCGGACCCGTCCCCTTCCAGGAGAGAAGGGCGCATCCCGCGCCCCCCAGAAGGGTTCCCGCAATCAGACGCCTGGTCAGGCGCTCCCGAAAGAGAAGACCCGCGATCAGAACGGTGAAGATCCCCTCCGCATTCATGAGAAGACTTCCCTGGGAAGCCCGGGCTCCCGCAAGACCCACGACGAGAAGAACCGGCGCGATCACCCCTCCGATCAGAATGGATCCGGCCAGGGCCCACCGGACCCTCCGGGAGAGGCCGCCCTTCCCGAAAAAGGCCCCCGCATCACTCGGCCGAAGCCCCAGAAACGGAAGGATCCCGACGGCCGCGCCTAAGATCGATCCGGCATAGAGAAGCGCGGAGAGGAAGATCGGAGGATAGCGGTCGGCAAAGATCTTGGTGAAGGGGGTCGAGAGGGAAAAGAGGAGGGTGGCGAGAACCGCCCAGAACGCCTGTTTCACTGTGGCCCGATCACAAAGAGTGGAATGGAAGAGCCGTCGGGGCCGTCCCCTCTTCCCCGGCGGCTCCCCCGGCGACCCCGGAACGCATCCCCAGAGAATAGCCTGCCGTTTTGCGTCTTGTCCATATCTCCCGGAAAAGGGCCTTCCCTCTCCGTCGTTGACAAGGAGTGATTCCGTGATAAGGTTAGCAAATCAATCATGAATTCTTCTTATCTTTATTTTTCGGAGTCGGACGCAGGATGGCCAAAAGTCATGCTGTAAAAGAATCTAGTGACGGAGGTGTCCCATGAGCCACACCATGAAAAAGGTCGAAGAGTCGGGGGAGTACGAGGTTCTGGATTTTGCTGAGGATGGCGGAGAAGAAGACCCTCTTTATTTCGTCCGCCACACCGGCGCCCCCCAGGCCATCATCCGGAATTCGGTATCAGAGGCCCGCGAGACGGCCGTCATCATGAATCGCGTCCTAAACGTCTACCGCCCCGGACAATAGGGCTGACCGGTTTTCGGGCCCCATTGCCCCTCGACAGGGATTCTCTCCTTCCTTGAGTCGTCCAGCCGGATCGACCGGACGGGCCTTCCGACAGGACCGTCCTTCCTCTTCCGGCAGATTGGTCCTCACACTCCAGA
>JAKADN010000068.1 GCA_021820445.1 Nitrospirota bacterium | reverse complement strand
TATTATTGCTAATAAATAAGAAACTTATATAGACCAGCGATTCCGATGGACGTTCCTAAGGATGAAAGAACATAGCTAAACTTTCAAGGAGGTTAAATTGTCACGAAAACTGATTGAATTAATGCTTGGTCTTTCAGTCGTCTTGGCCGGTGTGATTGTTTCCCCACCAATAGCCCATGCGACTTATACCACCTATCTCTACAACGATACAGCCAATGGAAGTGTGGTCGCAACTGGAAGTGGAACGCTTAATCTGAATGGCTTAACTTCTTTTGGTACGGATAATTGTTGTTACACCGGCATCATTCCATTGAATGGAACAGTGGACCTCGGGCCATTACCAAATTCGTTTGATGTGTATGGAACAATCCAGGGACCATCGTCCTTTGGATCCGGTCCACTCGCATCGCCCAATAGTGCCAGCGGTCCTATTGTTGGTCCTGTTTATAATCCACTAGGTAATAATGAAAGTGATATACTTTTAAATGTTCCGCTTAACTACACTTCCGGCGCCCAGCTCGGAACAACTACTGATATTTTTGATAATACGACTCTCGCCGCTATGGGTGTGACAAATGGAACGTATACTTGGACATGGGGTAGTGGCACCTCCAATGCAGATAGTTTTGTTCTCTTTGCAGGCGTGACTCCTCCATCTCCCTCCGCCACCCCCGAACCCTCCACCTGGGTTCTCTTCGGGACGGGAATCCTCGCCATGATGGGATGGAGCTATCGCAAGAAGAAAGCGCTTCAGTCCTAAAATCTTCATCTCGTTAAAAGGTTACAATCACGTCGTGTCCAGTCCATGATCGACCCTGAAAAACTGGATCAGGTATCGAGATGCTATGTCGTGCGCATTCTCCCGGCCAAGCCATCGCCTTGGCAAGGTCATCCGCGCCCCGCCGCCCAGATCTCCTTCCTGAGTGCCTTGCTCCATGGAATGGGGTCGAGATCGCCCAGAAGTGACTCTGATGGTCCCAAGGGCCAAGAGTGTCTGTTCAGGGAATCAGGTAAGAATAAGAATCGGAAACCTGTGGATGGAAAACCATTTTGCATTCGGCATTCCATGATAGGCCAGTGCCTCGAATGTTTTTATCCGCTCTTATCAAAGAGCTCTAGCAAATTACATCATCGGTACGCAAAACAAGAACAAAATTACCTCTACAACGACATGTAATCCTGCCGCATAAAAGGGGCGAAACAATCCCCGACTTTTTCTGTACTCTGCTCCTGTTGACTCCCATTCACCATCGACAGGAGGGGACGGTTGGAAGCGGCAGAGAAGATCGTCAGTGAAGGCCAGGCGGTTCTGGGAACCCTCAAGGACCTGGGGAAGGTCACCGTCATGCCGGTGGATCCCGGATCCAGGGAGGAGGACCTCTGGGACTCCCTGATACGGGAGCACCATTCCCTGGGGTACAAGAACCTTCCCGGCCGCCGGATCAAATACATCGCCTGGGTCGGAGAGCAGCCGGTGGCCGCCCTCTCCTTTTCCGGATCGGCCCCCAAGATCGAGGTCCGGGACCGCTGGATGGGATGGTCTGCCGAGGAGAAGAAGCTCCACCGCTCCCGGCTGGTCAACAACTCCCGATTTCTCATCCTTCCGGGAGTCCGGATCAAGAATCTCGCCTCCCATGTGCTGGGCCAGGCGCTTCGCCGTCTTCCCGGCGACTGGGAGGCGCGGTTCGATTTCGCCCCTTGGGTGGTGGAGACCTTCGTGGATCCGGCCCATTACTCCGGAGCCAGCTACCGGGCCTCGGGATTTTTGCGCCTGGGCCAGACCAAGGGGTTCTCCCGGAAGGGCCGGGTCGAATACGCCTACCACGGGCAGGTGAAAGACCTCTACGTGGCCGTGCTCGATCCGGAGTTCCGGGTCAAGGGCGGATTTCTCCCAAAGCCCGCGCCATCTCCCCGCAGAACGTCCCGGACGGTCGAGGATCCCAAGGCGCCGCCCTATCAGCCGCTCGTCACGCGTCCCGCGGGACCGCCCCACCGCATCGTCCTGCCCGCGTCCTACCATGTGGCTCCCGATCTTCTCTCCCCGGGAGAGGACCTCGGGGAGGAGGACCTTGACGTTCTGACGGCCGAGCTCAGGGGCTTCCATCAGGACTTCGCCCCCGTCTTCGCCAAACCAAACAGCGCGGAGCACTCCCGGCTCTATCTCCTAGGACTCCTCTCCGAGAGCGGCCGAAAGAGCGTCGAGCCGATCGCCCTCGCGCTTTCCGGACCGGGCGGGGTCAGAAACCTCCAGCGCTTCATCAGCGACTACGCCTGGGAGGAGTCCCTCATGAAGGAGATCCACCAGAAGAAGCTGGCCTCGGAGATCGGGGCTCCGGATCCTGAGACCTCCATGTTCACGCTCGACTCGTCCGAGTTCGGAAAGAAAGGCACCGAATCGGTCGGGGTCGCCCGTCAGTACTGCGGCACGCGGGGCAAGATCGACAACTGCCAGTCCGGCGTCTTCCTGGGCTATGTTGGCCCCCAGGCGCACGGTCTGATCGATGCCCGGCTCTACATGCCCGAGGAATGGTTCGGACCCGGATTTGCGGAGCGCCGGAAGAAGACCGGCGTCCCCGACTCCCTGACCTTTGCCACCAAGCCGGAGATCGCCGCCGAACTCCTGAAGAAAACGACCGATGCCGGTCTCTTCAAGGCCCGCTGGGTTGGCGTCGACGCCTTCTTCGGATCTTCCCGGGCCTTCCTTGAAGCGCTCCCGAAGGATCTCTCCTACATGGCCTCTGTCCGTGCCAACACCCGGGTCCTCACGAAAGAACCGTCCTGGGTTCTTCCGGAGTCCAAGGGCCGGGGACGGCGCCCCACGAAGCCGGTCCTCACCGAGACTCCCGTCACGGTGGAGGTCCTCGCACGCTCCGTGGTCTGGACGGAGGTCTTTCGTCCCTCCGACTCCTTCGGGGTGGAGCGGGTCTTCGTGGCGCGCCTCCCGGTCTGGCGGGTGCCCGAGACGTCCGACGATCCCCCTTCGTCCCCCGAGACCCTCTTCCTCTTCCGGACCGAAGCCCAGCATGAGGCCCATACCACCAAGTACGTCCCCACCAATGCGCCCGAATCCGTCTCCCTTGACACACTGGTCACGGTCTCGAAGCTCCGCTGGTCCATCGAGCGCTCCTTCCTTGAGGCCAAGTCCCTTCTGGGCATGGACCACTACGAGCACCGCTCCTGGAACGGCTGGCATCGCCACATGCTCCATGTCTTCATCGCTCACGCCTTCCTGCAGAAGATCCGCCTGAGGTTCAAAAAAAACTTTTCTGACCCTCCCCCAGGTCCACCGTCTGGTCGTGGAGGTTCTCCCCCGTCTGTCGTTTTCCGGGGCCTATGTGCTGACGATCCTCGCCTACTACCAGCATAGCAACCGAAAATCTCGCCTTTCCCGGGACCGCAAAGCCCGCGCCCTCTGCGATCTTCCCCGGGCGGGTTAGATCGTAGCCCACGTTCGTCCGACCTCCCCCCTCGCTTTTCCCGGGCTCTTGGCTTCGGATGCCTCTCCTGCGTCTTCATCCCCTGCAACGGTCGTTCTGCTGTCCCCCAATCCCACAGGAAGCGAGGGGTTTGTCCTTTCCCTAAGGGCAAGATGGACGGACTTTATTTCCAGAGTCCTGTGAAAACAGAGAAAGAGGTGATCAGTTTTTGATCAGATAAGAGTCCCTGTCGTTGTAGAGTTAAGGAGCTTCCGCCCCACCAGCGGGATCTAGCAGACTTTGCCCTCCGGACAGGATTGCGACAGAGAAACATCCTGGAACTTTCATGGAGCCAAGTCGATCTCCAAAGGAACGTTTGTTGGATTCACCCCGACCAGGCAAAAGGAGAGAGAGCAATAGGAGTTCCGCTCGGGAAGGAGGTCGTCGATATTCTCAGGAGGCAGAAGGGGAATCATGAGGAAAGGGTCTTTGTTTTTAATGGACATCCGATAAGGCAAGTCAATACGAAGGCATGGAAAAAGGCTCTGAAGAGAGCGGGAATCACGAATTTCCGCTGGCATGATCTTCGACACACCTTGGCCAGTTGGCATATTCAGGCTGGGACCCCGCTGGCGGTTCTTCAGGAGCTTGGAGGATGGGCGGACTACAAAATGGTCGGGAGGTATGCCCATCTTTCGAAAGACCACCTCTCAGCTTATGCGGAAAATCTCGGATATGGCACAAATTCGTCACACCCAAAATTTCAAATCATCTAAATTGGAGCGGGATATGGGATTCGAACCCACGACCTTCAGCTTGGGAAGCTGACACTCTACCGCTGAGTTAATCCCGCCCACGGAGTGTATGAAAAATTTATACCACAGAACACGCCGGGTCTCAATCCCCCACACAAGGGGCGCAGCCGCCCCCCACGAATCCGATGATCTCGACTTGGTCTCCCTCCCGAAGAATGGTCCCCTCCCAGTCCTTCTTCGAAAGGATCGCCAGATTCACTTCGCAGACGATCGGACGGTCAAGAAATCCCATCTCACCCACCAGGGCCCGGAGGGTCGTGCCCTCCTCCACCTGCCTTTTTTCCCCGTTCACCGACACGAGCGGCATCGAATCCTCCCCGCCTACATTTTTTGAATTTCCTGTATTATACTTTAAAATTGGATAGGCATGATATTGATAAAAAAAGCTTTCGGGTCACCGACGGGACAGGCCATGATCGACACGCGTCTCCAACGATATTTTTTCCTGGGTCAGATCGCCCTGGTCTCCGCGACCTCCTACATGGCGGCCGACGCCGTGAACGAGACGATCCGCGACCGGATCTCGGGCCACTTCACCATTCCGGAGGTCCACGGCATGATCGTCCGTCCCCGGACCGCCCTTCCCTCGGCGGCGGATATCGCCTCGATCGCCCGTGGCAACCTGTTCGACCCCGCCCGGAGAGGACGCGCCATCTCCTTCCCGGGTGACCTCGATCTCGGGGCCGCCGCCTCGCGGGGAGGCGTCGAGGAGGGGGGATCGGTGGTGGCGGTCGGAAGCTGGAAGGACCAGAAAAATCTTCCCGTTCTCCGCCCCGATACCCTGAAGCTCCGGCTGGTCGGAACCCTCATGGGCTCCGGGACCGTTTCGGGGGCCGTGCTCGAAGACACGGCCAAGAAGACCCAGAAGTTCTACCATGTGAACGATCCGGTGATCCCCGGCAGGGTGAGCCTCGCCCATGTCCAGAAGACATCGGTCATCCTGAAGGTGGGGAACTCCTACGGGATCCTCAAGGCCCGATTCACGGCGGAGGACGATGGGGGCCAGGCGGTCTCCGCGACCGAATCGGCCTCTCCCCACGGCATCCGGAAACTCGACGCCAACCACTGGCTGATCGAGTCCCGGGCCATCCATTCGGCCGTCCGGAACCTGAACCAGCTCATGATGCAGGCCCGGGCCGTCCCCAACATGGTGGGAGGAAAGCCGAACGGCTTCCGGATCGTGGAGATCCAGCCCGGGAGCCTCTACCAGGAGGTGGGGCTCCTGCCGGGTGACGTGATCGAGTCGATCAACGGGATGTCGATGAGCGATCCCCAGAACTTCATGAAGGCCCTGTCGACCCTCGGGACGGCCACCCAGGTCAGCATCGACCTCGTGAGAAACGGAGCGCCCCAGACCTTCAACTACCAGGTGCAGTGACGGACCCTCATTTAATGCGGGGGCTATCGGAGCCCCGGAACAGGATTTCCGGATTGATCAGACAACCTCTCTTCCCTCATCGACCGCTTGGCAAGGCCTGGAGCGTCGTGGCGCGTCCTGCGGCAATCCTCCTTGTCGCCACCGGTATCGCATTTTCTTCCGGTTCCGCAGGGGCGGCCACTGCCCCTGCGCCGGCACCCCTCGCGGTCCCTGCCCCCGTCCAAAAGGTCTCCATGAACTTCAGGAACGTCGACGTCTCGGTCCTGGTGCGCTTCATGAGCGATCTCCTGGACAAGAACATCGTGATGGACGAGCGGGTCAAGGGGAAGCTGACCATCCTCTCCCCCACCGAGGTCTCCGTTCCCGACGCCTTCCGGATCTTTTCCGACGCCCTGCGCATGAAGGGGTTCGAGACGGTCTCCAAGGAAGGGATGATCTACATCGTTCCCGAGACCCAGGCCCCCCCCAACCGGGAGATGTTCCTCTACACCCTGGAAAACACCTCGGCCAAGTCGGTCGCAAAAACCGTCAACGCCATTCTTTCCAAGGGATTCGCGCCGAAGCCGGCGGGCGGCGTCCGGGAGGGGGGATTCGAAGGCCCGATCCAGATCGTCTCCGACAAAGGGTCCAACAGCCTGATCGTCTCGGCCACCGCCCACGACTATGACCTCCTGAAGCCCATCATCCACTCGCTCGACGCCCAGCCCGGCGAGGTCTACGTCAAGGCCTCCCTGATCGAGATCTCGACCGACAAGCTGAACAACATCCAGGTGAACCTCCTGGGCGGCGTCCTGGGATCGAACAACTCGGGAGTCGTCGGCCTCACGAACTACGGGATGCTGGGGGGTGTCGTCAACGGCGCCACCGGAGCCTCCTCCCTCGGAGGGGGAACCACGGGAGGCGTCGGGACGGCCGGATCCTTCGGGGTCATCTCCGGAGCCGCCGGGGCCCTCCAGTCCCTCTCGGGGCTCAACGGCCTCGTCGCCGGCGTCCTCACCGGAGGAACCTTCAACTACAACGGCGTCAACTACCCCAACGTCGGCGAACTTTTGAACGCCCTCGAGACCTTCTCCGACGTCCGGACCCTCTCCACCCCGGAAATCCTCGCCACCGACGGGGTCAAGGCCAAGATCACCATCGGGGAGGACGTCCCCTTCATCACAGGCCAGAGCCAGACGGTCGGCGGCAACGTCATGACCATGATCCAGCGCCAGAACGTCGGGATCACGCTCGAGATCACCCCGCACATCCTCTCCCACCGGCGGGTCCGGCTCGACGTCAAGCAGGAGGTCTCCGCCCTGACAAACGCATCCCAGGTCATCGGGACGATCGCCGTGGGGCCGACCACGACCAAGAGGGCGGCCAAGACCAATCTGACCGTCTCGTCCGGCCAGACGGTGGTGATCGGCGGCCTGATCTCGAAAGAGACCAGCATCAACGATCAGGGGATCCCCTTCCTCTCGGACATCCCCATTCTCGGATACCTCTTTTCGAACACGAACCACGAAAAGAAAAGGGACGACCTTCTGATCTTCCTGACGCCCTACGTCATCCGGAGCTCGGAAGATCTGGCGGTCGTCAAGCACGATGCCC
This sequence comes from Nitrospirota bacterium, assembly GCA_021820445.1. Classification (GTDB taxonomy): domain Bacteria; phylum Nitrospirota; class Leptospirillia; order Leptospirillales; family Leptospirillaceae; genus UBA4572. The sequence continues at coordinate 3,814 of JAKADN010000068.1, read as the reverse complement.
CCGATCTCCTGAAGAAATTCGCCCGGAAAAACCATCTCGTCCAGAACCTGATCCTCGACCGGAAGACCACCTCCTTCTCGAGCGACCAGTTCCTTCGCACCGTCGATGTCCCCGGAGAGCCGGGGGCCCCCGAATAGGCCCCCCGGTGTCCGCCGACGCCCTCTCGATTCTCCGGGCCCTCCAGGCCAAAAGGAGCGGGACGGAGGAGTTTTCCGGGACCCTCGACAAGGCCGGCTACACGCCCGAGACCCTCTGGAAGGAGTGGGCCGCGGCCCAGGGCCACGATTACCGGGCCACGGTCACGCCCGACGAGCTCGACCCGACCCTGATCCCCCGAATCCCCATCTCCTTCGCCAAGTCCCACCTTCTCCTCCCCCACTCCATTTCGGAGGAACCGGAAGGCCGGACCCTGACCATCCTCTGCGGGGGGCCGGAGTCCTTCCTGGCCCTCGAGCCCCTCGTCCTCCTTCTCGATCCGGCAGGCACCCCGCCGCTCCTCCGTCCGGTCCTTCTCCCCCAGACCGTCCTCTATGCCCTGATCAACACCGCCTACGAGCGCTTCGGACAGACCGAGACCAATCGGATCCTCGACAGGGCGGAGGAAGAGGCGGACACCTTTTCCGACCTTCTCGCCATCCAGGAGACCGTGGACCTTCTCGACGCGCGGGACGACGCCCCCATCATCCGCCTCGCCAACTCGATCCTCTCCCAGGCCGTGCGCCAGAAGGCCTCCGACATCCATCTCGAACCCTTCGAGGAGGAGGTGAAGGTCCGCTACCGCCTCGACGGGGTCCTCTACAACGTCCTCTCCATCCCCCAGAAGCTCAAGGCGGGGATCATCTCCCGCTTCAAGCTCATGGCGAACCTGAACATCGCCGAAAAACGTCTCCCCCAGGACGGCCGGATCCGGATCCGGGCGGCGGGACGCGACGTCGACATCCGGGTCTCCTCCATTCCGGTGCGCCACGGGGAGCGGGTGGTCCTCCGGATCCTGGAGCAGGGCACGCTCCTTCTCCCCCTCTCCGAAATCGGCTTCTCCCCGGAGGATCTCGCCCAGGTCAACCGGCTCATTACCCTCACCAGCGGGATCATCCTCGTCACCGGTCCCACCGGCGCGGGAAAGACGACGACCCTCTACGCCATCCTGAACACCATCAACAGCCCGGACAAGAACATCATCACGATCGAGGATCCGGTGGAGTACCAGCTCCGGGGAATCGGCCAGATCCAGGTCAATCCCCGGATCTCCCTCACCTTCGCCTCCGGACTCCGCTCCATTCTCCGCCAGGATCCGGACGTCATCCTGATCGGAGAGATCCGGGACACGGAGACCGCCGAAATCGCCATCCAGGCCTCCCTGACCGGCCATCTGGTCTTCTCGACCCTCCATACCAACGACGCCCCGTCGGCCATGACACGCCTCATCGACATGGGGGTCGAACCCTTCCTGATCTCCACATCCGTCCGCGCCGTCCTGGCCCAGCGTCTCGTCCGGCGCATCTGCTCCTCCTGCCGGACCCCCTACCGTCCCGGTCCGGACGAACTCGCCCGGCTCGAGATCACCCCCGGAGACCTTCCCGAGGGAGTCCTTTTCCGGGGGACCGGGTGCGCCTCCTGTCTCGAAACCGGCTACAAGGGGCGCCAGGGGATCTACGAGCTCTTCGTCCTGGACGACGAGATCGCCCACCTGATCAACACCCGGGAGGACGCGTCCACCCTTCGGGAGGCGGGTCGACGCAAGGGGATGAAGACCCTTCTCGACGACGGACGGCGCAAGGTTCTGGAGGGGGCCACCACCATCGAAGAGGTCCTCCGGGTGGCCCAGAGCGAGATCTCCACCGACTAGAATAAGGAAGAAGCCCCGTGCCCGTCTGGAACTACTCCGGCGTCCGTTCGAACGGGGAGCGGACCCGGGGACTCATCGATGCGGACAGCCTCCAGTCCGCCCGGCAGAAGCTGAAAAAAGAGGGCATTCTTCCCGTCTCCCTCGAGCCCCACGCCGGGGGCCGGGAGGCCGCCACCCCGGAGTCTCCTTCCGGAAGGGGCCGCCTCTCGTCGAAGGATCTCTCGACCTTCACCCGCCAGCTCTCCATCCTGGTGGGGGCCGGGGTCCCCATCGTCGAGGCCCTCGGCGCCATCCTCGACCAGGGAGGGGACACCCCGCCTGCCCGGGTCGCCTCCCGGATCCGGGACAACGTCAAGGAAGGCCGCTCCCTCTCGGTGGCGATGGGCTCCCTCCCCGGGACCTTCTCCCCCATCTATCTCAACATGGTGCGGGCCGGGGAGGAGTCGGGAACCCTCGAAATCATGCTGGGCCGGCTTGCGGACCTCCTGGAAAAGCAGAGCAACACCCGGCGCAAGATCGTGGGCTCCCTCTTCTATCCGGTCATGCTGATGGGAGTGGGGATCCTCATGGTGGTCTTTCTCCTGATCGTGGTCATGCCCCGCATCACCTCCATCTTCGAAGGGCTCAAGGCGACCCTTCCTCTCCCGACCCGCATCCTCATGGGAAGCTCCGCCTGGCTCAGGAGCCATCTCCTTGCCGTCGGCCTGTCCCTGGGGGCCGGATCGCTCCTCCTGGTCCGCTTCGCCCGGACCCGGCGGGCCACCCTCGACCGGTGGGCCCTCCGGGTTCCGAAGGTGGGCGACCTGGTGCTTTCGACCCAGGTGGCCCGCTTTTCCCGGACGCTGGGCGTCCTTCTCTCCTCCGGAACTCCCCTCCAGAAGGCCATGGAGGTCTCGGAGGCGGTGGTGACCAGCGGCCCGGTGCGGGACGCGGTGGCCCGGGCCCGGGAAGACCTGGCCTCCGGAAGCTCCCTCTCCCGGAGCCTCCGGGAGTCGAAGGTCTTCCCCCTCCTGGCCGTCCACATGATCGCGGTGGGCGAGCGGTCCGGCAAGCTCGAGGAGCTTCTGATCAAGCTTGCGGAAGGGTACGAGCAGGAAGTCGACCAGACGATCGTGACGCTGACATCCCTCATCGAACCGGTTATGATACTGTTCATCGGAGGAATCGTGCTCTTCATGGTCATGTCCGTCCTGCTTCCCATCTTCGAGATGAGCCAGGCGGTCCAGTAATCCACCGTCAACCCCGGAGACCCTCATGTCCTTACGTCTTTTCCGCCGCTCGGGAAACCGCTTCCGGACCCTCCGACGGGACGGAGGCTTCACCCTGATCGAGATCATGGTCGTCATCTTCATCATCGCCCTTCTGGCGGCCCTCGTCGTCCCGAAGATCATCGGACGCACCGAAGAAGCCAAGAAGACCGCCGCCATGACCCAGATCCGGGAGTTCGAGAATGCGCTCTCCCTCTACCATCTCGACAACGGGTCCTATCCCACGACCGAGCAGGGACTCGAGGCCCTGGTCAAGAAGCCGACCCTCCCCCCAGAGCCCAACAACTACAAGGCGGGAGGATACATCTCCAAGATCCCGAAGGATCCCTGGGGCCATCCCTACGTCTATCTCTCTCCCGGCTCCCATGGAGAGTTCGACATCATGTCCTACGGGGCCGACGGAGCCCGTGGGGGCAAGGGAAACAACAAGGACATCGTCTCCTGGGATCTTGAAAAGTAAGAATTCGGTGATGGATATTTTTCCTGTTTATGATAAAATCGAAGCAAGAGATAGAGCAACGTGGCAGGTGGCACGGAACCGGAGCGAAAAGCAGTGAAGAGGCTTGGAAACGGTCTTCGCAGGGTAAGAGGGATCATTTCGTCCCGACTTTCTCAAGGAAAGAGGGAGGAATCCGGCCAACGGGCTCCCTCCTCCCTGACCCCGAAAAGGATCTTTGATATAAGGGTCGAGGCCCAACCT
>JAKADN010000009.1 GCA_021820445.1 Nitrospirota bacterium | reverse complement strand
TCGGTCTAACCCCACTCTTCCGGGGGGGAACCCTCCTCTAGGGAAAATCCTTCTTTTCTCCATGACCGGGCCTCAGAAATCGTGCTCACTCTTCAAGACACGCGACTTCATCTGGGGAAGATCACGGATGAGCACTCCTCTGATCGATATCAGACCCTCTCCCTGATCACGGAATTAACAAGAAATTTACGGTATTGACATATTTCGATTCGGTTTTTGTCATATTTGCTTAATATTGAATTCATTTATGAATGACAGCATAGGTTGCTGGGCCTTCCATGATCGAAATCCCTTATTCCGGAAAGTTTGATTCCAGCCTTATTGCAATCCGTCCCGGTCATCTATGTAAATCCGAAAGAAAGGACTAAGAATGAAAATCCGATTTCAAAAGTTTGTCGCCGGCCTTGCGGTGGCCGGAATGGCCTTCTGGCCCTTCGAGCGGACTGCTCTTGCGGCCACTTCACCGGACTCATCCGCTTCATCAGCTCCCTCCGTTCCCGGAAATGTGGGTGAAGCTCCGTCCGTCCTGTATGGGACCGTTCGCTCGGCCAAGGACAAGACGCCTCTCCCGAATGTTCCGGTCGTTCTGACCGACGTCAAGACCGGTGCGATCATCGAGAGTACGACCACCTCCCAGGGGTCGTATATTTTTTCCGGCCTTTCTGCAGGCGATTACAAAATCCTGGTGGGAGGCGGCAGCTTTTCGGTTCAGCGGAAGGAAGGATTCCTGAAGGGGGGAACTGTCGGAGAGATGGACTTTGCGGTCAATCCGCTGACCCGGGGGACCTCGGAGATTGTAGGTTCAGTCTATGAGGGGCAGGGGGAGCATAAGCGTCCTTTGTCCGCCAAGATCGCTGTCAAGAATGTCCGGACAAAGGAAGTCTATCAGGTGACCTCGGACAATACGGGGATCTTCAGCCTCAAGAACATCCCGCAGGGACGGTATATCGTCCAGGCAAGCCGAAAGGGATATCTCCCCTTTTCCCGGGAAATCGCCGTGAACGGGAAGGTCTCCGAAGCCATCCGCCTTCGGGTCAACAGCATGGCTCAGGCCAATATCGAGGCGACCAGCGACAAGAAAATCCGGAACACGACGGGGGCAATTTCGATCGTCGATCAGAAGAAGTTTCAGCAGAACCTGACGACGGGCGCGACCTATACCCTCATGCAGAATACACCCGGGATCGAATTCTTCTCCCGTTCCGGGAACCAGGGTCTGACCGGGGGAATGAATTACATGTCCTGCCGCGGCTACACGGTCGGAGGAGCCAACACCAATCCCAACGGGAACGCCGGCATCGAAATGTCGGTCGAAGGGGTTCCGATGAACGTCGAGGCTGACGGCGGTGAGGTTTATGATCTGGGCATCATGAATTCCGATGTCAAATCCGCGACCGTCAACCGGGGGGTCACCACTTCCCGGGAAACAGGAAATTACGCGGCCGGATGTTCCGTCAACTTCAAGCTGGTGGATCCGAGTCAGGATTCCTTCCAGACGATCAATTCCGGCGGTGGATCCTACGGGCTCTACTATACAAGCTACGTCAACAACTCCGGGATCAGCCCGACCTCGAATGTTGGCGGCTACAACGACTTCACCATCATTCACAACGACGGGTTTCAGCAGTTTACGAATCTGACCCAATACCAGTACTACGGAAACATCACCAAGTATCTGACGGGCGGAAAACTCTACTTCATCGGGACGGCCAACTACAAGTCCTATGACCGCGGGGCTTCGATGTCCCTGTCCAATTACAATACCTACGGGCCGACGAACAACGGAGGGCCGAGCTACAGCAACCCGACAAACCCCGGAAATACACCGAACTCGCCGTTCTTTAAAAACTGGGAATATGGCCGGTTCATGCTCGATCTGGGTGTCAAGGATCAGATCACCTCGTCCATCAGGGTCAAGAACTCGCTCTATGCCGTCGTGGAGCCTTACGGGAATACGAGCATGCCGGCGGGATTCGGTTCCTGTAATGGACTTTCCTGCACGTCGAACCAGTTTGCATCAGGGAGCACATTCCAGACCATCAACCCAAACATGAGCGGACAGCTCGGTTACCAGTTCCTTCAGAACTACTACCAGGCGGAAGGGTACAAGGCCGGAGACATTGGGGAGATCAAGTTCAATTTGTTTAAAGGAGACAACCTGTACCTTGGCATGAAGGGACAGTATGCGACCTACCACTACTACATCGACCCTCTTCAGTCAGACAACATCGTCGGAGGAACCGCCGATGCGATCTATTCCCAGACAACGATAACGGGATATCTCGAAGATCATTACCGTCCGGTCCAGCAGGTCCTTTTAAATGTCGGCTTCCGTGTGGCAAGCGTCGCGCAATACTTTAATGACCAGGTTCCCGGAAACTATACGGGGGGAGGAGCCGGCGTGAGCAATGGAGGCTCGATGCTGATCCCCATGCCCCATGTCGGACTCAATTATTATCCCACCGACAACTGGAAGTTCTATGTCACCGGTGGGGAGTCCTTTGCACCCCCCGCGATCTTCGACTACAAAGGATTTTCTCCGGGACAACTGGTCGGAGGGGTTCAGCCGGAGAACGTCTGGGACCTTTCCATCGGAACCCGGTATTCGACCAAGAAGGGGTTTGTCGCGCTGGACGCCTACACCGACTACCTGACCAATATGCCGGTGGGTGTTCCCTTCGCTTCAGGGGCAACAACCTTCACCCAGTTTGAAAATATCGGGCAGGCCCGCCAGCAGGGAATCGAAGCCGAGGGGAAGATCGATCTCGGTCTGGGATTCTCGGGGTCGGCCAACTTTACCTATATGAACAACGTTCTGGGAAATACGCCAGCCGGAGGCTTGAGTGGCCAAACATTCGCAGGGGACATGATCCCGTTCGTTCCCCTGGATATGGGGAACCTCGCGATTTCCTACGATCACGGCCCATACCACATCACGATCGACGAGCGCTATACCGGAATGATGAATGTCATCGACTTGTCAGGAACGCCCGGGAATCCCGAAACCAATGTTCCGGGGTATTTCGTGACCGACCTCTATGCGTCCTACGACCTTCCGAAGGTCCATGGATGGTATAAGGCCGCGAATCTCTATGTGTCGGCCTACAATCTCCTGAACACGAACTACTACAATCCGGCCGGCTATTACGGTTCCGGAAACTCCTCGACGGCCAACAATCTGGCCACGCTCTTCGTCTATCCCGGCGAACCGGTCAACATCTTCGCCGGAGCCAAATTCACCTTCTAGGCTTGATTCTTTGCGTTTAGCCTGAAATCTCGAGAATCGGAAGGGGCCCTGCTTCAAGGCAGGGCCCCTTTTTTCAATCCCTCCTTTTTTGGACAAATGGTTGCAGAGAACAGGGCGAATCTATTTCTCAAAATATTCCTGATGATCTTTTCCGATGATTGAAGGAAATCCCAAAGATTCATAGAGGAAGGTTCTGCAAGGGGCTTGTTGTGGTTTTGGAAGAGTCCTCTTACCCAGCGTTTTCACCCATTTTCCCCTCCTCGGAAGTTCCCGGAAGACCGAACGAAAATCATCCGAAAATTTACCTCCCGTTAACAGAGTTCTCGCCCCTTCCTGATAGGATGTTCGTATCGAGCCGGGAGCGGATTTCGGCCGAAGCCCTGTTGATCTCTCCTCTGAGGCGATTGTTCGATCCATTGAACCGGCCAGGGCATTTTCGGAGGGATTCGGAGGGATGAGGATGCGTTCTCCGTCGACCCGACCGTCCGGGTGGCCAGGGGTGAGTGAATGTCCGCCGGAATTCCCTGCACCGATATTCTCGGGGAAAGGACGGAGAGATCCACTCCTGTCCGCATCCATGGGAGGGAAGTCCATCGTGCGACAGGATCTATTCAGGAGAGGATTCACCGAGTTTCTGGCGATCGTCATGTTGGCCCTGATCAGTCTGGTTCTGGCCCAGATTTCCAACCTCCAATCCGAGTTTCGCGGCGGGGAAGAGGGATAGGGGTAAGGGATCAGATCGCGGATCCTGTCGAATGGAGGGGGACGACGGGACCCTGACCGGAAAGGATTCTACGGTTCCTTTGGTCGGCTTTAGAATCGTATTGATTTGGAGGTTTTCTGGATGGGGAGAGGAAATTGGCGTTCATGGGCGTTCGTGGCCCTGCTGGTTGCGGGCCTTCTCATGCCGCAGGAAAGTGTGGCCGGGGAGGGAGGAAACGCCAAGAAGAAAAACTCTCCGGACGATATCGACAGGATTGTTTCGCTCCTGCCGCCTCCTCCGGGTTTTGCCGACGTAAGAACGCTCTTCCTTCGGTTCGGACTGACGGTCAAGTCAGCGATGGTGTCCCATGTGTCCGACCAGGACGCCATACTGGTCCGGATCGACTTCTTTCTTCCGGTTCCACAGGACTGCCATCCTTCCGCGGAGGAGCGAAAGCAGTATTATCTTGAGGAGGCCGTATGGACAAGGTCCTCCGACTCGGAAACCTTTCTTCCGATCGACACCTGGGCCCGGCACATCTCGCAGGCCCAGACGGAATGGTTCCAGAACATCTCCTGTTATCCTTGAGAGGCTCTGAGCCGGGTTAAGGAAGCTTGGCCCCGGAGAAAAGACAGTGTTCGGTGAGGGCCTGCCTGTTTGGTAGACGCCATTGTCGAACGATGTGATTCCTGGGGTCCGTTCCGAATGGAAATGCGGCCGGCGGTCGCGCTCTTGCCGATCCCCAAAGGAATGGAGGGGCGAAAGGACGAAAAGATGAATTTCACCGACAAACCTCTCGAGGACTCGAAGAATGTCATGCCCTTTCTTATGAAGGTTCTCCTTTTTCTGGTTTTTTTCGACTGCCTCGGGTCCTCTTTTCAACCCGCACGTGCCTCCGAAGTCCCAATTGACGGATGGTCCACGGTGGACACCATTGCGCTTCCCGGACGACCCACGCGCTTCGACTACCAGAGCCTCGACTCGCGGACCGGGCGGCTCTACCTGGCCCACCTCGGGGACGGGCGCCTCGTCGTCTTCGACACGCTCAAGCGGCGTGTTTTGGCCGATATGCCAGGATTTCCCCATGTTCACGGAGTCATCGTGGTGCCGTCGCTGGCCAGGGTCTACGCCACCGTCTCGTCCCTTTCCCGCCATCAGATCGGCCATCTGGCCGTGGTCGACGCCGGGAGCGGAAAGACTCTCGCCGATCTTCCGACCGGAATCCATCCGGACGGCCTCGCCTATGAAATGGCGACCAACAGGATCTTCGTCTCGAACGAATGGGGACGCTCCCTCAGCGTCATCGATGCGCGCACGAACCGGGTTCTGGGAACGATCCCTCTCTCGGGCGAAGCTGGCAACGTGAGAGTGGATCCCGAGACCCATCAGGTCTATGTAACGGTCCAGACACAGAATCTTCTTGTCCGGATCGATCCCTTCGCATTCCGGATCGTCAAACGCTTTCGCTTGCCATGCCGTCACCCCCACGGTCTCCGGATCGACGGTCCCAATCGTCTGGCCTACGTGGCCTGCGAGGGGGACGCCCGGCTCCTTTCGGTCGATCTTGGATCGGGCCGGATCCTCGCAAATCTTCCGACCGGAATGGACCCGGACGTCCTCTCCGTCGACCGGAGGCGGGGACTTCTTTTCGTGGCTTCCGAGTCGGGAATCGTGAGTGTCTATCGGTTGAGGGGAAGGGGACTGGTCCTGGCGTCGCAGGACTTTCTGGGTTTTCGGGCCCATTCGATCCTCGCGGATCCCAGGACTCACCTCCTCTATCTTCCGCTCGAGAACGTGGACGGACGTCCTGTTCTCAGGATCCTGTCGTGGAAAGGGAGATAGAATGACTTAGAGATCATGATCATTCCGGAAGGATTTCCCCCCAATTTGGGCTTGGGCGCTCTTGTGTAGTGGCAAGAATCCGATCATCCGGTCTTCCTTCCAGGCGACATAAAGCCTTGACGCTCAGACGAAGTCGGTGGTCAGCCTGGATCGGGTGCAAAAGGAGGCAGTCCTTCACTCCGCCTGATTAAACCCCAGGATCGCCTTAAGCGATTTCTCGAGTTCGCGAAGCTCCGCTGGGGTCGCGACCGCCAATGGGCCATCGGAGAAGCGAGAGCTGTCCAGAGCAAGGATTTGTTCGATGGCGACAAAGCATTCCCTCAACAGACGGTCCCGGGGGGGGCGATCTTGACCCTGAGGGCCTCGAAAGAGGAGTGGAATTGGGTCGTCAGGGGAAGGGCGATGATGGTCGAAAGTCCTGCATCGAGAAGGAGGGTTTCTTGGAAGACAAGGACGAGTCGAGATTTTCAGATTTCGTGGCCCCGGTTTGGGGTCAGACGGGCGACCCAGATCTCTCCTCGCCGGATTAACGCCACCAAGGCCCTTCCCTGGATTCGTCGCCCGCTTCGGCGGCTTGCAGGGGACCAAGACCGTCCTCTGACAGAAGGTCGTCAAGATGTTTCGCCTCCCTTCGGCTTTGGGTATCTCCGGCCAGGGCCCGGGCCGAGGAGGCAAGCGCGGACAGGATCCGTTCGTGTTCCTTTCGGTCCACATAGGCGGTGATGGCCTCCCGGACGACTTCGGAGCGCGATTTTCCCGAGTTCAGGGCTTCCTGGTCGAGACGATATTCGAGCGGTTCGGGGATCCGAATACTGATTATGCCCATTGGGTCTCTTTCCGGATTAAATGAGACTCCCATCGAAAAAAAGGATATCGACATAAATGTATTTCGTTTTGTCATAAATTTTATAGATTCAATGTCTTTGCCTGAAAATCAGGGAGTGGGGAATGTCCGGGTGCAGGCTGATCGATACACCAGTGGAAGCCCATAGGGGAGGGGCTCTTGGCTGGGAGGATCAGGAATGGATCTGTCCGGCCTTCTTGTAGAGGTCGGAGAGAAGGGGGAATTTTTTTGCGAAGAGGTCGAACGCGGTCAGGGCGTATTCCCGGATTTCGTACTGGGCGTTCTCCTTGGTCCGGAGGTCGAAGAAATTCATGAGGGAGCGGAAGTTGACGGTCCAGTAGACGTCGCTGTAGGCCGAGACCGGAATGGCCGAGCGCAGGATTTCCCGAGCCCGGGCCCGGTAAGGGTTCCGTGCGGCCGGATCGGTTTTCCCTTCCGGGATCAGACCTTTCTCAACGGCCTCGTCGATTCTCTGGCAGGAAATCCGGTATTCGGCTTCATAGAATTCGAAAATCCGCTCCATGAGGGCCGCGTATCGCTCCGTCTGCTCCGCACTCACCACCTCAAATCGATGCACGGTCCGGGCCTCCCTGTCCGGGACGTAGAAGGCGGAGATGGGCTTTCTGTAGCGCATGGAAAACTCGTTCCAAGTCGAGATCCGGTGCTTGACCCATTGGCGGAGGACGAAGATGGGTGCGATGAACCGGAACCGGAAGTAGACCGTTTCGAACGGGGTCCCGTGGTGCTGGGAAAGAAGGTGGAAAAGGAGGTTCCGGTCTTTCTCCGTCAGGTCCTCGACCGACCGGAGTCTCCGGTTTGAGGTCGACACCCGGGCGGTGTTCAGGATGGTGGTTTCGTCGCCCCAGGTGTCCTCGAGCTCGATGAAGCCGAAGTCACCAAGCTTCCTGGCAAAGTCGGGATTGGCTTTGGTCCGGGATTCGATCTCCTCGGCGATTTCACGGGTTCCCTCATTTTGCATGGTCATGCCGCCATAGTCCTTCCTCGAAGTGGTTCCGGCCAAAAAGACGTTGTCGATTCGGAAAAAATCGTACCATTTTTGAGGCAAAATTTCTGCTAGAATGACGCTGAACCGACCTTTCGAGTCTTCCCCTTTTTCTGCCACCCGGCAAGGAGGTCCCATGACGCAGAAAAATACACATCTTTTCACCTGGCTGGGCCATTCGACCCTCCTTGTCCGAGACAAGAACGGAACGGAGATCATCCTCGACCCCTGGCTTTCCGGGAATCCCGCCTGTCCGGAGAGATTCAGGAGTCTGACAAAGGCGGATCTGATGCTTTTGACCCACGCCCACTACGACCATATCGGAGACGCCGTTCCTCTGGCGAAGGCGAGCGGGGCGGAGACGGTCGGGATCTTCGAATTGTGCTCCTGGCTGAATAAAAAAGGGGTCGAACGGACCCATCCGATGAACAAAGGAGGGACCCAGACCGTGGGGGGAGTTTCGGTCACGATGGTACATGCCGATCACAGCTGCGGGATCTCCGATGGTAATGCGATTCTGTACGGGGGGGAAGCGGCGGGCTACGTGGTCGAGCTCTCCGACGGGTTTCGCTTTTACCACGCGGGTGACACCAATGTCTTTTCAGACATGCGGCTCATCCGGGAGCTGTATCGTCCAGAGCTCGTCTGTCTTCCCATCGGGGATCTCTATACGATGGGTCCCCGGGAAGCCGCCATGGCCGTTTCCTTTCTGGAGGCCAAAACCGTCCTTCCGCTTCATCATGGGACATTCCCTGCGTTGACGGGAACGCCGGAGGCCTTTGCCCGGCTGATTTCCAGAACAAATTGCCGGATGATTTCCGTTCGCCCGGGAGAGCCGTTCTCGATTTGAGGCAAAAAGTTCCCGAGAAAGAGGAACGATCTCGACCCTTTCTCATGCCGGGAGGGCTCCTACTCGCCCCCCTCCCGGCATGAGAAAGGCACAAGAGGTCTTCATTTTCTGACGACTGAAGGAACTTATTTCTTCGGGAAGCCGGGTGGCCGGACATTCCTGATACAACATTAAAGATCCCCCGTGAGGGGTTTTAATTGTGGCGGGACGGTTCGGAGAAGGGAATTGGCATTTTGGGAAGAACCGGGTGGGGTGCTCCGCCCCGATCTCTCCGGTCCCCCTTCCCTGGCGGGAAGGAGCGGTCGGACCGAAAAAGCCGGGACGGAAGGAAGGATGAACGCGGGTGGGTATCAGGCAGGCTGGCCAAGGGGACGAACCAACGCCGGGATCGAGGCAGGAGAAGCCTTTTTCCGGTGAGTCAGTCCGCTTCCCGACCAGTGAGAGGCGACCGCGCCTTTGGCAGGAAAGGTTCGAGCCCAAAGTTCAACCAGGCCCTCTTTCACCTTATCGGTTTTTTGCGCCACGACGGGAGTCTGCTCGATCTTGATCGAAGAATGGAGCCGCGCTTCAACACGGTCGATGTCGTCTGGGGCGACGGAGACGCATTCTCCTTGTTTCAGGTCCCGAGGCGTCGGGTCCGCAGGAGACTCCATGACCACCAGTGAACTTTTGAGCCGTGCTGATTTTGCGAGAAAGATGCCACCCACCGACTCGACAGAAAGAATCCGGCCTGTGGGGGCATTGCAGAGAGGTCGCCCTGTCCGGTCGATCTTGGTTTCCCGGATCAGAAGGGAGATGTTCCGTGTCCCCCTCAGGTGGCGAACCTTCACCACGATTCCCCCGATCATTTTCTTGGCGATATGTCGATCTCCAGTGCCTTCATCCTCAATCATTGCAGCAGGAGATTCACCGGTCTGAAAAAGGGCGAGCGCCATTCCGACCAGAAGCCCCAGGAACCCTTTCGTTTTTGTTTTTCTTAGAATCTTATCCATCTTTATCCATCCTGATTCAATTTGGTGTCCGATTTTTATAATTACCTGCAATTTTAAATGCAATCGGTATGCCAAATTTAAATAAACAATATTACCGGTAGCTTAAGTAAAAACATCTTTTGCTGTGGTCATTTTTGTGTCCTGATTTGTGACACGAATGTCCATCCAGGGTGACAAATATGTCCCTCCTTGTTCAATCATCGGAAAAAGCGATTAAAGATAATAATGGAATCCAACCATCACATTCATAAGAGATCCCAGAAAGGTAAATCCTGTCGCGGACGGTCCTTCGTTGGGAAGATTCCAGTTGATGGAGAGGGGGTTCCACTGGGCGAACCAGGCGAGCCGTGGAATGTCCGCGATCTCAGTCTCGATTCCGATTCCGGCCGAGAGGCTGACGGCGGAGGGAAGCCCGGCCCCGGTATTCAAGGCGGGAATGAGGTCGAGGTTGGCGTAAAGAAGGGAGTGCCTGCGGCTGATGATCGCCAGCATCGGCTCGACATTCAATGTCGCGAGAAGGCTCGATTGGGGGGAGACCTGCGGAAGCCCCAGTCCGATACCCCCGGAGAGGCCGAAACGGTCGTTAAACCAATACCGGGCGTCCACAAAGCCCACGTTGCTGAAGACATCGCTTCCATTCTGCTGGACCATGTCCATGGGAGCGTAGGCGAGCCCGACCCCGAAGTGGTGAACATTGTCATAGGTTCCACCGGACGACGTCTGGGAGACTGCCGGGGAGTCGATGCTGGCGGCTGCCGCCTCGTCGGCAAGAGCCTGGTTGAGCGTCAGGGGGGCGGCCGTCACGGCAAATGCTAATAAAAGGGAGGCAAGTAGTTTTTTTCCGGCTGTCGTGTTCATAGGAGAAAGACCTCGACTATCTATGGGTTGATCGTAATGGAGCCTCATGGCTCCGGTGTTTGACAATTCCTATCTATTTTATCAGGGATCGTCCCGAATGGTTATGATCCCTGTCGCCGGAAATTGTGATGACGGTCACAGCGAGAGGACGGTTTCTGCGGTCAGAAGCCGGATATGGTGCACTGTGCGGTCCGCCTCGAGAAGCTGCGACATCGGATAGGTGTGGCCGACGCCCACTGTCTTCATTCCGGCCTTCCGGGCGGCCTCGATCCCCTGCACCGAATCCTCGATGACCGCGATCTCTTCTGGTCCACCCGCATGAAGCCCTCGGTCGAGAAGAAGGTGATAGGCTTTGAGATATCCTTCCGGATCGGGTTTTCCATGGTGCGTGTCTTCCGCGCTGACGACAAAGGCGAAGAGGTTTTTCAGGCCGTTTTGATCGAGTGCATGGAGGATCTCAGGACGAAGGGCGCCGGAAACAATACCGAGGGGAACGCGTTTGGCCAGCTCCCGGATCAGGGTGTGAACGCCTTCGTAAAGGGGAAGTCCTTCCGCCATCCGAATCTCGTAGAGGCGGGACTTGGCGTCGATCAGTTCCCGCAGGGTGGAGTCCGGGATGGGGGATTCCTTTGCCGCCTGCCAGGCCGCCGAAAGACAGCCGCGGTCGTCCATGCCGAGGTAGAGGGCGTCGTAGTCCTCGGGGGACAGGGGCACACCGTGGGGGGCGAGGACCTGGGCGAAAAGATCCCGGTGGACAGTTTCATCGTCGAGTATGACGCCGTTAAAGTCAAAGAGAACCGATCGGATCATAAGGGGTTCCTAAGTATCATGGTAAGGTTGGGGACCGGATTCGGAGGGTCCAAAAAAAAAGGCCCCCCGCAGCGTGCAGGGGACCGGGAGCATTCCGAACGGAAAGGATTGTCGGTAATTAAAGCTCCTTCGCGTGGTGAGCCAGATAGTCGGCCACGCCCGCGGGTGAAGCCTTCATGGCGGGCTTGCCTTTCTGCCACCCGGCCGGACAGACTTCTCCGTGCTGTTCGGTGTATTGGAGGGCATCGACCATCCGAAGCATTTCGTCCACGTTCCGTCCGAGCGGAAGATCGTTGACAACCTGATGGCGGACAACGCGGTTTTTGTCGATCAGAAAGGAGCCGCGGAGGGCCAGTTTCTCTCCGAGAAGGACGTCGTAGTCGCGGCTGATGCTCTTTGTCAGGTCTGCCACCATGGGAAAGCTCACATGTCCAAGCCCGCCCTTGTCCACGGGGGTGTTTTTCCAGGCGAGGTGGGTGAAGTGGGAATCGATACTGACGGAAATCACCTCGACATTACGGGAATGGAATTCCTTCAGGCGATGTTCGAAGGCCAGGATTTCCGAGGGGCAGACGAAGGTGAAGTCAAGGGGATAGAAAAAAAGGACGCCGTATTTTCCCTTCAGGACCTCCGACAGGGTGAACTTGTCGTTGAAGGAGTTGTCCCCCATGACGGCGGTGGCAGTAAAGTCTGGTGCAGGCTTTCCAACGAGTACGGACATAGGTATGGTTCCTCCGAAGATCAATGAATGATCGTTTGGGTGGTGGTCTAGGGTGCCGGCGCAAACCATAAAGAATTCCGCGTGCCGGGCATTTCCGATTCGGGCGCGCTTTTTCATTATACGACAGCTCTCAACCGGAGTCGACTCCATCCGCCGGATTCGGGGTCAGAAGGGCAGGTGCGAAAGGTCCCGCAATCTCCGTCGAAGTCCGGAAGAATTTTCCCTGTCTTACAATGTCTCGGCAAAAAGACCCGAAGGTGACCGGGGTCTGAGCCCCAGACCGTGTCTTCTGGTGAGAGCATCCTGCGCGACAAGGGAGATGCGTGATACGCTTCCCGGAAGGATCCCCGGCTGGTAGCGGGAGACGCCTGGGGCGGACCTTTGGCGGATGGCAGCAAGCCAGGGGGAGGGATCCCTGACCGCCCTCTTCTGGGAACGCTCTTTTTCTCCGACCATTCGAAGCCTCCGTGTGATCTCCGTCCAGAAAAACCATTGCGGGCCATACCGCTCCATGAGAAGACGCGCGACATCGTCCTGGGTTCGTTCCTGGTGCATGCGAGTCTCCGGATGGAGGTGTTTGTTCCAAATGAATCTTCAACTTGGACATGATCCCGCAAGGCGATGACGTCCGATTCAAGACCCTGTGACGCGCGTGTCACAGAAGAGGGGAGTAAGCGGGGAGTCTGGAAGGGGACTCCCCGGGGGGAAGAACGAATCAGGGTGTTTTCGTCCACCCAGAGGCTTTGGAGTAATGGTAACCGGCGGCCTCGAGTTCGCTCTTCGGATGGAAGACGTAGGCACCCGAGGGGAGCATCTCCGTCATGGAATTTTCGTCCTGCTGGATCACGGCGCCTCCGAGGGGTCCATGAGACGGAGAGGGAGGAAGAGCGACGATGTGTCCCCGGGCACTTTCCCGTGCCTTTTTCTTTTCCTTTTTCAGGGCCTGTTGGGCTTCCCATTCCTTTTCCGCCTGCCAGTCCTTCCGGAGGGCGACGAACTTTCCCGTATAGAGATAGCGGTAGGGACGGCCCCCGATTGGACGGATCCACCGGTAGGGCCTCTCGGGGGTGTTTTCGGCATAGAGGCGTCTCCGGCGGAAATCCATCAGGTAAAGTCGCCCATGGTAGGGGCGGGGTTTGGACTGGTAAATGAAATCCATGGGGGAGAGGCGGTGTTTCGTCTCCAGGCGGACCTCCTTGACCACGACGAGATCCCGGGGATCGCTTGGAACGGGAATGGTCTTGACATAGTTCGGAAGGGAGCGGGTATTGATCAGGTACTGTCCCTGCCGGTTGTCCGTCCCCGATGCGGAATAGAAACCACAGGAGCCGAGGACGAGAAGGAAAGAGAGGAGGAAAGGTCGGATCTTGAGCATAGGGGACATCTCCCGGAGAATGATCAGGAGACTTGTGATGGGGTCTCCCAATAAGGTCATGTCCTGGCAGGACATGGCATGCGCCTCGAGGGCCGGTTCATGAATCGGGACGAATCCCGAAAATTGCGTTAGACTTGATGGGGAAATTGTCTCCCAATCAGCATAGGAGATCAATGTTAAGATTATCTCAAGAAGGAGCGCAGTATCGATGATCAAGTCCTGGAAGGGGATCTGGCCGGTCATCGACCCGTCGGCATGGATCGCGGAGAATGCGGTCATCGTTGGGGATGTCACGATCGGTGCGGAGTCGGGAATCTGGTATGGGGCGGTGGTGAGGGGAGATGTCCATCGCATCCGGATCGGGGCCCGGACCAATGTGCAGGACCTGTCTGTCCTCCATGTGACAAGGGACCGGTACTCTCTGACGGTCGGGGACGAGGTGACGGTTGGCCATCGGGTGATTCTTCATGGCGCCACATTGGAAAACAGGATCCTGGTCGGTATGGGAGCGATCGTCATGGATGGGGCGCATGTCGGGGAAGACGTCATCATCGGGGCGGGATCCCTGGTGACGGAAGGAACGGTGATTCCGTCGGGGCATCTGGCCTTCGGTTCTCCCTGCCGGGTCCGACGTGAGTTGACGGCCGAGGAGCGCTCGTGGATCCGGGAATCTGCACGGCATTATGCTCTCTACCGCCTTGAGCATGCCTCTGCCCCGGCGGGGGAAATTCCGTGAATCCCTGGCAATCGAGAACGCCCGGGATCAGGACGATTCTGGCGCTGGTCGTCGCGGTCCTCATCGTGGGGCTGGTGGGAATCCTGGGGGCGGTGGACGAGTTTCTCGTCCGCCACAATGCCTTCAAGATCCTCTCCCGGGAAGGGCGCCTGGTCGCCCAGGAATTCGCATTCGGAGTCGACATGCGCCACGAGGCGGACCAGTTCCTCTCTGCCACCGTGCCATCCCCCGCCAACCAGTGGGCCCATGTCCGGGAACTCGTGGCGATCCGACGGGAGATGTCGGCTGTGCTTGCCATCCGGCACAACGTCACACGGGTCGATCTTTTGTCCCGCCAGACGGGACTGCCCCATATTGTATCGACATCGGGCACGCCAATGTCTCCCGAAGAACGGGCGGCACACGATGCCGTTGGTATGGAACACAGACCCTGGGTGTCCGTTCGGGAACGCTCGAAGAGGGATGCCATCTATGTGGTGGTTCCGTTCCGTCATAATAATCAGATCCTGGGAACGGTGGGAATCCGGCTTTCCTACTATGAGATCGACGCGTTGGTCCGGCAGGAAAAGGAGAGAATGGCGTTCATCCTCCTGGCCGGTTTTCTGCTGCTGATGGGAGGTCTGAGCTTCGCTCTCAAGCGATGGCTGATCGATCCGACGAGGGATCTCGAACGGGCGATGAGGGAGGTCGGCGAGGGAGATCTGAGCCGGGAATTCTCTTCTTTAGGGTCTTCCGAAATCCAGCGGACGGGAGACTCCTTCAACCGGATGGTGGACATGCTCCGGGAGAGAACACGGGAAAAAGAGCTTCTGCTGGCGGAGGTTCGCCGCCTGAACGCAGGTCTTCAGGACAGAATTCTGGAGAAAACCCGGGAGCTTCAAGCCAAGAATCAGGCCCTGGCGGAAACGAACGAGGCGATGTACTTTTTGCAGCGGCGTCTCGCGGAGCTTGAGCGAAGGGCGGCGATCGGGGAAGGAATGGCGGTCGTGGCCCATGAGCTTGGAAATCCCCTGCATTCGATCGCCGGCCATCTTGAACTCCTTCTTGAGGAGACCAACCTTCCCCCTTCGATCGAGTCCTCCCTGCGGATCATATCAGGACAGGCGGACAGGATGATCAAAGCCATCCGGAAGCTTCTCTCTCTGTCGCGCCGCTCGGAGACCCCCCGGGACAGGATCAGGATCGAACCCCTTCTGGCAGAGATGGAGCGGCTGGTGCAACCCCGGCTCCGGGCAACCGGGGTCGAGGTTCGCATGGAGATGGAGCCCGGAGGGAGGCCTTTGGAGGTCAGGGGGGATTCTGACGCACTCCAGAGCCTCTTTTTAAATCTTTTCGAAAATGCTCTTGATGCGGCAGGAGACGGAGGGAGGATCGTTGTCCGTGCCGAGCGAACGGGGTCTGGAGTCCAGATAGGCTTCCGCGATTCGGGCCCCGGCATTCCCCACTCTCTCCGGTCCCGCGTTTTTGATCCCTTCTTCACGACCAAACCGTCCGGAACGGGGCTCGGACTCGCCGTCTGCAAGAAGATCGCCGAGGACCTCGGAGGGGCCATTCATCTCGGAGACGGACCGGGAGGGGAGGTCATCGTCCTTTTCCCCCTGGACAAGGGGGAGGAAGACGTCACTCCTGCCGTAGGATCGGGAGGGGAGGTCGCGTCCCGGACTTGAACAGCCGTCCTCTTTTTGGTAGTGTGGGCTATGTGCTCGAGCAGAAAAAAAAGTTCGAATATCCGTCTGGTTTCCGAAAGCGATGTCACCGGAAAGTCGATCCTCGTGGTCGAGGACGATGCCGTGGCGCTCGACTTGTTGGCGGAAATTCTTCGCAGAAACCATTTTCGTGTTTGGATGGCGTCCTCTGTGGAGATGGCGCTCGAACTTCTCGAAAAAACCTCCGTCGATCTCGTCCTCTCCGACATACGCATGCCGGAAAGGGGAGGGATGGATCTTCTCCGGCATCTTCGGGAACATCATGCTGACCTCCCCGTCGTTCTTCTCTCGGCCTTCGGAGATGAACATCTTTGGGTGGAAGCTCTTTCCGCAGGGGCTGTCGACCTTATTCCGAAACCGTTCAAAAAACAGGAAATCATCGATGTCATCAATCGGACTCTGTCCGGTCGCGGATAATTCTGCCGCTTCCAACGATAACCGCGTTCTTGAGGGGTGGTCCTGATCATGAGAGAGAGAGAACAGAGAAAAGCCGGCCAGAAAAAACTATCCATTGTCGCTCTTTTGACCGGGGTGTTCCTGGGATTCCCGTTCCTTCCAGCGATGGCCCTGGCAGCGGCTCCAAGTGGAGACCCCGTTGTTTCGGAAAAGGATGTTGCGGCGGGACTGGCCCTTCAGAAAAGCTTCGAGGCTATTTCCCATGCGGTTCTCCCGGCGGTGGTCAACATATCCACGACCGCCCTTGTCTCGACCTCTCCCCACCTTCCCCCTATGTTCGATGATCCGTTCTTCAAGAGGTTCTTCGGGAATCCCTTTGGTCCTGGCGGCGGACAGACTCCCCAGAAGCATGTCGAGCGGAGTCTCGGTTCCGGTTTCATCATCAGCTCAGACGGGACGATCGTGACGAACAACCATGTGGTCAAGAACGCCACCAAGGTGACCGTGCTCCTCAGCAACAAGAAGTCCTACCAGGCGAAGGTGATCGGAACCGATCCGATGACCGATATCGCCGTGATCAAGATTAACTCCCGGACTCCTCTCCCAGTAGTGACCTGGGGGGACTCCAAAAATGTGGATGTCGGAACGATCGTCCTTGCAATGGGATCTCCCTTTGGCCTGACCCAATCGGTGACGATGGGGATTGTCTCGGCCCTCAAGAGAAGCAACATGGGAATCGAACAGTACGAGAACTTTATCCAGACCGATGCCGCTATCAACCCCGGAAACTCCGGAGGTCCCCTCGTGAACCTCCGTGGGGAGGTCATCGGGATGAATACGGCCATCTACACCACCAATGGCGGTTATGAAGGAATCGGCTTCGCCATTCCCGTCACGATGGTCCGGCAGGTTGTCCAGGACCTGATCACAAAGGGCAAGGTCGTCCGGGGCTGGCTCGGAATCTCGATTCAGAATGTGACCCCGGTCATCGCGAAACAGTTCGATCTCACGAAAAATTCGGGGGTTCTCGTCAGCGACGTTCTTCCGGGAAGCCCGGCCGAATCGGCACGTCTCAAGCGGGGAGATGTCATTACCGCCTTGAATGGGAATACGGTGGAAGATGCCAATGACCTTAGGATGCATGTGGCTCGAATCCCACCCGGAAAAGTCGCCACGCTGACTGTGGTCCGCTCCGGAAGAACGATGACGATTGACGTAAAGGTCGGTGAACTTCCGAAAAAGCTCGCCATGAACAACCGTCATCGGGAAGGAAGCACCGGGAATTTCAATAATGTCCTGAAAGGTCTTCGGATCCTCGATCTCAATGGTGAAATAAGGCAGCAGCTCGGGATTCCCTCGGATGTTCACGGGGTCGTGATTCAGGCCGTTCAGCCTGGATCCGCTGTCGAGGCGGCCGGTCTCCGGAGAGGGGACATCATCGTCGAAGTCGACAGGAAGCCAGTCCGTTCCGTGGCCGGGTTCGTGCGGATCGCCCGCAGGATTCCCGCTGATGCTGAAGTGCTTCTGACCATCCTTCACGATGGGCGGCACAGCTATGTCTCCGTTTCCCCTTAAGGGGGAGGGACTTCGGGGCACCCCTTCTCCGAAATCGGGGAAGGGGACCGTTGCCGTCATGGGAGTCGACCCTGGACTGGCCCGGACCGGTTGGGCGGTGGTTTCCGGGGATTCTTTCCAGCGCTTGACCTTCCGGAGCGGGGGGACGATCAAGACCCTTCCAGGCGAGAGGTTGTCCGAACGTATCGGTACGATCTGCGATGTGCTGGAGGACCAGATCCGGAACCATGGAGTTTCGGCGCTTTGTCTTGAGGATCACTTTTCAAGGCGAAATGCTCCAGGCGTCGGACACCTCCTGGGACCAGTCATCGGGGCGGTGGCCTATCTCGCCTATCGCCACAACCTTTCTTTTCTGGCCATTCCTCCGAAAGAACTGAAGCATCGGGTGACGGGAACAGGGGGCTCCTCCAAGGAAGACCTGATCCGGGCCCTTTCTTTCTGGTTCGGTCCAGGTCTTGAGGTTGGGACAACCCACGAAGGAGACGCCCTGGGTCTCGCGTTTCTCGGATTCGGGAGGCTCGACCGACCGTGATTGCCCGTTTGTGGGGAGCCGTAGAGGAGTCCGGACCGGATTCCATTATCCTCCGCGCCGGATCTGTCGGGTACCGTGTCCTTCTTTCTCCGTATTCACTTGCGGTTCTTTCTGGATCAACGGGTCCGGTGTCGCTCCGGACATTTCTCCTCTGGAGCGAACATCAGGAGTCACCGCTCCTTGTGGGATTTCTGGATGCCGAAGAAGAGGAGCTCTTTCATGAATTGCGTCGGATCGGAGGACTTGGAGCGACCAAGGCGATCCGAATGATGTCGTTAGCCCCGCGGGAAATCTGGCAGTCTATCGCTGCGGGAGACTTATCCCGCCTCAAAAAACTCAAAGGGGTGGGAGAGACGACGGCCAGGAAGCTGGTCTCTGAGCTCAGGGAGAGATTGCCGGATCATGTGTCATCCGCCTCCTCCGGACCGGTCCCTTTTTCCGAATCCCGTTCGGCGACGGAGCCGGCTCCGAGGGGATCGTCGATCGTGGATTCCGTCATGGAAATCCTGAGCCGGCAATTTGGTCATTCCCCGGGGGAGGCAGAAAAATTGATCCGTCGGGCTTTGTCCCGGAACCCTTCCGTGAAGACGGTGGAGGAGCTATTCGATGAAGTCTACAGGCATGGAGTGGACTGATCCGGAGGCGGGTCCCATGGATCTGCCGGACCTGCCCTCTCCCGAACTTCCGGATGGCTCCCCGGGAATCCGCCCCCGAACCTTCGACGAATACATCGGTCAGGAGGCGGTCCTCGCCGGGATTAAAATAAGTATCGAGGCCGCGCTCTTGAGGGAAGAGTGTCTCGACCATGTTCTCCTTCATGGTCCTCCGGGTCTGGGGAAGACAACTCTGGCAGGTCTGATCGCCGGCGCCATGGGAGTTCCGTTCCTGACGACATCCGGACCGGTTCTTGAAAAGGGGGGGGACCTGGTGGGGATCCTGTCGCGTCTCGCCCCCCGGACGGTCCTCTTTGTTGACGAGATTCACCGCCTTCCCCGTCCGGTCGAGGAAATTCTCTATGGGGCGATGGAGGACTTTGCCATAGACGTGATCTTCGACCGGGGACCCTCGGCCAGAACCTTCAGGCATGTCCTCCCTCCCTTCACCCTCGTCGGAGCCACGACCCGGGCAGGCCTTCTGTCGGCTCCCCTGAGGGACCGCTTCGGGATTTTCCAGGATCTCGATTTCTACCGGCCGGACGAACTGGTCAAGATCCTTCTACGCTCCGCATCAGTGTTGGGTTTTTTGCTTCCGGAGGAGGCCGCATTCGAAATCGGGTGCCGCTCCAGAGGAACGCCCCGGATAGCCAACCGTCTTCTTCGAAGGGTGAGAGATTACGCCCAGGTGAAGGCGGGGGGAGCGGTCTCCCGGGAGCTCGTTCTCGAAGCCCTGAAGGTGGAAGGGATCGATGATCTCGGCCTGAACCGAGTCGATCGCAAGGTTCTTCAGACAATCGGAACGGTCTATAATGGGGGACCGGTCGGTGTGGAAGCACTCGCGGCGACACTCCAGATCGAAGTGGATACGATCATCGATGTTGTCGAGCCGTATCTTCTCAAGGAAGGACTCCTTGCCAGAACGCCATCGGGACGTCGGCTGACCGAGTTCGGGCTCAAGAGGATCTCCGGAACGTTCTTTCAGGAAAATCGTCTTTAGAGCGTCAAGGCCGGTCCGGGGTCAGGAGCTGTGAGGGATCTTGAAGTTGTAGGTGATTCCCAAAAGGACCGGAAGGGTCCACATGACGCTGGATGAGACGTCGGTGTGGGTCTGGGGGTCGTTGGCGGAGATGGGGCCCTGGATCATGGTGGGAAGAACTTCGCCATAGAGGGAAAAGCTGGGGGTGAGAGGAACGAGAAGTCCTGCCCCGACATCGACAGTAAATGAGACCGAGCCCACGTTTCCCTGGTTGGCCGGGAGGCTGTTGAAGGAGGGGCCAAGGTCGACGGCCAGATAAGGAATGACCGGTTCCAGTGTGACCCTGGGATCGAAGAGCGGAACGGTGGCTCCGACCGTAAGCGGAAGAGCCGAAAACCCGTGGAAGCCAAGACTTGGAGAAAAGGACGCGTATCCCACCGAAAATCTGAGGCCCAGGTGGGCAGCCAGTTGGGAGCTCCACCGGAGATGGAAGTCGATTCCCGTGTTTTCGAGTTGGCTCATCTGGGTGGCTGGAACGGGGGTCCCGTCAATCGGGCCGGCGATGCTTCCGGAGAGAATGGGATCAACCCCTCCGTCGAAGGAAAGGCTTTGCCAGGCAAATTCTCCGGCTGCGACTGCCGTGGCCGGCTTTTCAGCCACGACTAGGCCGGCCAGAAGAAGTCCGGTCAGGGCAAAAACGAGTTTTTTTGGAATAAGGTCCATGCGCTCATTCTGGCGGGGTGGGCCGTTAAAGTCAAACTCTGGATCAAGATTGAGGTGAGGCGTGCAGTTGGGAAATCTGATATGGCTTTTTTTCATTCTGATGATGATCCAGCCGATCATGTCCCGCAGGATGCTCGAGTATGCCCGTAGCCAGGCGCTCAGGAACCTCGAGCGTTCCAGAGGGTCACGGGCCATTGCCCTCGTCCACCGGCAGGAGACGATGAACCTTCTCGGTTTTCCCATTCTTCGCTACATCAACGTTGAGGACTCCGAGGAGATCCTGCGTGCGATCAAGATGACCGATCCCGAAACCCCGATCGACCTCATCATTCATTCTCCGGGGGGGCTTGTTCTGGCCGCCATGCAGATCGCCCATGCCCTGGCCAACCGGAAGGCTCCCGTCACAGTGTTCGTTCCCCACTTCGCCATGAGCGGCGGAACCCTGATCGCGCTGTCCGCCTCGCAAATCGTGATGGATGAAAACGCGGTTCTCGGTCCGGTTGACCCCCAGATCGGGGAGTTCCCGGCCGCCTCCATCCTGCGCGTCCTCGAGCGCAAAAGCCATGACGAGATCGACGACAAGACCCTGATCCTGGCCGATGTCTCCGAAAAAGCCATCCGCCAGCTTGCCGACGGGGTGACCGGTCTTCTGTCCAAGCGCATGCCGGAGGAGAAGGCCCGGGGACTCGCCAATCTTCTGGCCACGGGGCACTTCACGCACGATTATCCACTGACGGTCGAAGAGCTTCGGAGGTTTGACATCCCCATCTCCACGGAGGTTCCCGAGGAAATCTATCTCTTCATGAGACTTTTTCCGCAGCCCAAACAGA
This sequence comes from Nitrospirota bacterium, assembly GCA_021820445.1. Classification (GTDB taxonomy): domain Bacteria; phylum Nitrospirota; class Leptospirillia; order Leptospirillales; family Leptospirillaceae; genus UBA4572. The sequence goes on along the minus strand of JAKADN010000009.1, from coordinate 20,516 downwards.
TGTCGCCATCCGTCAGCTATCTTCCGACCTTTCCCGGGCGACACTCCCGCTCCTGAAAGGGATGGCCCGGTATTTTGGGTGTCAGGCTCTGGTATAATGCTAAAAAGAGATCCGGCCAATCAATAAAGAAAGGACTGCCCGATGATTGTTGTCGCAAACAGGATAAGGGTCGCAAAAGGCCATGAAGCGGAGTTCGAAGAGCGGTTCAAAAACCGCAAGGGGATGATCGATGGATTCCCGGGATTCATCAGGAATCTGATCCTTCGGCCGGTGGACTCCGAGTTCTATTCCGTCATGACCTTCTGGGAATCTGTGGAGGCTTTCGAAGCCTGGACCCGTTCGGATTCCTTCCGGCAGGCACACTCCCAGAGACCGCCCAAGGAGATGTTCTCTGGTCCGAATGTCCTTGAGATCCACGAGGTGATTATGGACACGGATAAAAATGTCTAAGGGAGTCCTTCTCCTGTCCGGGGGGCTGGATTCCTCTCTGGCAGGGTTGATCCTCCGGAATATGGGGGTTTCCCTCGTGGCGCTTCACCTGGAAAGTCCCTTCGGATGCGACTCCATGGCGGAGAAAATGGCTTCGGAAATCGGCGTCCCTCTGGTGGCCCGGCCCAAGGGAGAGGGGTTTCTGGAAATCTTGGCCAAACCCAAATACGGCTATGGGAGCGCCATGAATCCCTGCATCGACTGCCGGATTCACATGTTTGCCATGGGAAAGGCCTTCATGGAGGAAGTTGGGGCCTCTTTTCTTGTGACGGGCGAGGTGCTTGGACAGCGTCCCATGTCTCAGAAAAAGCGCTCCATCGAAGCCATCGATGCCGACTCCGGGATGGAAGGGCTTGTTCTTCGTCCCTTGTCGGCGAAGCTCCTTCCCGAGACGCTTCCGGAAAAGAAGGGGATCGTGGACAGGAGCCGTCTCTTCGGTTGGGCGGGTCGTTCCCGGAAGCCCCAGATGGCCCTGGCCCGTCGTCTTGGATTATCGGTCATGCCTTCTCCTGCCGGGGGATGTCTCCTGACGGATTCCCATTTCAAGGAGCGTGTCGGAGATTTTGTGGCGATCGACTGGCAAGAGAAGGGCCGGAAGGGGGCGAGTCGCCTCCCGGTGGCCTCCCTGCTGCGTTACGGAAGGCACTTTCGCTTCGATGAAGGGGAGTGGGTCATTGTGGGGCGTGACCAGTCGGACAACCGTCATCTGGAAGACCACATCCGGACCTCCGGAGTCGCATTCAGGCCCGATGGATTCGACGGTCCCCTTGTCTGTATCCTGACGACAGAAAGGGAGGTTTCGTCCCGGATGGGAGAACTGGCCACAGGAGCCCTTCACGCCTTCGGCGGAGGAAAGGTTCCCTCCGGCCCCCTCAATGTGACGGTGTTGACCGGTTCCGGAGAGCGGCCCTTCATACTTCCCCCCCTAACTCCAGACCGCTCCCACCTCATGAAGAAAGACGCATGGATGCCCCTATGGCGACAGTAGCCTCCCTTCATGCCGATCATTCCCGTCTCTTTATGCTGGAAGGGCATCCCTTCCGCACGGTCTATCCGGTCCTGTCGAGACGGTCGGGCGGGCTCTCCATCGGGATCAACCTGAATCTCGACAAGGGATGCAACTTCGACTGCATCTACTGCCAAGTCGACCGGACGGTTCCGGAAATGGAGATGAAACGTCTTCCGGTTCTCGAGGGGGTCATGGAGGAGCTAGGTCTTCTCTTCTCTGCCATGGATTCGGGGACTTTTTTCCGGGAGACCTCTTTCGGGGCACTTCCCCAGGAGCTGAGGGCGGTGAAGGACATCGCCTTTTCCGGGGATGGGGAGCCTACTCTGGCTCCAGCCTTCCGGGAGGTTTCCCTAGCCGTTCGCCAGTTCCTGTCAGGGCGGAAATGGGACGGAGGATCTCACCCGATCCTTCGTCTTATCACGAACGGAAGCGGCCTCTTTCCCCGCGATGCCCGGTTATGGACAAGAAAGATCTTTCTGGAGGAAGGGCCAGGAGAAATATGGCTGAAGCTCGATGCGGCCGACCGGAAACTCTTCGACTTCATCAACCGCTCCCGGGTTCCCTTTGAGCGAATGATGCAGGGACTCGATCAGGTGGTGGCCGACCTTCCCGTCACGATCCAGACCATGATCCTCGACTACGGGAGTCCAGGAGAGGCAGAGTCATTCACAGCCGGAAGGGATCTCTGGGATCCTCTTCTGGAAAAGGTGTCCGGATGGGCCAAGATGGGGGCGAGAATCGGGGCCTGGCATCTTTACAGTGTCGCCCGTTCCCCCGCTATGGAGGGTGTCCGTAAGGTTCCGGTGGAGCGACTCGAGGCGTGGGCCAGGGAGGCCTCCTCGCTCCCTTTCCCGGTTCTCGTATTCCCATGAGCCGCTCCCAGGCGGACTACTTTTTCGGATACGCCGGTCTTTCCCACGACAGCGGACCGGATCATCCCGAGTCGCCGGCCCGCCTCTCCTGTCTCCTCCCGGTTCTCGAATCCCGTGTGAAAAAAGGAAAAGGGCGATTCCTCGACCTTCGTCCGGAACCTGATCTTTCCGCCTACCGGGCAAGCCACGACTTCCACCATGTCGATTTTCTGGAATCCCTTACCCCCTCGGCTCCTTCGGTCAACCTTGACGGAGATACCCGGGTCGGTCCTCCCACACTCCGGGCACTCCGGGAGATCGCGGGAGCCCTGCGGGATCTTTCAGCCGTTCCGACCGGAACGGTTCGTCGGGTCTTCTGCGCGCTTCGTCCGCCGGGCCACCATGCCCATTTCCATGGAGGGATGGGGTTCTGTGCGCTCAATCATCTCGCCGCCCTGGCGGTCTTGCGCGTACAGGCCAATCCCTCCGAGACAATTCTCGTTCTCGACTTCGATGTCCATCATGGAAACGGGACCTTCGATATCCTGACTCGCCTCCTCCCTCAGCAACAGTTCCTTTTCATCAGCACTCACCGCTATCCCTTCTATCCCGGCACAGGGTCCGGCCGTGAAAATCGGGAAGGCCCTTTGGGAGAGGGCGTGCTGGACATTCCACTTCCGGCCGGGACCGACGACGAGGATTACCGGACAGTCCTGGAGGAGTGGATTCTGCCCCGATGGGACAGATTTGCCCCTGCGACGGTTCTGGTGAGCGCCGGTTTCGACGGTCATGTGGCAGACCCTCTGGGAGACATGGCGTTGACGGAAAAAACCTACCGCCGTATTGGAGAGGTCCTTGCGGAACGGGAACGGGGTCTTTCGGCCTGCTTTCTGGAAGGGGGCTACAGCCTTCCGGCGTTGGCGGCTTCGGTCGACGCCTTTCTCTCAGGATGGGAGAGGGAGTAGAATGGGACCATCCCGAAGAGTTTGGCACCCACAGGTTGGGAATAAAATGAGAAGAGGAGAGGGTGGATAACCCATTCGATCAGATCAGAAAAGGCGTCGGAGAACTCGTCCGACAGGTGGCAATTCTGCCGATGGAGACAGAGGATGGCGCCCCCGAATGGTGCTTCGCACCTGGAGAAGGGGATAATCAGGAGATGACCCGTCTCCTGTCCCTCTTTGATAGCTGGGAATGTCATGTGCGCGACTCCCTCCTTCGCGTTCATCCCGGAAGAAACCAGGAAATCATTGAAATTCTGAGGATCGTTCGTTCAAAAATTGCCTTGAACCGGACCAACCGCCATTTCATGGGGTACATCCGGGAGGGAGCCCCTCCCTCATCAGGGCGGGATTTCTATCTGACCACCTTTGAGCGGACCCTGGATCATCTTCAGGGGATCTGGGAGGAAAACCTTCGCCAGGAAGATCCTTCGGCCTCATCCTCCCTCTTGTCGGAAGGGCGATGACGATGGAAAAGACAGACCAGCCCGGACGCTGCGACTCGTGCTGCCGAGTCAGCTCGGTTCTCTACAAGGTTTCCCTGGGGCATGACTTTTTTGATCGCGCCTACAACCGCTTGTCGGCGGTGGACGATCAGGCACCGCGCTGGTACTGCGAGGAGTGTTCGCGGGAGAAGGATTTTCAGCGCGATGTCAGAAGCATCCGGGAGGAGTTTCTTCGCCTCCGGTCCGGATCCGATTCCCTTCTTTCCGATCCCTCCAACTTTCTTCGGGCAAGGCAGCGGATACGCGAGATCGACCAGCAGATCAAAAAAGGACGAAGTCCCCATGTGATTCTTTCACCGCGGGACGTGGCCATTCTTCTCATGGATCTCGATTCATGGGCGGACGACCACGGAATTGCAGGGTAGGGCCCGGGACCCAGTCAGTTAAGAAGGAGGATTCGTTTGCAGGAAAACAGGTCGGGTCGGAAGATTCACCATGAAAGAGAGAGCCGGCTTTCTCTTGAGGAGTTCGTTGAAAAGGCTCCGGATTTTACGACCGGTGAGCGGATCGCAGTGAGGGAAATCCTCGAGAGTGTCGCCGAAGGGGGGCGGGAGGTTTCCCACAGGCTTGCTCTGGGTCCTCTTCACGGACTGACGGGAAGTTCGGGGCAGGTCAATGTCCAGGGCGAAGAGGTCCAGGCCTTTGACGAAATCGCCCAGGAGGTTTTTTCCGGCTTGTTGGGAGCCTCCGGAAGAGTTTCTGTGCTGGTTTCGGAGGAGAGGGAAAAGCCCGAAGTTTTTCCCTGTCCCACGGATTCGTTCTATGTGGCGATGGATCCCCTCGACGGCTCTTCCAATCTGGCCGTTTCAGGCCCTGTCGGATCGATCTTTGCCTTGTACAGGTCGAGGGATGGGAACGAGGATCCTTCGAGGGCCATTCTCGAATCCGTCCAGGATGTGGTTTGCGCCGTCTATGTCCTATACAGCGTTTCGACCCTCATGGTGGTCGCTTTCCGTGAGGAGGTGCGGATGTACGCTCTCGATCCCGCATCGGGAGGATTCCTGCCGCTACCGGGTCCGGTCCGATTTCCCGATGGCGGGGGACAAATCGTCAGCATCAACACCGCCAACTATACCCGGTGGGACCGGGGGGTTCAGGCCTATGTCGATACCCTCCACTCCCATTCTTCGTGGAGCGCCCGTTATGTGGGGGCCCTCGTCATGGACTTCCACCGCAACCTTCTCAAGGGAGGGATCTACATCTATCCCGGAGATCTCCCAAAAGGGAACGGTGGAGGCCATCCGGAAGGGAAACTGCGTCTTCTCTTCGAAGCCATTCCCATGGCCTTCATCGCACGGGCGGCCGGGGGGCTTGCCACAAACGGCCAAAAACCCATCCTTGAACTTCCGGCCACGCACATTCACCAACGGGTGGCTCTCATCGTGGGATCCCGGGAGCGCGTTCAGGAGTTCTCCCGAATTTCGGGATCCCCCGAGCCGAATTAGGAGAGAGGGATCCGGATCGCCAGCAGTCGGGGCCGGGTCATTTCCTCCATGGCATAGCGGACCCCTTCAAATCCCAATCCGGACTCCTTGATCCCTCCGTAAGGCCAGTGGTCGAGCCGGAATGTCGGGATCTCATTGATAAGGACTCCGCCCGCCTCGATCTTCCTGGCCCATCCGATGGCCCGGTCGATCGAGCGGCTGAAGATCCCGGCCTGGATCCCGTACCGGGAGTGGTTGATACGTGCAATCGCCTCTTCGGGGGTTTCGAAGGAATTGATCGTTGCGACCGGACCGAAGATCTCTTCCTGTTCGATTGGCCATTCGGCCGAGGTTTCGGCGAGAAGGGTCGGATAGAGAAGTGTTCCCTCCTGCCGGAGCGGCAGAAGGAGCCTTCCGCCCCGTCCGACAGCCTCCTCCACTTTTTTTCTGACGTTGTCCGCATGGCTTTGCCGAATGAGCGGCCCCATCAGGGTTCGGGGCGATGAGAGGTCCCCGATCCGTCCTTCCGCGTCGAGTCCCCGTATTTTTTCGACCAGACCGTCGCGGACCCGCTCATAAAGGGGACGTGCGACGAGAATTCTCTGGATCGAGATGCAGACCTGTCCCGCGTAGGCGTAGGCGCCTGCCAGCAGGCGGTCCAGCAGATCGGTCGACCATCCGTCTTCCCAAACCATGACTGCGGCGCTTCCCCCCAGTTCGAGCAGGACTTTTTTCCGTGGAACGCGGTCCCGGATGTTCCATCCGACGAGGGCCGATCCCGTAAAGGAAATGACAGGCAGGGCGGGATGCGAGATGAGACGCTCGGCATCGGGCAAATCGCAAGGCAATACCGACAGGGCTTCGGGAGGAAGGCCGGCCTCGAGAAGAAGAGCCCCCAGGGCGATGGCCACTGTCATCCCCAGGGGGGCGGGTTTGACGATAAGAGCGCTTCCGGTGGCAATGGCCGGTGCGACCTTGTGGGCAAGGAGATTGAGTGGGAAATTGTAAGGAGTGATCGCAAGCACCGGTCCATTCGAGACGCGATCCACGAGCCCAAGCATGCCGGTCCCCTGGGGAACGATCTCCCCTGGAAGGGAGGCAAATCCGTCGGTTTCTGTACAAGAGGCTGCCACGCGAAAGGTGGTGATGGCCCGGTCGACCTCGGACAGGGCGGCTGAAATAGGTTTCCCGACCTCGGCGCAGATCAGTCCGGCCAGGAAGTTCCTGTGATCCGCCAGAAGTGTGGCCGTCCGATCCAGAATCTCCCGCAGCCGATGGCGAGGCAGGGAAGAAAGGATTCTTTGGCCTACGGAAACAGAGTCGGCCGCCCTCAGGACATCTTCGGTTCCAGGCCTGGCGACAGTCCAGGCGGGTCGCTCCCCCGGAAAACCCGGCAGTTTTTTTATGAAGGAGTCAAGACGGTGGGGAGAGATTCGGGAGCTGCTGTCCTGCCATTCTCCGGCGACCAGAAAGGGAATCGGGGAGCGGTGGAGGATGTCGTCCAACATGGCGGGTCCTTTCCGTTTGTCCAGAAGCGGGCTTCGCTATCCTGTCTGGGGATGGCAGACTTTCTGGATTCACAGGATAGCATATCCCGTTTGAGATCTTGAGCGGTGCTAAGGATGAAGAAGGAGAAGAAAATATTTTCAGCAGGATGGGCGGGTATCCCGGCCGCTCCCGGGAGGGAGCAGCCGGAGCCTCGCCATGATTTTAGAGAGGTTTTAGAAGCTTGCTCCCTTGTGGCCTGATCCGGAATCCTTTTTTCCCATCAGGTAGGAGAGGTAACCTGTCAGGAGAAAAAAGGCAGTGATGACACCGACGATCATGGCCGGATTGGCGGATGGTCCTAGCATTGGCGTTGTCCTTTCTCGAATCGATTGTCCCGGGCTGTCCATTTTTCCGGGTCTTTTTTCATTGTAGGAGGGCAGGGGGTGATGATCAACGCAAGTATTCTTTATTAAAGAAATAATCATTGTTTCATTCTTCGGATTGTGTTCGATAAAGAACACGTTTGACGTGGGGATTTTATGAGCAGGAGGGGGAATGGCCCGTTTGTTTGATCCATGGACGGTCCGTGGGGTGACCTCGAAAAACAGAATCTGTGTCTCTCCCATGTGCCAGTATGCGACCCCAGACGGAGTGGCGGGAGACTGGCACATGGTTCATCTCGGAAGCCGGGCCGTAGGGGGTGCCGGAATCGTGATGGTGGAAGCTTCTGCCGTCTCTCCGGAGGGTCGGATCACGCCGATGGATCTCGGCCTCTGGAATGATGTCCAGGGAGAGGCCCTGGCGCCGATCGTCCGCTTCATGAAAGAACAGGGCTCGGTTCCAGCCATCCAGATTGCCCATGCTGGCAGGAAGGCCTCGACAGCGCCCCCCTTCGATGGGGGGAACGGGGTGAGGATCGAGGACGGAGGGTGGGTGACTCTGGGACCGAGTCCGGTTCCCTTTGGGGGGCTGCCTCCGCCCAGAGCTTTGGACGAGAGCGATATGGAAAGGATCCGGACCCAATTTCGGGAGGCGGCCTTGCGGGCCCGCTCCTCCGGTTTCCGGATTCTTGAGATCCACATGGCACACGGCTATCTTCTCCATACCTTTCTCTCTCCCCTCTCCAACCGGAGGGAAGACGGCTATGGGGGAACACTTGAGAACCGGATACGGTTTCCTCTCGAGGTGGCAATCACGGTTCGTAAGGTCTGGCCGGAGGATCTTCCGCTTTGGGTCAGGATTTCTTCCACCGATTGGGTTGAGGGAGGATGGGATCCGGATCAGTCGGTCGTTTTGGCGAAAGCCCTGGCGCAAGAAGGCGTCGACGTGATCGACTGTTCCTCGGGTGGACTCGTTCCGCATGCCTCCATTCCCGCAGCCCCTGGATACCAGACTGCCATGGCCTCGAAGATTCGTCAGGAAGTGGGCATTCCGGTGGTGGCGGTGGGAATGATCACCGATCCTGGCCAAGCCGAACATATCCTTGTCACGGAACAGGCCGATGCGGTCAGCCTGGCCCGGGAAATGCTCCGCGATCCTTACTGGCCGCTTCATGCCGCCAGAAGGCTGAATCAGGATGTTTCCTGGCCCGTCCGGTACGAACGGGCCAAAAAAGGGGTGGTGTTTTAAAAAGGGGATGCATTGCCGATTCATGGTATAGTGATCCCGGCCGGGTAGGGTGGGACAGGCTCACGGGAGAGGAAGACCCACGAAGGGAGGCGATCGCGTGAAGGGAAGCTCCGGTCTTGTAAAGAGAGTCTTAGGGGGGGCTCTGGGCAGGGCGTTTCTTGCCTCTGTCGTCCTACCGGCAAGTCTGGCAGGTCCGCCCGTTCCCCCGGGCGGATCCCCCTCACTCTCTGTACTCCCTTTGCCCGCTCACTCCCATGTGGCCGGAGACTCCGACTTTGGTCGTGATGACTCGGGTGCCTATTATTTTTTTTCTCCGTCAGGAAGCCCCAGTCTCGCCCGCCTGACCATTGAGCATCCCATGGGGGCGAAGGACCTCTGGCGGGAAACCTGGACGACGGTCTCTCTTCCATCCCTGCCCGGATTCAGGATCCGTGCAGCCGCGATCGGTGGGAATCATCTTTTCCTCGGAGGAGAGCGCGGAGGGGGAGGGGCCGTCGTCCGCTCCTTCCAGATTGGAATAGGCGAAGTCAATGGCCATGAGAAAATGGCCCTTACGGGCCAGGTCGACTACTTTCCTGAATCTGCCGACGTGGCCATCAGGCTCCTATCCCTGGACATGAAGGCGCGCATCCTCTGGCTGGGTTACGACAGTGGAAAGGTCGAGTCCGGGCTACCATTCCTTTTCCTCCACGACAGGGTGCTGTGGGCGGATCCGGCCGGCTATCTGCCCCTCCCGTCGGAGACGACGCTTTTCTCCGGCCCTCCCCCTCTCCTGGTTCCGCGGGCCACCCATTCCTCCGGCCAACCCTGTTTTTCCTGCCGCTTCTACCTGACATCACGGATGCCCTCTCCGGAAGGGGAAATCCGGAACGAACCCGTCCGAGCCTCCCCAATGGTTGAGAGCTCTATGGGACTTCTGCCCGCAGGACAGGGATTGGGCTTTTTTCTGGGAAGGATCCCGGCGGTGTGCCGGATTCCCGAGACCGGCCAGGATTCCGGTCTCTCGTCCTGCCATCGGATCACGGGGGGGGCTCTTCCTCTCGCGGCATCCTGGTGGGGAAACCGTCTCGCCTACCTGTTTCCTCCCGGGGGAATGGACAGAAGAATGAAGGAGCGATGGATTGTCGCGATCGTGAACCCGGCCCGCCTTTATTCCTTAATCGAAAAACTTCAGTCCAGGGAGTCCTTTGACTTTGCTCGCCTGATCAGGGAGAGGGGAACCTTGGTGGCTTTGCCGGCCGGATCCCATCCCCGGATGAAGACTTTTTCCTCCGATGGTCGGGACCTGATCATTTTCGGACGTTCCCATCTCTACCGGATCTCTCCATAAAAGGAAAACCGACCCAGAGGCCAGAGGGAAGATGACGAAGCTCTGAATGGGTTCAGCTTCGAAGTTCGCGATATGTCTTCAAGCCCGCATAGATTGCAATGTCGATGGATTGTGGATACAATCAAGGTCATTTTCCGATTTCGGCAATGAGCATGTTTTGCTTTCCTTTCCAGGGAATGGCCTTCCTCCTTCTCTGGTGTGTCGTTCTCCGCGTTTTGCGGAAGGCGGGAGAGCCTTCCTCCTAAATTGTGGCGTTATTATAAAAACAACTCGGATCCGGAGGGATTGCATGGGAAAATATGGGCAGGAAAAAACGGAAGGAACGACGTGGGTTGGAAAGATTCGCAGCCGGCTTGCCTCGGGACTGGTGGCCGGATCCGTGGCGGCTTTCCTTGTCGGAACAGGAATCGCCTCTCCAGGATTGACCCTTCCGCCAGCCTCGGCGGCAGACCGGTGGACCTTTGCGGATTCTCTGGGGATCGGGGTCCCTTTTGATGGAGTCTATTTCATCAATGCCAGCGAAGGCTGGGTCTCCGGCGCCTCCGGTGTGATCATCCACACCACCGATGCGGGCAAGACCTGGTCTCCCCTCAATACCGGTACAACGCACTGGATCCATTCGGTGGACTTTGTGGATTCCTCCCACGGCTGGGCCGTAGGAAACAACGGACTCATTCTTTCGACCGAAGACGGGGGCAAGACCTGGGCGACACAAGAAACGGGTGTCCCCTTCGATCTTTACTCGGTGACATTCACGGACCCCCAGAACGGGTGGGTTTCGGGGTTCGCCGGCACGCTCCTCCACACGACCGATGGTGGCTCCCATTGGGCGAAGGTGTCGACCGACACCGCCCAGTGGATCATGAAGGTGGCCTTCCTCAAGGGGGATGCCAGCCACGGCTGGGCCGTGGGTCAGGAAGGCCTGATCCTTGCGACGTCGGACGGAGGAAACACCTGGAAGAAGCAGAACAATCCCGTCCGAAAGGACCTGTACGGCGTGACCTTCGTTGACCAGAACCGGGGATGGGTCGTTGGCACCCATGGCATCATCGAATACACGTCGAACGGTGGACAGAGCTGGGTCATACAGAATGGTCCGGGCCGCGGACCCCTCACCTGGAGCGTCGCCGGCATGGAGCGCGAATCCAACGATCTTCATACCGTCGTTTTTCTGAACGACAAGGTGGGATATGTGACGGGGGTTTTGGGGATTTTCCTGAAAACGGTCGATGGAGGCAACCACTGGACTCTCGTCAAGAGCGGGACAAACCTCGACCTGTATGGCATGACCTTTCCGGACAGCTCCCATGGATGGGTTGTCGGAGTCGGGGGCATGATCCTGCACTCCTGATCTTCCGACCGCTTTAATCGATCGGAGGGGAGAGATCTCTCCCCTCCGCCTCATGATTCGAGGCCCTCTTTATGATCAGTTACATTCCCCTGACATTCTTTGGCGTTATCGCGGCAATAGGCCTAGGTTTTTTTGTACATGGCTTCGTGAATCGACAAAAAATATTCGCTGCCTTTACCGAGCTTGCATCGGGCCTCTCCGGGGCGGCCGGAAGATCGGCCATTTGGGCCTACCCGTATCTGTCCGGGAGCTATGAAGGTCGTCCGGTTAAGATATTTTTTCATACGGCAGAAAATCATACGGTGAGCGTTCTGAATCTTGTCGTGGAACTGGGAGTTTCCACGCCGGACAAAGTGCTCCTGCTGCAGAAAAACGGCTTCAGGGACCCGAAACCGGACCAGAAGGCCAAGCTCGAAGAGGAGGTGGGACCCTCTGTTCCTGTTCCCGGACTGCCCTTCGATGTCCGTTCGCAGGATCCCGCCAGGGCTGCGCTCATCATGCGGTCGCCGGATCTTTCTCGGGAGGTTGGCGCCATGACATCCTATAACCAGATACTTCTCTGGGATGGTTCTCTGATTGCGAGCAAACAGTTCGAGGGAGTGGCCGAAACCCTTCCCGATGCCATGATGGGGACTCTCGCGCGAATTTTCTCCTTGGCCAAACGATTCGAGGAGCTTGCTCCGGGGACTGAAAAGATCGGGGCGCAGAGCGCCTGATGGAGCCACGCTCTGCGCCAGTGGTTGTGATTCTTCTTCTGCGCAGTCCGGAGTGGACACCCTATGCCACTGTCGTCAGACTTGCGAGTGCGTTTGTGGCTCTCGGGGCCCGACTGACGATCTTTGTGATGGACGACGCGATCCTTGGGCTGGTACCCGTTCACGGGCGGGGACAGAATTCTTTCCCTCTCTTTCCCGTTCTTCAGGCGGGAGCCCAGATCGTCGTCTGCCAGTCGACAGCTGAAATCAGGGGAATGGGGCCCGGAGACCTTCCTTCGGGAGTCCGTTTCGAAACCCAGGTTCAGCTGGGACAGCTGGCCGGGTCGGCCGACCTCTTTCTTCCCTTTACCGCGTAGGTTCTCTCGAAACAATGGGAAAGCACAAAAGTATCGTCTTTGTCCTGGAAGCCTCTCCAACCGCCCACCTCAGATTTTTTGAGGGTCTCCGGATGGCGCTCGGTTTTTCTGTCTCCCACCGTCCCGTCACCCTCCTCCTGATGGGAGAAGGGCTCCGGATCCTTCTTCCGATTGCCCCCAAACTCTTGGGTCTTCCCCCGGAAATCAACGAGGTCGTTCCCCTGCTTAAAGAGCTGGGAGTGGCCGTCTTTGCTTTGGAGGCCGACCTGGACCGATTTTTTCTCGACCGGCCTGTTCCGGACTTTGTTCAGCCGGTAGGGGCCGAGGATGTCCAGAAGCTGATTTCTTCCGCCGAAATCGTCATCCCTTTTCTGAAGAGGTCGGAATAGCCATGACGGATGATCGTGCAGGAAACGGGGCGGACCTCGTTCTACTGGTTGGCATTTCCCCCCTTCCCCCGCCGGTGGCCGGCTTGCTTGACAGTCGCCCGATGGTCATTTTTTACGGGGAAGGAGTGAACCATCCCTGGAACGGCGAAGAAAACTTGTTCTACCTCCTCCAGGATGTGGAGGGACGGGGACGCTCTCCCTTTTCCCAATGTCTGACGGATGAAGAATGTGTCGAGCGACTCCTCAAGGCCCGGAAGGTCCTGACCTTTTGACCTCTCCCCCAGTCCACCATCGTCCTTTTGGGTGGCGACTCCTTTCCGATGGGAGGATTCCCTTCGGGTCCATTGCCGCATTTCTTGTCCTGGCAGTTCTTTTCCTTTGGGCGCTCCTGCCTGAGCGATTGACGGGTGTCGATCCATTGTCCCAGCATGCGCGGCTTGTTTTGGCTCCGCCGTTAACCCCGGGACATTTTCTGGGGTGCGACTTCCTGGGACGGGACTTATGGTCCCGGCTGGTCACGGGGAGTCTGGTCTCCCTTACGGTCGGGGTTTCCGTGGGGGTGCTGTCGACCTTGATCGGGTGTCTTTGGGGGATCGTTTCCGGATTTTTGGGGCATCCTTGGGATCCGGTAATGATGCGAACCCTTGAGATCTGGTACGCCCTTCCTGAGATCCTTATCGCGACCATCCTGATGCTGGTGTTGGGCCATGGGCTTCTGGCTGTTATCGTGGCCTTGTCAATCGGGGGATGGATGGGGGTTGCCCGGGTTCTGCGATCCGAAACCCTCCGCCTTCGGGAAGCGGTTTTCATGGACGCGGCGAGAGCCTCGGGAGCAGGGCCTTTCCGTCTTGTCCTCAGGCATTTTCTTCCCAATGTCCTGCCGGTCATTCTGCTCATGTTCCTCTTCAGGATCCCTGGAGGAATCCTGGGCGAGTCGACCCTTTCCTTTCTCGGTCTGGGGCTCGCTCCCCCTGCGGCGAGTTGGGGCGTTCTGGTGAATGAGGGGTGGAAGGCTCTTCCTATCTCGGCCTTCATGCTTCTTTGGCCCGCAGGATTCATCGTCCTATCCCTGGTCAGCTTCCAGGTCCTGGCAGACCGTTTCTCCCGCCGCTCCGGAGTCTCCCGGTGAACCGGATCATTCGCCGCCTTCTTTCCTCGCTCCTCCTTCTTTGGGCCGTCTTCACCCTGACTTTTCTGCTGACCCGCTTCGCTCCGGGAAACCCTTTTTCGGCCGGACGCCATCTTCCACCCGACGTGATGGCCAATCTCCTCAAAACCTACCATCTCGACAAACCCCTCTGGGAGCAATATCTTCTGACCCTCGGGCAGACGCTCACCGGAAATTGGGGAACTTCCTACAAGGCCACGGGGATTCCCGTTTCGGAAATCATATCCCAGACTCTTCCGGTCTCCCTGACGCTGGGCATTTTGGCCTTCGGGGCCTCCATCCTCCTTGGTCTTTCGGTGGGACTTCTGATCGGTATCGGGCCCCTTTGGATCTCCCGCCTTCTCAGATACGGAACAACCCTTTTGGTCGGCCTTCCCTCATTTTTGCTTGCGGCAGTCCTTATCGATGTCGTGGGCCTTCATGCCGGGCTTCTTCCGGTCGCTCTCTGGGAAGGCTGGCGGTCTGCGGTTCTTCCTGTCCTTGCCCTGTCAATCGCGCCTGCCGGCTATCTCGCGAGGGTCTTTGCGACCTCAATGGAAGAGACTCTGGAGAGTCCTTTCTACAGGACATCCCTGGCCAATGGCATCGTGTCTTCCCGCCGGCTCATTTTCCATCTGATTCTTCCCTCGATGAACGCCGTTTTGGCTTTGGTCGGCCCGCTGGCCGCAGCCTTCCTGACAGGATCCTTTGTGGTCGAAACCGTGTTCGCGATTCCGGGCATGGGAAGGGTCTTCGTGCTGTCGGTCATGAACAGGGATTATCCCCTGATCATGGGAACGACGCTCGTGTATACGATAATCCTGACGGTGGCCATTCTGGCGGGGGATTTCCTTCAGGAAGAAGTGGATCCCCGTGTTCGGTCCCTATAAAAGAAGGGTGAAGGCTCAGGCAGGATAGGAAAACCAATCCGAGGAGGATGTTTTGCGGACGAGGGCCAGGACCTGCTTGTCGACTCCCCGCCCTTCGCAGGAAGCGAGAACCTTGTGCAGAATGTCGTCGAAGATCTCTTCAGTCGGATTGTGGTAGGCTTCGATCTCCTTCAGGACGGCCTGAAAAATCTCAAGAAGGGCCTTCGCTTTAGAGTCGGTCTTCGCCGAAGGTTCACCGAGGGGAGAGTAGTGCATCAGGATGGTATGAAAGGCCTTCTTCCTCCGGGAGAGATGAGGGAGTGTCTCGGAAGGATCCGGCTCCGGGGCCGTATTTCGGGAAATGTCGTGCATCAGGACCCAGAAACGGACAACTTCCTGGATATCGTCGTCGAGTTTCAGCTTTCGCCCGAGCTTGATTGCGAGCTCGGAGGCAGACTTCCTCATGCCTTCCGGTTCGTGGCGCGTCCGCTCGAGAAAGGCGGAAAGCTCTTCGAGATCGTCTGCCGACAAGGTCAGCATGACCGCCACCATGGAAGGAAGCGACAGGGATTGGTCCCGGAAGGCAGAGACGGGAAAGATCGTCCGTTCCGCGGCCCGTGCGGCCATGTTCGAAATGATCGCTGTGCTGATGAGATCATCCGCCCTGTAAACTCCTTCATCAATGGAACTGATTCCGATGTAAAGGGATTTCAGAAGGCCTCCGGGCTGGATGAGATCCCGGACGAGGCGATTCGCCAGCACCACACCCCCCTCCATGGGGGTTTCCGGAAGAAGAAGGTAGAAACGTGTTTCCGAGTCCTCGGCGACGACATCGGTGTTTCGAAGGTGCTTCCTGATGATGTCGTTCAGCTTTGTGCCCGCAGTAAGGAGCGACGGAGTGTTCGATTGCTCGGCCGTGATCGCGAGAAGGGAGAGAGGCCGATGGTAGCGGAGGGCCCGGAGCAGTTCCTGCTGGATCGATCCCTGGTTATGTAGGGGAAGGCTTTTTTTCATTGGGCTCCCGTCCTTTTCTCCTGTGGATGTCCTGCCGACAATTTTTCAGAAATCATAACATAAACTATTTCCCTGTGTCACAAATTCCGGATTGCGAGGATATTACCTCAACAGGACCTGATAGTTGCGAAGGGTTTCTCCCACGAGAGAGTCCATCCCCTGAACGGTCTGGGAGGAGATTCCCATCTGGGACCGGATCTCTTCGGAAAGGCCCGAGAGCTTTTCCAGGGATTTCTCGATGGTTCCGAAGGCCAGCTTTGTCTCCTCCGTCCGTTCTTTCGTGGTGGCCACGGCCTCCCCGAGTTCGGACAATAGGCCTGTGTTTCTCCGGGTTTCCTCGACCGTCGAATGGATGATGGTTCCGATGTCGCCGACGGAACGGGCGGTCTGGTCCGCAAGTTTCCTCACCTCATCTGCGACCACGGCGAAACCGCGGCCCTGCTCTCCCGCCCGGGCTGCCTCGATGGCCGCGTTCAGGGCGAGAAGATTGATCTGTTCGGCGATCCGGCTGATGGCCTCGGTGATCTGCTGGATCTCGGTCGACTTGGCATTCATGGATTCGGTGGCGGCGCGGAGGGTGGTCATGAGCGTGGTCTGGTTGTCGACAGTCCGGGAAAGATTGGACACGATGCTTCCTCCGCGGTGGACTTCCTGGTTGATTCCGTCAAATTCCCGCGAGATGTTGTCGAGCCTCTGCGTGATGGTCGAGACAGAATCGGAGATGCGGGACATCGAGTTCGTGAGGTGGGCCCCGCTCGACTCGGCCGTCTTGATTCCCCGGTTCAGGTTCTGTTCCCGGGTCACGTCCGAGAAGACGGTGACATAGGCCTGGGGGTGGCCCTCCTCGTCGGAAAGACTGAAGGACTGGGAAAAGATGAAGCGCTTCCCGATGGGAATGATGGCATTTGTGCGGACCTGGTCGGCCCCGATGGACCGGATGTCCCCGCGGACCTGGTCCGGGTCCCTATGAAACTGATGGATCGAAAGCCCTACCAGATTTTCAGGAAGGGAGCGGTGGGTGAAGGACTCGAGATCGGATCGCATGGCCTGGTAGAGGGATTGCATGGTATCGTTGGCGTAGAGGATCCGGTTCCCTTCGTTCCCCGAGCCCATCTCGGTGTCCGCGATGGCCAGACCCAGCCCCGGGAGCCGGTTCAAGGTGGTGAAAACCATCTTGAGAACGGAGCGGATGGTTGTGCTGACGGCCTGGATTTCGAGATAGGGGCTTTCGATCTTCTGGTCTCCCAGACGGAAGTGAAGGGCTTCCCTGGCCTGTTCTGCCAGGAGATGGAGCGGGTCCAGAAGGCCCGTCCGGACGTTTCTGGCGAGGCGCACGGTCATGAGAGCCGACAGGATCGCAAGAAGAAGGATGATCAGGCTGTTCCCGATGACGAGGGTCCGAATGTGGCCGGCTTCTCGGTCATACCGGAGCGACTCCCGGTCGAGGGCCTTCTTGGCCACGTTCTGGTCGAGGACGCGCACCAGATTCTGGACGCTGGCAAAGCCCTGCTGCTCGACCTTCTGTGAGGAGGTGTGGAAGAGGAGCGTTGAGAGGGCCCGCATCTGGATCAGATACATGCCGACCTCCTTTTTTTCTTCAAAGGTCAGGCCCTGGAGCCCGGTGATGCTTTTGGAAAGGGCATTGCCGGTTTTAATGAAGTCCCGGTAGAGGGCGGGGTCGGGCCGGAGAAAGTAGGTTCCGGCATCGGACTGGAGTCGCAGGAGGGCATTCCTGACGTTGCTGACCTGGGCCAGCTCACGGGAGGCCCGGGAGAGTTTCGTCAGGCTCGCCACGACCAGCACGAGGCCGGCGACGGTGACGAGGGCAACCAGAATGGCGATCACGACATTGGCCCGGGTTCTGAACTGTTTTCCTTCGAGGGGTGGCATCTTTTTCATTCCTGCTCCTGTTTCCGATCGGCTTTTTTGACTCAAGCAAAATCAATATGGCAAAAAAATTCGCTTTGGTCTTTAAATGTCAGGTGTGTCCACTGCTTTCTACCGAGTATTGTGTGTTTATTATATATTTATATTATTATATTTGTCAAATTAATGGAAGGATTATTGGGGTCGACTGAGAAAGAATCTTTTCGGACAATGTCAGTGGTTGATTGAGTCCATGGATCGGGTGTCGAAAAATTATTTCCTGAAACGGGAAATCAATCGGGAAGGGGAGGCAGCGGACGATGGAAAAACCGGAAGGACGGTACGGCTTTGAAACCGAAGCGGTTCATGGAGTTGAAGGGACAGACCCCTACCGGGCCCTGACCCCTCCGATCTATATGACCTCCACTTACACATTCCCATCGATGGAGACGGTGGACCGGGTTCTGGGAGGAGAAGAGGAGGGATACGTTTACTCCCGGGCAGCCAACCCCACGGTGCGCCAACTCGAGCGCACGATGGCCCTTCTTGAGGGAGGAGAAGAAGGGGTTGCCTTTTCTTCGGGTATGGGTGCGATCGCCGCCGTCCTCCTCTCCTGGATGAAGAAGGGATCCCCCTTCCTCTTCTCCCGACATCTTTACAGCGGGACGCGGCATTTCATTGAATCGATGCTGATCCCCCTGGGGGCGACAGTCCGGTTCGTTGATTTCCGGGCGGAAGGTCCGTCGTTCGTTCTTCTTGAGGAGGAACTCAGGGATGGAGCGGCTGGTCTTTTTCTGGAGACTCCTTCCAATCCCACGCTCGATATTGTCGACCTCTCGGGGGTGGGCACCCTGTGCCGAAAGTACGGAGTCCCTCTTGCGGTGGACAACACCTTTGCCTCTCCGGCTCTCCAGAAGCCCCTCGAACAGGGGGCCGATATTGTGATCCACAGCGCCACCAAATATTTGGGAGGACACGGTGACCTGCTGGGAGGTGTGGCGATCGGACGAAGGGAGACGATCCAGGCTCTTCGCGCCGGGGAGGCTACTCTCCTGGGGGCGACGCTTTCCCCCATGAACGCCTGGCTGATCCTTCGGGGAATCAAGACGCTGGCTCTCAGGATGGAGGCCCACTCCCTGAGGGCCTCCGCTCTGGCCCGACTCCTCTCGGGGAAGGCCCCGGTGGTCCGGGTCCACTATCCGGGACTTTCGGAGCATCCGGGCCATGAGATCGCCCGGAGGCAAATGAAGGGAACGGGGGGAATGCTCTCCGTCGAGTTCTCGTCTGGAAAAATGGCTCGATCTTTCATGGACGGGCTCAGTCTCATCCGGATCGGGGTGAGTCTTGGGGATCCCGGATCCCTAGTCGAGCACCCTGCCTCGATGAGCCATCGGGGGTGGAGTCCCGAGGTTCGACGGGCCATGGGGATCGAGGATGGTCTCGTCCGGATGTCGGTCGGGCTCGAGAGTTCCGATGATCTCTGCAAAGACGTGGAGGCGGCCCTCAGTCGGCTTTAAAGGGTGATGCCGCTCACCCCCAGGCCCATCCGGAAGACGAGCCATTCCCCCAGAAGTGCCGTGCCGGATAAAAGCAGGAGCAGGCCGATGTCGAAGCCTGTCCAGAACCGTCGAAGCCCGGGGGGCTTCGGCGCGGGTCCGCCGAGGACCCTGGCGGTCGCGAGACCCAGGACCAGGACCCCCATTTCCCCATGGACGCTTCCCAGATAGATTTCGGCCCCGCCGTGCTGGAGCAGGGCATCGGTGGCGAGGGCGAGCCATCCCGTTCCCACGCCGAGAAGAACAAGCCCAATCCATCCCTCGGATATCAGAGCGAACGGTCTATCACATCGTGCAGGTTCGTACGGAAAACGTAGTCGTTTGATGTCCCATAGCAAAAGGATCGTGCCAAGGCCGACCACGAAGTGGACCAGGGCGGGATGAAGGTGGGACCAGCCCATGAACGAGACTCCTTTGTTCTGAATAAGCCAGGGAAAATAATGGTTCTCTGATGACCCCAGTCAGGTCAGGCGCCGCCCGGACGGCCTGACCGGCGCCTCCTGTAGGGATGCCCTCTGTTTAACAGGGGCACCTCCTCTGTGGTCAATCCCAAAGATGCCTTTCCATAAAGAAACCCGAGGGATCCTGTGCGATCTGCTGAATCTTCTCTGCCGGAGGCTCCGACGACACTCATGTGAAATTCCTCCAAAAAATCATCTCTTCTCCGAGTGAGGGAGATCTCCAGATAATTGTAAAAAGGTGGACAAAGATTGGAGTCATTATGTGGACAATTTTGTCGTAAATGGTCCTGCTGCATGGAGAGGCTTTTTTAACCTAAGCTTATTCATTTAAAAGATATTATGTTTTGGCACGGTTTTTGTATATGGAGGGGTGTCACTGAGGTCCCTCCCCTGCCGGGATGAAGACATTCGGGTGACGCACTCCGGAACAATGTTGTTCCCAATCTCCATTTCTCGCCGTCGAGATCTTATTCCGAATTTTCTGATGCGTCCTTTTGGGCCGTCGATTCTTTCTACTTCCTGTTCCGACAAGCCGGACATCCGGCATTAAATGGGTCTGCCGGTCATTGTACCTGCGCGATCCACGCTTTCACTATCCTTTAACGAAGGAGTTCCGATGACGCTCGACCGTCGACTGATACGATGGGGCCGCATTGTCCTGGCCTCCGCCCTCCTGATCGGGGGGACGGAAATCACCCTCGCCCGAACGGGTGTCGCCTGGGCGGATTCCTCCGCCCCGGCCGCCTCCACAACTGCCCCGGCTCCTGCTGCGGCGGCACCGGCGGCCACCCCGGCCGCGCCGTCCGACCTGGTGCTCCCCTCCATGAATATCCATATGAAGGGGTTCGTGGACGTCTATGCCCAGTATAATCCGACCTCTGCGGGAACGACCGACTTCCGGGCCTACGACTACGGGGCCAACTCCTTCAACATCAACATGGCCCAGCTCAAGTTCTGGCGTCCCGACGACGACGGGGTGGGATTCGTGCTCCGGGCGGACTTCGGTCCGGGGGCCTACGCCTCGGCCCAGAACTTCTCTCCGGGCTACTACGGAGCCCTGGGCG
>JAKADN010000067.1 GCA_021820445.1 Nitrospirota bacterium | reverse complement strand
GCGGTCGGAACGAGGCGAAATTTGAATGCTCGAAGGTGTTTCATGGGTCCCATTCTAACACACCAAAGCACGCCTTATATCTCCGGACTGAAGTCCGGAGCTTTACGGCGTTTTTCTGATAAAGGATGGCAGGTCGCCCAAGCTTCCGGAGCCATTTCCCCATCCCCCCGGGAATCCTCTCCTCCTGCTGACCGGCCCCTAAAAGGGAGGATAGCGACTCCAGCCACTTTCCGCGACATCTTCCCGGGGCCAGTGGGGGAAATCAAACAGATCGTCGGCCATCTTTTGAATAGCCTCACGAAGCTCGAGACGGGACAGCCATCTTCCCGGAATCGCCTCTTCGCCCATCCGGGCTCCCATAAGATTCCCTGCAATCGCCCCCGTCGAATCGGAGTCGCCCCCGTGGTTCACTGCGAGCAGGAGCGACTCTTCCAGGGTCATCCCCCTCAGGCAGGAAAAAAGGGCGATCGCCAGCGCCTCTTCGGCCACCCATCCCTCCCCGATCTCCCGGATGGCCTCGATCGGCCCAAGAGAGGAGGCCGCGAGAGATTGGGTCTTCACGAGAAGATCGGCGACGAACTCCCCTCCGGGACATTCCCGCAGAATTCCCTCGGCCATAGCCAGCGCCTCCGGAAAAGTCCGTCCATGAAGCAGGAGATGCAAAAGGACGGCCTGTGCCCCGCTTGACGCCGTGCTGGCCGGATGGCCGTGAGTGAGCTCTGCAACCCTCCCCGCCAGCCAGAAGGTGTGATGGATCGCCCCGGAAGAATCCCCTCCGAAGGCGTTTGCCAGAGCCACCGGAGCCACCCGCATCAACCCTCCGCACCCTTTGGAGCTGTTGTTGGCGCGCAGTCGTGGAGATTTTGGATCTGCCGGAAGGCGGAGCGCCGACAGACAGGTATTCCCGGGGAGGCGGACCGCGTGCATCTCCGGAAGCCTGAAGAGCCAGCTCGACCCTGGATCGAGCGGAAGCGTCTCCTCCGGTGGGAGTTCGCCTTGCGTCACGAGCCAGCGGAGATAGGAGCGCCGAAGGATCCGGTAGGGATCTCCGATCTCCCGGTTTCGGCTTCGGGAGAGGCTCCGCAGGATTCCCTCCCCGGTGAAAAGAGTCATTTGGGTATCGTCTGTAATCGAGCCGATTTTTCCATAGGCAGGAGTGAGGTCGGTGATCCCGGACTCCCCGAACGCCTTTTGGATTTCCGGCCATGACATCATTTCGACCGGAGCGCCGAGAGCATCCCCTACCGCTCCGGCCAGAAGACAGCCCCGATAGCGGGAACGGAGTTGCCTGTCCATTCCGATCGTCTCCATAGCCCCTCTCCTTTCCTTCCGACGGGTCCTTCCGGCCCCTTCTCCGGATCGAGCTGCATTCCGAACACCCTGCCATTTTCTGATGAGCAGGGAACTCTCGTGCACATGACGCTCCGGACCGACCCGTATTGTCTTTATGTATTTTCTTTCATAGACAGTGTACCCCTTCCCGGGCTCTTTGACAGGGACGGCAAGGTTGCCGGATCGGAAGAGAGTCTGAGGGACATTCCAATGGATCTGAAAATACCGTCCAGAAGGCACCTGGAAGAAATGAGGCTTTCACGGCGGGCCTGGTCCCCAGGGAAGAATCAGAGCCGGTCCCTCGTTCCTGGGAGAATTGACCCCGCGGCCGACCTCGTAGGCGACAAGGTCCTTCGGCTCCCGATCGGAGAGTCGCGCCAAAAAAGCCTCTCCCGGAATCCGGGAAGGGTCCAGCCAGTCTTTTTCCTCCTCCCGGCCCAGAAGAACCGGCATCCGATCATGGACGAAGCGGACCTCCCGGGAGGCGGGGCGGACGAGAACGGCGAAGGTCTCCAGAATTTCGCCCGTGGCCGGACTTCTCCAAGAGTCCCAGAGCCCTGCCAGCGCCAGCGGCTCTCCCGAGGCCCTCCGGAAATACCAGGGGGTCTTTCCACCGGAGAGAGCCTGCCATTCGAAGTATCCGTCTGCGGGGACGAGACATCGCCGTCTTCTGAAAGCCTCCCGGAACATCGGACGGGTCCCCACCGTTTCGATCCTGGCATTGATGGGAGCGATTGTCCCTCTTTCCCGGGCCCAATGGGGAACGAGCCCCCAGGTCGGCGCCCAAAGCTCGCGCCTCCCCGAGGGGAGGTCCAGGCGGATCGCCAGGGCCTTCTGGGAGGGTGCCAGATTGTATCGGGGAGCAAAAGAGAGTCCGGGAACCGGAGTGGCGTCGAAGAGGAGCGCGTAATCCCGGACCGGCCGGGTCTGGGTCATTCTTCCGCACATGGACTCTCTCCCGGGAGGGCGGGAACCCCGCTCACCCTGATCGTCGCTCGTGGGTTCTCCCCATTGGATCCATCGGAAAAAGGACGACCGGATGGCCCATTCCTCTCCCTTCGCCACCAACAAATTACCACGATGGAATCCAGGAAAGAAGCCCCCCATGGTCGCCAGATCCGAAGCTTTCATCCCGCAGGGTTTCAATTCCTGCCCAACCATAGCATCCTTTTCAGAGATTCCGGAACCGTCTCGAACCGGCCCCCCCGACAGTGATATGATAAAGGAAAATCATTTCCCGGCAGAAGGAGCCCGCATGGTCAACCCGGAACTCTCTCTCGTTCCGTCATCGGAAGAGATCTCGACCCAACTTGAAACCCTGACATGCGAACACTGCATGAAGGGGGATCTCCTGCCGTTCGACTTCTCTTTTGCCTTCCAGCCCATCGTCGACATCGACTCGAAGACGATCCATTCCCACGAGGCCCTGGTCCGTGGAAAAAACGGGGAGGGCGCCCTGACCGTGCTCTCACAGATCACGCGGAAGAACCGCTTCCGCTTCGACCAGCTCTGCCGGGCCAAGGCCATTTCTCTCGCCACCACCCTGAACCTTTCGACCCGTCTCAACATCAACTTTCTGGTCAACGCCGTCTACAACCCCGACCAGTGCATTCAGGTGACCCTCGAGTGCGCCCGGAAGAACAACTTTCCGATCGACCGGATCATTCTCGAGACCACCGAAGAGGAAAAGATCGAGGATCCGACCTTTCTGCACAAGGTCCTCGACGGATACCGGCGCTATGGCCTCAACATCGCCATCGACGACTTCGGAGAAGGATACTCGAGCCTCAATCTCGTCGCCCAGATCCGGCCGGAATATCTGAAGATCGACCGCCAGCTCATTACGGGCATCGACACCGATCCCGTCCGAAGCCGGATCGTCGAGGCCGTGGTCCACCTCTGCCGCGGCCTTTCGATCAAGGTGATCGCCGAGGGAGTGGAGACGCTGGGAGAGGCCCGGATCCTCCGGGACATGGGTATCAGCCTCTTCCAGGGATATTTCTTCGCCCGGCCGGCCTTCGAATCCCTTCCGCCCGTCGCCAACATGGACTTTTGATCCGGAGAACCCTCCTCCGGAGCCTTCTTATCATTATCGCCGGGAGTCTCCCTTGCCCCAGCTCGACAAGGATCTGAACGAAGAACAGGCACCGGCCGTCCTGGCACCCGAAGGCCCGGCCCTCGTCCTGGCGGGGGCCGGATCAGGAAAAACCCGGGTCCTCACCTACCGGGCGGCTCATCTCCTGGCCCGGGGAGTCCCACCGCCCCGCCTTCTTCTCCTGACCTTCACCAAGAAGGCCTCCCAGGTCATGCAGGCCCGCCTTACCCAGCTCATGGGGCAATTTCTGGTCGTACCCTGGTCCGGCACCTTCCATCACGTGGGGTACCGGCTGATCCGCGAATTCGGATCCCGGATCGGCGTCGACGGATCCCGGACCCTCCTCGACCGGGAGGATCAGCGGGATCTGGTCAAGGAGATCCGGGACGAGGTCTGCGGCGGGGACGGGACCGCGGAAGGAATCCCCCCCGCGGCCGCCCTCCAGAGCCTCCTCTCACTCTCGGCCAATCTTCTCATGCCGGTCGGGGAGCTGGTGAAGCGCCGCTCCCCCTGGCTCCTTCCGGCCCTGGACAGGATCGAGACCATTGCGGCCCGCTACCGGACGGCCAAGGAGCGGGACCGGGTCCTGGACTTCGACGACCTTCTCCTGCTCTGGCTCCGGATGCTCGAAGAGAGCCCCGAAACGGCGGAGCTCCTGCAGGACCGCTTCCGGCACATCCTCGTGGACGAATACCAGGACACCAATCCGCTCCAGTCCCGCATTCTCGACACCCTGGCGGGTCGACACCAGAACCTCTTCGTCGTGGGAGACGACAGCCAGAGCATCTATTCCTTCCGGGGGGCGGAGATCGACAACATCCTCACCTTCCAGGACCGCTATCCGGGCGCCCGCCTCTTCCGGCTGGAGAAGAACTACCGCTCCACTCCGAACATCCTGAACCTGGCAAACCGGATCATCCGCCACAACCAGAGGCAGATCCCGAAGACGCTCTACTCTCCGCGCCCCTCTGCCGATCACCCGGTCCTGGTCCGCATGTTTTCAGACGCCGACCAATCGCGATTCGTGGTCCGGACCATCGAAGATCAGCTCGATCGCGGCAAGGAGCCGGGGGAGATCGCCGTGCTCTACCGGGCCCACTATCTTTCCCTGCCCCTCCAGATCGCCCTCTCCCGCAAGCGGATCCCCTTTCACCTCACAAGCGGCCTCAAGTTCTACGAACAGGCCCACATCAAGGATGTCCTGGCCTTCCTGCGGGTCCTCGAAAATCAGCGGGACCAGGCGGCCTGGAAACGCCTCCTCCGGATGATCCCCAAGGTGGGCCGAAAGACCTCGGAGAAGATTCTCACCCACCTTTCGGGGGAGTCCCGACCGCTCGGGGCCCTTTCCGAGGAGTCCTTCCTCAAGGCCTTCCCCTCCTCCGTTCGGGGCGGACTGAGAACGATGGGGGAACGCCTGGCCGAACTCCTCCGGATCAAGGAGGCGGATGCCAGGGAGGTCTCCCGGATCATCGTCCGGATCCTCGAGACCGGCTACCGGGAGTGGATCGAGGAGACCTTCGAGGACCCCGAGTCCCGGGTTTCGGACATCCTGGCCCTGGCGGCCCAGATCCCTCCGGAAGGGGATCTCTCCCTCTTCCTGGCCGAACTCGCCCTCCTCGACGCCGGATCGGAAGACAGGGAAGGAGAGGAAGTGAAAGACCGGATCGTCCTCTCCACGATCCATCAGGCCAAGGGACTCGAATGGGACACCGTCTTCCTCCTCTCCCTCAACGAAGGAGTCTTCCCCTCGAACAAATCGAAGGATCTCGAGGAGCAGCTCGAGGAGGAGCGGCGGCTCTTCTACGTGGCGGTGACCCGGGCCCGGGAGGATCTCTTCCTGTGCGTGCCCTCCGTGACCGGGTTCGGAGGAGGCTCCCCCATGCCTCCGTCCCGCTTTCTCGCCGAAATCGGCGGAGACCATGTCACCGAAAAGGTCTACGACTCATGGAACGACTGACGGAAAACGATCGGCCCGACAGGCCTGCTGACAGGAGCGCCAGGACGTCATGACGGAAAAGGATCAGTTCGTCCACCTCCACCTCCACACCCAGTACAGCCTTCTCGACGGGGCCAACAAGATCGATCCGCTCATGGAGAAGTGCCGACAGCTCGGCATGCCGGCGGTGGCGATGACCGACCACGGCAACCTCTTCGGCGCCATCGAATTCTTCAATGCGGCGAACAAACATGGCATCAAGCCGATCCTGGGGTGCGAGATCTACGTCACTCCCCGCTCCCGCTTCGACCGGGAGGATCTCTTCATGCCGCCCGGCGGCCCCCATGCGGGAAAGAAGATCAACAACGCCTCCTTCCACCTGATCCTCCTCGCAGAGAACCGGACCGGCTATGAAAATCTCCTGAAGATCGTTTCCCTCGCCCATCTCGAGGGCTTCTACTACCGCCCACGGGCCGACTACGAACTCCTCTACCGGCACCGGGAGGGGCTCATCGCCCTGTCGGGGTGCCTCAAGGGACAGGTCTCCTACTTTCTCACCCGGGGGGAGCGGGACCGGGCCTATGCCACCGCCGACGTCTTCCGGAACATCTTCGGCAGGGACCGCTACTTCTTCGAGATGCAGGCCAACGGACTCGAGGAGCAGAAGGTCGCCAACCGCGAACTCCTGTCGCTCGCCCGGGAGATGCAGATTCCGATCGTGGCCACCAACGACTGCCACTATCTCGACCGGGAGGATGCCCTTCCCCACGATATCCTCCTCTGCCTCCAGACCGGCAAGACTCTGGACGATCCGAACCGCCTGAAGTTCGGGGCGGAGGAATTCTATCTGAAGGAGCCCCGGGAGGTGATCGACGCCTTCCGGGAGATCCCGGAGGCAATCGAGAACACCCTCCGGATCGCCGAACGGGTCGACCTCTCCCTCGATCTCAAAAAGACCTACATGCCCGAGTACATTCAGGATTTGGGCGAAGTGCCCCTTCCTGTCGACGAACTCTTCGCGAAGGAAAGCCGGGAGGGGCTCGAGCGGCGATTCCAGGAGACGGGTCTTCCTCCGGAGCGCCAGGAGGTCTACCGGACCCGTCTCGAACGGGAGATCGGGGTCATCCGGGCGATGGGCTACGCGGGGTACTTCCTGATCGTCTGGGACTTCATCCGGACTGCCCGGGAGCGCGGGATCGCCGTGGGGCCCGGACGCGGATCTGCGGCCGGATCCCTGGTGGCCTGGTCTCTCCGGATCACCAACATCGACCCCATCGTCTTCGGCCTTCTCTTCGAGCGCTTCCTGAACCCCGAACGGGTGAGCCTCCCGGACATCGACGTGGATTTCTGCATGAACCGCCGGGGCGAGGTGATCGACTACGTCACGAAAAAGTACGGGGCAGACAAGGTCTCCATGATCGCGACCTTCGGGACGATGGGCGCCAAGGCCTCGATCCGGGACGTGGGACGGGTCCTCGGAATGACCTACGCCGAAGTGGACCGGGTCGCCAAGATGATCCCCACTGCCCTCGAAATGACCCTGGAGAGGGCCCTCAAGGAGAACAAGGACTTTGCCGATCTCCGGGAGAAGGACCCGGCCATCGACCGCCTCGTCTCCCTGTCGATGAAGCTCGAAGGGATTACCCGCCACGCCTCGATCCATGCCGCAGGGATCGTCATCTCCCAGGACGCCCTCTCGAACCATGTCCCCCTCATGCGGGGCGCGGGGGGGGAGACGGTGACCCAGTTCACCAAGGACGACGTCGAAAAGGTCGGGCTGGTGAAATTCGACTTTCTGGGGCTCACCACCCTCACCCTGGTCGAAGATGCGGTCCGGCGCATCCGGGCCCACACCCCCGACTTCGACATCGACCGCATCCCCCTCGACGACCCGGAGACCTACCGCTTCCTCTGCTCGGGCAAAACCCTGGGGATCTTCCAGCTCGAATCCCGGGGGATGACCGACCTTCTGGTCAAGCTCGCCCCCGAGCAGTTCGAGGACATCATCGCCCTCCTGGCCCTCTACCGCCCGGGCCCCATCAACTCCGGCATGGTCGACGACTTCATCAAGAGAAAAAAGAACCCTAAAGAGATCGTCTACGAGCATCCCGATCTCGAGCCCCTTCTCCGGGAGACCTACGGGGTCATCGTCTACCAGGAACAGGTGATGCAGATCGCCAACGTCCTGGCGGGCTTCTCCCTGGGAGACGCAGATCTCCTCCGGCGGGCCATGGGGAAGAAGAAGCCCGAGGAAATGGCCAAGATGAAGGATCTCTTCGTCACCGGCGCGGTCGCCCGGAAGATCGCAAAGGAGAAGGCCGAGCACATCTTCGACCTCATGGCCTACTTCGCAGGATACGGCTTCAACAAGAGCCACAGCGCCGCCTACGCCCTCATCTCCTACCAGACGGCCTACCTCAAGGCCCACTATCCCGTCGAGTTCTGGGCGGCCCTCCTCACCAACGCCCTCGACGACACCGACAAGATCGGAACCTTCCTGGCCGGGGCCCGGGAGCTCGACATCCGGGTCCTCTCACCCGACATCAACGACAGTCTCTTCGACTTCACCGTCCTTCCGGAACGGACCATCCGCTTCGGGCTGGGGGCGGTGAAGAACGTCGGGAAGCAGGCGGTGGACGCGATTCTGGAGTTGCGGCAGGAAGCGGGGCCCTATCAAAGCTTCCCCGAGTTCATGAAGCGGATCGACGGCCGGAAGGTGAACCGCCGGGTCGTCGAAGCCCTGATCAAGGCCGGGGCCTTCGACAGCCTGGGGGTCAACCGGGCGGAGGCGACGGCCAATATCGAGCCCCTGCTCGCCTGGGTCGCGGGTCTCAAGAAGCCGAAGAAGTCGACCATGGCAAAACTCTTCCGGGAATTCGACGCGAAGACCGAGGAGCCGGCTCCCTGGACGAAGGTCCCCGAATGGGACGAAAAGACCTTGCTCCGGGAGGAGCGGGAGGCGCTGGGATTCTACCTCTCACGCCACCCACTCACCCCTTACGCCGACCTCCTGCTCGAGCTCGACTGCCCGCCCCTTTCGTCGCTCGAGGAGATGACGGAGGGGGTCACGGTTTCGGTCTTCGGGATCGTCTCTCAGCTCAAGGAGATCAAGACCAAGAAGGGAGACCGGATGGCCCAGGTCGGTCTCATGGACTTCGAAAAAACGGTCGAGGTGGTCCTTTTCCCGGACATCTTCACCAAAAACGAATCCTCTCTCGCCGTCCAGTCCCCCCTCCATGTGACAGGGACCCTCGAGCGGAACGACTTCGGGACCAAGATCCGGGCCACGCGGGTCGCCTCCCTCGATCAGATCTCCGAGGTGCTCTATCGCATGGTCTCGATCCGACTCAAGAGCGACGGACTCACGCGAGGCGATCTCGACGATCTCCGGCAGATCCTCCGGGAGTTTCCCGGCACCGTTCCCTCCCTCCTCGAGATCGAGGAGGTCGCAGCGCCCCGGGGAATCCACCTGATTCCGACCCGTCTCAACATCTCGCCGAAGGAAGCCCTGGTGAGCCGGCTCAAAGCCCGCTTCGGCCCTTACGCCATCACCCTCCACAAGGAGATCGACCCGACCCTCGCGAACTACCTGGTGGCCCAGAAACGAAAGAACGGCTCCCGGGCCGGCTAAAGGCCTTTTCCGGGGATGGCTCCGAAAAAAGGTGAAAATCCTTACTCCGCCTCGTAGCCCTCTTCCTTGACGGCGGCCACCAGAACCTCCCGGGGCACATCCCCCGAGACCACCGCCTCTCCCTTTTCCAGCGAGACCTCCACCTGACTCACCTCCGGAATCGCCGAAAGGGCGTTCTTTACGGCCATCACGCAGTGGTTGCAAGTCATTCCCGTTACCTTGAGCGTTGTCGTCATCTTGTCTCCTTGTCAATGAATCGTCCTGTCTCCGGAGTCTGCGTCTCCATAGGTTTCTCCGAAGCGGCCCAGCCGGAGGCTGTTCGCCACGACGAAAACG
This sequence comes from Nitrospirota bacterium, assembly GCA_021820445.1. Lineage (GTDB taxonomy): Bacteria > Nitrospirota > Leptospirillia > Leptospirillales > Leptospirillaceae > UBA4572. The sequence goes on along the minus strand of JAKADN010000067.1, from coordinate 1,991 downwards.
CTGGAAAGACCCATGGCCGTCCCGGCCAGCATGGGGTCGAGACCGATCCCGAAGAAAGGCCGGAACACTCCGGCCGCGACCGGAATAAGGAGAATATTGTACAGGAAGGCCCAGAGGAGATTCATCCGGATCGTCCTCATCGTGGCCCGCGACACAGAAAGCGCCATCAGGACATTTTCCAGTCCCTCTCCCGCCAGCGTGACGTCGGCCGTCTCGATGGCCACATCCGTCCCGGAACCCAGCGCCACACCCACCGTCGCCGACGCCAGGGCGGGTCCATCGTTGATCCCGTCCCCCACGAAGGCGACCTTTCGCCCCTTCCGCACCAACTCCCCCACCAGGCCCCCCTTCTCCTCGGGGGAGACCCGGGCGTAGATCTCGCCTATCCCGAGGGAGGATCCCACCGCGCGGGCCACCGCTTCGCCGTCTCCCGTCACGACCCCGACCCGGATTCCCTGGCGTCTGAGCTCCCGGACGACTCCGGCCGCCTCAGGCCGGACCGGATCGGCGATGCCGAACAGGGCGACAGCCGCCCCGTCGCAGGACAGGAAGACGGGGGTCAGGGCCTCGGACTCCCAGGAGTCGGCCTCCCGGAAAAAATCGCCCGGATCAACGCCGGCCTCTTCCAGAAGGGCCCGGTTCCCCACCAGAATCCTGTGGCCGCCCACCGATCCCTCCATTCCCCGCCCGGCGAGGGCCCTGGCGCTTTCTGGAGAACCGGGGATCGCCCCCCGCTCCCGGGCAAATTCCATCAGGGCTCGTCCCAGGGGATGTGTCGAGGCGGACTCGAGGGAGGCGGCCAGGACCAGGAGCGGGTCGAGGGCCTCTCTTTCCGCCGGGAGGCTCCGGACCACCTTTGGATGTCCCAGGGTCAGTGTCCCGGTCTTGTCGAAGAGGACGGTGTCGACTTCCGCCAGCGTCTCCAGGGCCTCCCCCTTCCGGAAGAGGATCCCGAGAGTCGCCGCCCGTCCCGTTCCGACCATGACGGCGGCGGGAGTTGCCAGCCCCATCGCGCAAGGACAGGCCACGACCAGCACAGACACCATGGAGAGAAGGGCCGTGGAAAGGGGGGAGGCAGAAGATCCCAGTAGGAGCCAGAAAAAGAAGGAGGCCCCCGCAATGGTCAAAACGACCGGAGTGAAGACCGCCACCACCCGGTCCGCCAGACGCTGGACCGGAAGCCTGGCCCCCTGGGCCCGCTCGACCGCCCGTACGATCCGGGCCAGTCGGGTTTCCGAGCCGACCGCCGTCGCCTCGACGGTCAGCAGTCCGTCCGTATCGACCGTCCCGCAGACCACGGCATCTCCGGCCTTCTTCAAGACCGGGAGGGGCTCTCCCGTCATCATGGAAAGGTCGACATGGGCCTCCCCCGCGAGAATCGTTCCGTCGACGGGGATCCGGTCGCCCGGCCGGACGCGCACCCGGTCGCCCGGCCGGATCTCCCGGGCAGAGACGAGGCGATCCGTGTCTCCCTCGACCCGGATGACCTGCTCGGGAGCCATTGCCAGGAGGGCCTCGACCGAACGTCCCGTCCGCCCCTTGGCCAGGGCTTCGAGATAGCGTCCCAGCAAAATGACCGTGATCACCACGGCCTCCGAGTCGAAGTAGACGTGGCGGTCCGACGGGGGGAAGAGCGCCGGGAAGAAGGTGACCAGGGAGCTGTAAAGGAAGGCGGCGCCCGTCCCGGTCACCACGAGGCTGTTCATGTCCGGGGCGAGGTGGCGGTAGGCGGCGAGCCCAGGCCGGAGGAAGCGTCCCCCCGGCCCGAAAAAGACGGCGGCCGAGAGAAGAAACTCGAGAAAGTGGAGCATGAAGGGTTCGGGGCCGGGAAGAAGGTGGAGAAGAGCCCCCCGCAACGGGGGAACCATCGCGAGCAGAAGGACCGGCAACGACAGAAGAACGGACAGAGAAAGGGCCCGTCGAAGCTCCCGGAGAGGTTCCCCCCCTTCCGCACCCCGTCCCCCCTCCCCTTCGAGCCGCACTTCTGGCTG
>JAKADN010000066.1 GCA_021820445.1 Nitrospirota bacterium | reverse complement strand
TGGCAGCCCTACAACATCCAGAACAACCTGCAGATCGCCCCGGGCCCCGGTACGGCCTACGGTCGGTTCCCCCAGATCCGCTGGTACAAGATCCTCCACATGGATGAGCTTTCCCAGGGTCTGATGCTGGAGCCGGCGGTGGCGGTCATGACGCCCCCAACCACGACGGCCTCTCTTCCGGCCTTCACCGAAGGGCTCAAGCTTTCCGACAGCCATTTGATGACCGAGATGATGATCGGCGATACCGGAAAGGGGCAGTTCCCGGCCTCCATCGGGATCTCGGGAATCGAACAGAACTATTCGGGATACGTTGGAAGCGGATCCAAGCCAGTCTATGGTAATACTTCAACTACCGGCTTCAACTCCTGGACGGCGGCCGGGGCTGTGGATCTGATCCTTCCCATCATTCCGATCCACAACGACAAGCCCGGCAACAACCTCACCCTCCAAGCCGAGTACACCTGGGGCCAGGGTGACGCCTGGCAGTTTCCGAACCTCTCCTTTGGGTTGGGGGGAGCGACTGTCAATACCTTGGGAGGACAGGGATTCGCAGGCAATGGGGTCATCATGAACAACCAGTTCCTGCCCCTCGACATCCAGACCTACAACGCCGACCTCCAGTACTACTTCCCGGACGATGCCCGGACCTCGGTCGTAGTGGGTTTTGCCGTGGATAATGCCTCCAACCTCCAGCAGATCTCGGGAGCCTTGGGAGGATTCGGGGCCAATCTTCCAAGCGGCGGAGGAAGCTCGAACGGCCTATATAACTACCTCGAACCCGACACGCACCTGACCTTCGCCTATGTCGATCTCTGGCACGACTTCACGCCGGCGGTGCGGGCGGGTCTCGAGTTCGGACAGTACGACGCGGTCTATGTCGGGGGGGCCAACGCCCTCGACAACCGGGTGATGATGTCCTGGTTCTACCTGTTCTAGAAAACCCCGGGTCCGGGATGGTATCGTCCCGGACCTCTTGAAAGGATCGTCATCGAAATGACACAGGTTCGTCATACGGGAGACATCCAAAGAGGTTATCGTGGCCTCATGGAGGATTCTGTCATGGCGGAAGCAAAAAAAGATCGGCCGTCCGTAGCCCTGGTCCTGGTCGACAGCGACAGCCGCGAAGCCGGGATCAAAAAGCTGCTTCTGGAAAACTTTCCACGGGTGCGGGTTTCCCGCAACACGGAGGAGGGGATCTGGGTGGCCCGGCGGATCGCGGCGGGCGGAGAAAGTATCGGATTCATTCTGTGCGATGCGTCTGTCTCAATGAATGAGGTGTTCGGTTTCCTCTCTTTTGTGCGGGGCCGGGGGAACCTTCCCCGAGTTCCGGTGCTGGTGATGACGGAAGAGCATGATCCGGAGGAACGCATCCGGGTCCTGGAGTCCGGGGCCGACGAGGTGCTCAGGCTCCCTTGTCCGGATCGGGAAATTCTGGCGCGGATTCACGCGCTCATGCGCAGGGAACGTGCGGGGAACTACGATAATCCTGATGCGCCGGCACGTTATGAAGTGGGGGGACTGATCGTCGACACCGAGCGGCATGAAGTGCGCTGGAAGGGACAGAGGGTTTCGGTGACACCTCTCGAATTCCGAATTTTAGTCCGGCTGGTTCGCCTGCCTGGACGGGTTCTGGGTCGGGAGGAACTTATGAAAAGTCTATGGGGAGAGCACTGGGAGGTGGAGGACCACAACCTGTCGGTCCATATCCATGGGATTCGGAAGAAAATGTCCCGCAAGGGAGAACCCTGCACCCTCATCGAGACGGTCCGGGGGGTCGGTTACCGGGTCCGCGAAGAGGTCTCCTGATCTTCCTGTCATCAATTTGTAACAGATCTGTAATATGACTGTCGTCTTGCTATGATAGGGTCAATCTACCTTTAAGGAGGAATACATGAACATCGTCAAACGGACCGCGGGTTTGGCCCTGTCCCTCGCGATCGTTTCGGTCCTTTCTGGGGCCGGAACCGCCCGGGCCACCGATCTGACAATTTCCGGCTCCACCATGCTCTTTCCCCTCGAGCAGGTCTGGGCCAACGCCTATATGAAGAGCCATCCGGGGGTCCACATCTCCGTGGCCTCGACAGGATCGGGCTTCGGGATCTCCAACGCCGCCAACGGGAACATCACGATCGGGGCCTCCGATGCCTACTTGACCAAGGACCTTCGCACGCGTTACGGCAGTCTGGCAGCGATTCCGGTGGCCTTTGACGACACGCAGGTCATCTACAACATCCCCGGGGTCAAGAAGTCGCAACTGCTCCGGATGGATGGGCCCACTCTGGCCCGGATCTTCATGGGCAAGATCAAGTTCTGGGACGATAAGTCCATCCGGGAGATCAACCCCGATGTCCACTTCCCGCACCAGCGGATCAAGGTCATCCATAGGGCCGACGCCTCGGGCACGACCTTCGTCTTCACCGATTATCTCTCCCAAACCTCGAAGGAGTGGTATGACGAAATTGGCCGGGACCTCTCCCCTTCCTGGCCCGTGGGTTCCGGATACAACGGCTCCGATGCCGTTGTCGCGGCGGTCATGGCGACACCTGGAGCCATCGGGTATGTAGGGTTGGGCTGGATCAACGAATACCATCTGAGTTCCATGGCCCTCAAGAACCTGGACGGCTACTATGTGGTCGGCTCTGTGAAGACGATCCAGAACGCTGGCAAGGCAGCGCTCCATGATCCCTCCTTTCCCGACGATTTCAACCGTTCGATCGTCTGGAACCTTCATGGCAAGGATGTCTATCCGGATGCCAATTTCGAATTCTGGATGGTCAGCACCGCTCTCCCGGCGAGGACCATGCTTGAAGTCAAGAAAATGGTCATCTGGGCGCTTACGAAGGGACAGCAGGAAAAATATACGGTGAAGACCGGCTTCGCACCGCTTCCATTTGCTCCTTTAAAGCCCCGCCTCAACAAAATTTTGAACCGGCTCCTTCCCGGCAACAGCATGAAGATCGAATCCGGGGGATAAGGACCTTTTTTTGAATAAGGAACATCACGGGGCGGTCCGGACAAACCGGACCGCCCTCTTTCTCGAGAGAGTCATGGGAGTCGCGATGGAGCCCGAGACAAGGGCACAACAAGAAGCGGGACAGATTTTGGTAGAAAATGCCACGCTCCCCTTGTCCACCGCTTCCCCCCGGATCCTTTCGACAGATTCTGAAGGGAAGTCCCGATCATCGGAAGGAGAGAGTCTGCATTCCGACGGTAAAAGCGTCCTCAAAAATCTTCGGGAGACCTCCCAGGCCCGCATCCATCGCTCCGAACGTCTTTTTCAGGGAACGCTCCGGGTCGGTGGATTTTTTGTTCTCGCCCTCTTTGCGACGGTTTTGGGGGTCAGCATCGTCGAGGCCTGGCCATCGATCTCGAAGTTCGGATGGTCCTTTCTCTGGACCTCGACCTGGAATCCGCACCGGCAGATCTTCGGAGCCTGGACCTACATCGTCGGAACCTTCTGGGTGACCGGAATTGCGCTTCTTTTCGCCATCCCGATCGCCATTCTCTCGTCCCTCTTTCTTTCCGATTATTCCCCGAAATGGCTGGTCGGGGGGGTTTCGACCCTGATGGAGATGCTTGCCGGGATTCCCTCTATCGTCTTCGGGGCCTTCGGTATCATCTTCATGGTGCCTCTTCTTCGGGATCATGTGGAGCCCTTTCTTGCCAACACTCTGGGCAAGCACTGGGACTTCTTTAACGGGGACTCGATGGGGTACGGGATTCTGGCTGCGGGATTGGTGGTGGGAATCATGGTGATCCCCCTGGTGGCGACGGTGACCCGGGACTCCCTCGTCATGGTCCCCCGTGAGACAGTGGAAGCTTCCTATGCCCTGGGCTCCACCAAGGCCGAGATGGTCTTCTTCGTCAAGCTCCCGGCCGTGGTGCCCGGGATCATCGGTTCCGTGATTCTGGGGTTTGGGCGGGCGATCGGAGAGACCATGGCGGTCCTTCTCCTGATCGGGAACCAGGCCTCGATCCCAACCTCGATCCAGGATGTGGGGTATACTATCAGCTCGCTCCTCGCGAACACCTTCACCTACGCGGTGATTGATCCGCTCTATGCAGCCGCGGAAATCGAGCTGGGACTCATTCTTCTCGTCATCTCCCTCGTGGTCAACACGCTGGGCCGGGAACTTCTCATGAAGCTCATGGGCGGACGGCTGGCAGGATCGGTGGGCGGTGGCTGAGAACATCCTCCCGGAAAAAGGTCTTTCATCCTACCGCAAGGTGCGTAACGCCCTCCTGGGAAGCCTCACCGCGGTCGCATTCATCCTGGCGGTCACACCGCTCCTCGCCATCGTCTATATCGCCTATGACCGGGGAAAGGCCGCTCTTTCGCTCTCCTTCATCACCACGCTGCCGGGAGGCTTCCCCATCGGGATCGAGGGCGGGATTGCCAACGGGATCGTGGGAAGCCTGATTCTGATCCTTCTGGCCAGCCTCCTCTCCGTTCCCGTAGGGATCTGGGCGGGTCTTTATCTCTGGGATCAGTCCCACACCCGCATGGCCAAAATCACCCGGCTCCTGTCGGACCTCCTCCTGGGGGTTCCATCGGTGATCTGGGGAGTTGTGGGCTTCTTTGTCTTCTCCACCAATACCGGTTTTGGTTTTCACTGGGGGTTCTCGGGGCTGGCCGCAGGGCTTACTCTGGGATTCATCATGATTCCGATCGTGACCAGGGTAACCGAACAAGCCCTTCGGGACGTTCCCCGGAGCTACATCGAGGGGGCCCTTGCCCTGGGGGCCTCCCGCTTCCAGGTTGTGCGGGGTCTGGCCATTCCGGCGGCCATCACCGGCATCGGAACGGGGATTCTGCTCGGAGTCCTGAATGTCCTGGGACAAACCGCCCCCCTCATCTTCACCAACTACTACAACACCGGCATTCCCACGTCGCTGGTGGGCTCGAACGGATCGGTCGGAGATCTCGCCATGCAGATCTTCATCTATATCCATGAACCGTCGAAGGCTCTCCATGTAAAGGCCATGGCCGCGGCCCTGGTCCTGACGGTGATCGTCCTCCTTCTGGACATGGGGATCCGCCTCCTGGCCTGGGGAAGTCGAAAATATGCCCAGAGAATGGGATAGGAGACTCTTTTGGAGAACGGAGCCCATGATCCGCTCGTGCCGAAGATCGAGGTAAAGAACTTCAGCGCCTTCTATGGAAAGACCCAGGCCCTTCACAACGTGGACTTCACCATCTTCGAGCGCAAGATCACGGCCATGATCGGTCCGTCAGGATGCGGAAAATCGACCTTTCTCCGAAGCCTGAACCGGATGAACGACTTCTATCAGGGATTTCGCGTCGAAGGGTCTGCCACACTCGACGGGGAGGAGATTTACAGCCCAACGGTCAACCCCGTCCTGATCCGGCAACGGGTGGGGATGGTCTTCCAGAAGCCGAATCCTTTCCAGAAGTCGATCTTCGAAAACGTGGCCTACGGTCTTCGGATCCAGGGGGTCAAGTCCCGCTCCGTCCTTGCCGACATCGTGGAAAAGTCCCTGAAGGCGGCGGCCCTCTGGGACGAGGTGAAGGACCGTCTCAACGGCTCCGCCTTTTCCCTTTCCGGAGGTCAACAGCAGCGCCTCTGCATCGCCCGGGCCCTGGCCGTCGAGCCGGAGGTGATCCTCCTTGACGAGCCGGCCTCCGCCCTCGACCCCATCTCGACGGCCCGGATCGAAGAACTGATGCAGGATCTGAAGGATCGGTATACAATTGCCATAGTGACACATAATATGCAGCAGGCCGCCCGTGTCTCCGACCGAACGGCCTTTTTCCTCGACGGAACCCTGGTCGAGGTGAACGATACGACCAAGATCTTCACCAACCCGGAAGATTCCCGGACAGAGGATTACATCACCGGCCGGTTCGGCTGACAGGAAGGAAAGCGGTGCAGAGACATCTTGACGCCGAGCTCGAGCAGCTCAAGGGCCGGATCACCGAAATGGGGAACATGGTCGACCTCCAGATGAAGGAGGCCGCGGAATCCCTCCTCGAACGCAATCCTGAAAAGGCCAGGCGCGTCATCGACCGGGACCACCAGGTGAACGCCATGGAAGTCGGGATCGACGAGGACTGCGTCCGAATGATCGCCCTTCACCAGCCGGAGGCCCGGGATCTTCGTTTCGTTATTACGGCCATGAAGATCATCACCGACCTCGAGCGCATGAGCGACCTCGCTACGAATATCTCCGAACGGGTGGTGGAGCTGTGCGAGGAGCCGCCCGTTTCGATCCCTCCGTCGATTCGGGAGATGTCCACCATCGGCCGCGAAATGCTCCGGGAGGCCCTCGACGCCTTCGTCTCACGAAATACCGCTCTAGCCCGCAAGGTGACCCAGGAGGACGAACGGGTCAACGTCCTTCATCGTGAACTCGTCAAATCGATTGTGGAAAGTCTGAAGAATCACACAGGGGAAACCAGCTCCATCGTCCGAATTCTCTTCGTCAGTCGCTCCCTCGAGCGCTTTGCCGACCACGCGACCAATGTGGCCGAGATCATCATGTATATGGTGGAAGGAAAGATCATCCGCCACATGGTGTGACGCCAGGGGGCCATTCGAGTCCTTTTCTGCAACACTTTTGCGCCACGCCTTTCCTTTCTAGCCTTTTTTTGCCTGTTCTTCACTCGTCCCTCAATTTGCATGAATAACAAGGTGAGCAACATCCATCGTCCGAGATCCGAATCCTGGAAGAGTCTTGAGGGACTGTAGACAACCTCCTGAACCACGCTTTATACTGTACCCCAGTATTCTATTATTGAAGAGACCTGCAGGTTCACCGGTCTTTCCGACCCCGCAAAACACGGAGTGTCCGATCCATGAGAATCCATACCCACAACGATCACGGCCCAGAATCCCCTCATGGGTCGAAGGTGGGGAGGTGGCTCCACCAGATAACGGGCCATTCTCACCATGGGCCGGTTGAAGTGGACACGGCGCTGGAACATGACGGCCGCGGGCTTCGGGCGTTAAAAGTCTCTCTGCTCGCTCTTCTTGCAACCTCGATTCTTCAAACTGCGATCGTTTTCCTGTCGGGATCGGTGGCCCTGCTGTCGGATGCCCTGCACAATCTGGCCGACGCGATGACGAGCATTCCCCTCTGGATCGCCTTCGTTCTCATCCGCCGAGGCGCGACGTCCCGGTTTACCTACGGATACGGAAAGAGCGAGGATCTCGCGGGAGTGATCGTCCTGGTCGTCGTCTTCCTTTCGGCGTGCACGGCGGTTTACGAGGCTGTTCTCCGATTCCTCTCGCCCGGAACGATCTCCCATCCCGGATGGGTGGCCGCGGCTGCCGTCGTGGGATTTGTCGGCAACGAAACTGTCGCCCAGATCCGCATCGGGACCGGCCGACAAATTGGCTCGGCCGCTCTGATCGCCGACGGTCAGCATTCCCGGATCGATGGGCTGACCAGTCTTCTGGTCCTGGTCGGCGTCGCCGGCTCGGCAATGGGATATCCCCTGATGGATCCCCTGGTGGGTCTCGCCATCGGCCTGGTCATTCTGTATATCGCCACGAGTTCGATCCGTCCCATCGGTCTTCGACTCCTGGATTCGATCGAGCCCGAGCACCTTGACCGGATCCGGGAGGTCGCGGCAAACGTTCCCGGAATCCGTTCGATTTCCAGGATCCGTGCCCGCTGGTCAGGGCACCGTATTTTGGGCGATATCGATCTGGTGATCGACCCCGCATTGTCCCCCACGGAGATGGAGCGGATCGGAAAAGACCTCGAGGCCTCGCTCATGCGCAGCATTCCATTTTTGGGCGAGGTGGCCGTCCGCTGTCGTCCGGGCTTTGAATGAGGATCTCGCCCCCCACAAAGTTTCCTGACGATTCGGGTCAGTCTTGACAGATAGGGAGGGGGGGTATATATTCTCGTGCTGAGAAAGAGAGGACCTTGATTGCATACGGTCAAGAATCAGAAGAAGCTTCTGGAACGCGTCCGGAAGATCGGGGGACAGGTCGAAGCTCTTGAGCGCCTGATCGCCGAAACTACCGGAGAAGGGGAAGATGTCTCCCTGATCCTCCAGACGGTGGCGTCCGTGCGGGGAGCTTTGAATGGCCTCATGTCCGAACTGATCGAGGGCCATATCCGTGAGCATATTCTCTCGGATGAAGGAACGACTCTTCTCGACCGCGAACGGGCGGTCGAGGACGTTGTCGAGGTGGTGAAGCGCTACCTCAAGTGAGCGGCCTCGACGCCAAAGCGTGAATATCGGGGGCCTGTTCCAGACAGGAACGGGAGGAATCCCTCAAGTCAGTCAAGAAAAAGAAGGAGAATCGTATGGACGACGGCCCCAGTCGGGGGACGGACGAAAAGGAGGAGTCGGGATGAAGAAGATCTAAGGTCCACGCGTTGCCATCGTCTCTTCCCTGAATCTCGCCTTTTCTCTTCCGTACCCCCTCCTCACTCTCGGTAAAAATCATCAAGAGAAGAATCATCCAGTGAGTTTCTGCCCCGCGTATCAATTCGGGTGCGTTTTGCCCCAATCGTCTTCGCGCCGGCAGGAAAGGAGAAGAGAAAATGCGCCATTTTGGGACGAAGATTGGAAAAATCGTGAAGGCTTTCCGTACCGGCATGGAGGTGTTGGCGGATATCCTGACGGCACCGGGAGCCATCGGCCGCCTCTTGCCGTGAGACTATATCTCAACTACTATAATGAGACAATGTCTCTTTTTGTGGAGGATGACCTCGGACGGTCCTCCTCCACCCTGATTGAAGGACGAGAAATTCGATTGATGGGGGGGCAGAAATGGAAATCAGAAAATAAATGAGTGTTGCCTTGGGGGGACTTCTTTTGGCCTTGGCGCTGTCTGGCTGTGCGGCCACCACGGAACCCGCCGTCCGGGCCTATCTGCACGAGCAGCAGGCCTATGCGGAAATCAGGAAAGGACAGCTCGAACTGGCAGAAAAAGATTTGAAGCAGGCCATTCGGGACAATCCGACCGAACCGACCATTCTGAATAACATGGCCTACATTGAATTCAAGGAAGGGAACTACAAAAAGGCCGTTGGCTATCTCGAACAGGCCCGGGTTTTGAAGGTCAACGACAATGACGAACCCTACATTTTGAACGAGGCCCGCATCCTCATTGCCAATCACCAGTATTCTCGGGCGCTCACCCTTCTGTCTCTTATCGAGCCCCGCCGCACCTGGCCCCACGGTTACCGGACGATGCTGGCCAAGGCCCTGATCAAAAATGGACAGAGCACCCGAGCCATGGCGGTCCTCCTCGAAAACCACGACGAGATTCCTTTCCCGGGTCAGCCGGTCACCCGTTAATCTCAGGAATTCCTTTGTCAGGAGTGTGCTGCGCCATGACCATTAGAATGATGGGGAGATCCCTGTGCTTTTTTGTCGGATTGTTGCTGGTCTCAGGTGTGTGTTCGGCTCCCGCGCAGGCCGATCCGGCCAATGCAGGAAGCGGAGGTTTCGTGCTTCCGTTTGCCGACGATGCCGAAATGGCGAAGGATTTCCAGGCCCTGGCCCCGCCCTTTCTGCCTTGGGGGCCCAATACCAGCGGACCGTTCTTCACCGGAACCGCCGAAGTGGAACCGATCGGATCGTGGTACCTCGAGCCCTTTGCCTACGACTACATCACGCCGGGCGTCTCCGCCTCTTCCCTCTACATGCCAATGCGCCTGGCGGTGGGGCTGGGTCATAACCTTGAATTCGACACCTTCCTCCCGCTCATTCAGAACTGGCAGGGGGTGGATCCCTCTCAGGGAATCGACCATTCGGCCAGCCACTTCGGGGTGGGCAACACCCACTTCGAGATCAAGTGGGAACTGACCTCCGACGCCAACGTCTATCTTCCGCTGGCGATGCCGGCCATCGCTTTGACCTTCGACTTCTGGATTCCTTCGGGCCAGTACCAGAATTTGAACCCTCAGGACTATGGCACCGACCAGCTTGGAAACGGAACCTTCAACGAAGGGGTCATGATTCTCGTTCGAAAGCATGTGAAGCCTTTCATGGTTTATCTCCAAGTGGGAGACATCGTCGAGAACCCCTCGACCGTCGGAGCCGGGTACACCTTCAACAACGGCCTGACCCAGATCCCCTTCGACTCTCCTGCAAGCTTTCACATGGTCGACGGGAATCTCACCTACTATGCCGGAGCCTTCGAACATGTGCTGAACACCGAATGGGGAGCCGGGTACCTTCTCGAGTTCTACGGGGAGACCCAGAGCGGCTCCAGCCTCTTCTTCGGCAACGCGAACGCCCCGGCCTGGTCCTTCTTCTGGCTGGCCCCGGAAGTTGAGGTGACCTGGCCCCACACCCAGAAATTTGCGGCGACCTGGGGGGCGGGGGTCGCCCTTCCGGTCTACCAGTCAAATTATCCCCGCACCTGGACCCCCATGGGCACTGTCACCTTCTACTTCAATGGCCCCTTCGGCTATCGGGGGATGTGAGGATGCGAAGAATTCTTTGGCTCACAGGTGCATTCCTGCTTTTCTCTTCCGTGTCAGATCTCGCCTGGGCGGCCGCGCCACCGGATCCCTACGCGACACCGGCAAGCAACGGAAGCGGGTCGTCGGGACAGGGCCCCGGCTCTTCCACCGGCGCTCCCTTTTCCTCGCCCGACCCTCTGGTGGACCATCCCGGAGCGCTGGCCGCTCCCGTTTCACCCTCGACCACGACCGGGATGCTGGCAAGCGGCATCGCCCATGCGGGAAACCGGATCTTCCTCGAGCCCCTGATCGTGAAAGACGGGGACATCGACAACCAGCTCACCCTCATGCCGGCCTACGGGGGGATGCCCGGGGGAAGCTCGGCCTTCACCACCCCGATCATGCTGGAAAAGCGCCTGACCCACCACTTCAGCCTCCGGGTCGACACCCACTACATCGACCTGTGGACGCCGAACAAGGGCTATTCGGGATTCCAGTACGCGGGGCTCCAGGGCAAGCTCCTGCTCTACGAGAACGATCCCCACGAGATCTTCACCACCTTCATCATGCGGGGGATCACCCCGGTTGGAGGCTCACCGGTGGGGCAGGGGAATCCCTTCACCCTCTATTCCTACCTGGTCTTCAACAAGGGGCTGGGAGATCTCTCCTCCTTCTGGCTCCGTCCATTCGCCTTCCAGACGGACGTAGCCGGGATCGTTCCCTTCGGAGACGGGCCGATGCCGCTGTCGGACTTCATGGGGACCTACGACTACGGGGATTCGTTCCGGTTCGACGGGGCGATCGAGTACAGCCTGATGTATCTCCACGACATCGAGGGGGTGAGGATGCCCGACTTCCTGGCCCATCTCACGCCGGCGGTGGAGAGCCGGACCCTGGTGAACCTCTCGCACAACGGGTTCTACGGTCTGACGGAGGGGTATCTGTCTTACGAGA
>JAKADN010000065.1 GCA_021820445.1 Nitrospirota bacterium | reverse complement strand
ATGTCCCTGGACGATCGCGCAGGCAATGGATTCAACATTCTTTCCGGACTAGGGTCCGTCGAAGACAAAGACCACCCGCTTCCGTCCTGGCTCGTGACAAGCACTCTCTCCCCGGCAGTTCCTCAGATTGGACTTGAGAGGTTCTCCAAAAGTCTCTAATATTCGGCCAAACAGGCGGACAAGACCAGAAACCGGGGCCTCCAGAGAAAGGCGGCGTTCAAGTTGAACCTACGCCTCCATGCGACCTTCCGGGCCGAGTCCCCCTCGCTGAATTTCTCCAGGAAACATATCCAACGATCTTTTTGGTGAAGACCCGAAGAGGAGTCTTCGTCAACGTATGGCAGGGTGCGTTGGCATCCCCGGCCTCGGAAGCGGGGGAGCCCGGCAACCGGTCCAATGGCCGAATCTCGGGTGGGGACAACGGGGAGAGACGGGGGAAATTCCCCCAAAGAGACGACATCGGTCCCCCCGATCCTTCTTGTTACCGGCCGCGATCGCGGCCGAAGGACTCCTGTTTCTGTGTCGATGTCATGGAGTCAATCGTTCGAAGATATTGTTGGAATAGGTATTTCTTCAGAAAATCACCTCCTGAATCAGGTCTTTGTCTGGTCAGGAGGCTTGCAACACGAATAGAAACATTGCCAAATAGAACGGAAAGGGTCCTCCGACCCCCATCCCTGCCACATTCGTCTCCCTTCGAAAGGAGTGACGGGGACCACAGGTCTCCGGCCGGATGAAGATCCATACCCTGCTCCCCGTCCTTTCGATCGCCGCGACGGTTCTGACCTTTCTCATCACGGCCGTGGTCCGTCGACGCTCGGCCTCGACCGTCTCCGTGCTCCTGGTCCTGGCGGCGGTCCTTCTCCCTTCCGTGGCCGACCTCTATGTCCTCCATCTGCGGGAGCTTTCCCGGATCGCCTTTTCCCTTCGCCTTGGATTCGCGGGAGAATTCGTCGCCGCCTTTGCCGTACTTCTCTTTTCCGTCCTCTATGGGCGCAGGAATCCAATCGAAGAGCTCAAAAAGGCCGGACCCCTCCTGGGGCTCGTCGCCATCGGCGTCATCTTCGTCTGCGATCTCTTCCTGACCTGGCCCGATCTGGTCCGGCTCCTTCTGGTGCCCCCGGCCCAGGTGCTCCTGATCGGCAATTCCGCCCTCTCGGCCGCGGCCTTTTTTCTGGCGGGGATCTTTCTTCTGTCCTTTTTCCAGATGGGCAAGACCTACTTCGCCGCCGCCGGCATCGAACGCTGGAACCTCAAGTATCCCCTGATCGGGGTGGCCCTGTGGTCCGGATCGATCCTGGCGATCCACGCCAATGCCCTGGCCAACGGAGGCTTCGACCGCTCCTTCCTCTATCTGGGAGAGGTGGGACTTCTCCTGATGGACGGCTTCTTTCTTTACGCCTATCTGATCCAGCGTCCGCCGGAGGTGGCTCTGGCCCTCTCCCGGAGCACCATCAACCGCTCCTTGCTCTTTCTTCTGGGAGGGGTGGGGATCGCCCTGCTGGGGGGGATGGCGGACGTCCTGGGCGTCCTGGGGCCCCTCTGGGGCCGCCTTGCCTTCAGTCTGACCCTTCTTCTGGGGGCGGGCGCCTTCGTGGTGGTTTTCTCCTCCGCCCGCCTGAGGCGGGAGCTCGAGGAGTTTCTGGGTGTGCATTTCTATTCGAGCCGGTACGACTATCGGCAGGCCTGGATGACGCTCACCCGGTCGCTTTCGGAGGCGGGGCGTCCCGAGGAGCTTCTTCCGGTGCTCATGGAGCAGACCCGGGAGGTCACTCTGGCCCAGACCGTCACCTACGGCGCCCTGGCGGAGGGATCCCCGGTCCTGACTCTCCGAGAGATGCTGGGGTGGTCGGCCCCCCGCGACCGGAGACGGATCGACCTCTCCCCTGCCCTTCTCTCCTCCCTGTCCGACGGTCTTCCCCGCCTCGACTCCCGGGAGGGGGATCCTGCCCTCTCTCCGGTCTTTGCCGCCCTCTCCGCGACCTGGATCCTTCCCTTGGTCTTCCGAAAGCGCCTGATCGGCCTTCTGGGGCTCGGGATGAAGAGCCGGCCGGTCTCTGTTCTCGAAGACCGGCTTTTTCTGCAGGCGCTCTCCGTGCAGTGGACCAGCCTCCTGGTGGGGGCCTCGGCCTCGCGCGAGGCGGCGGAGAGACGCGAGGTCGAGCTCCTGTCGGGTTTGCGGGCCTTTACCTTCCACGATCTCAAGAACGCGGGGGCGGGTCTCAGACTTCTTGTCCACAATGCCAAGCGCAACATGGAGGATCCGGAGTTCCGGGAGGAGCTCCTCTTCTCCCTCGACAGCATCTCGAAGCAGATGGACCATTCCATGGAGCAGCTCCTGTCTCCCTATCACCACGACTATGCGCGTCTGTCGGATTTTTCGCCGGGGGAGCGGGTCCGAGAGGTGGTGCGGGCCTTGGGATGGGAGGCGTCGCCGTCGCTCGTTCTGACCGTTCTTCCCGTCCCGGATCTTCTCGTCCGGGGGAATCCCCGGGCCTTCGACACGACCCTCCGGAATCTTCTTCTGAACGCCCGGGAAATCCTCGAGGGGCAGAGCGACCGGACGGAGCGGGGGGAGATCCGGGTGGAGGTCCGGGAGGAAGGGGATGCGGTTTCGGTGGCGGTGTCGGACAATGGTCCGGGGATGTCCCGGGAGTTCATCGAGAGCCGTCTCTTCCGTCCTTTCCAGACCACAAAGAAAAAGGGGACGGGGCTGGGGCTTTTCAGCTGTCGCCTCCTGCTCGAGCAGAGCGGGGGACGGATCGGAGTGGCCTCAAGGGAGGGAGAGGGCTCCGAATTCTGGATTACCTACCCCCGCGGGAACCCGGAGTCTCCCCCGGAGAACCTTCCGGAGCTGTAGGGATTTTGGGGGAGGGGCGGATACAGGGGAGAGGGATCCCCTTTGTCTCGGTTACTTTTCGTAAGAATTTCGATCCTCAAGAGAACGGGCGATGTCGACGACCCGGGCCGGGTCGACCTCGAGGACCTCGGCGATCTGTTGGGCAGAGAGGATCTTTTTTCGAAGAAGGCGTTCGATATTTTCCTGGCGTCCCTTCTGGAATCCCATTTCCTTTAACAGGTCAATGTCATCTGGCAATTTTTCCTCCTTGGTGATGTGATCGAGTTCGGAAAGAATCTTTTCATCCTTGGCGCGCACTGGAAACCCCGTCGTTCACGGCGGGGAGGAATGCGCCTTCTCCTTTCGACTGGAATGAATATCCGTACCCGTCGGCCCGTTGAAGCAGACGACAGTGTTTCTGGGAGATCCCCTGGACCACGCCGGACCCGGTCTGGATGTTGAAGGAGCCGGAAGCCCTGACGGCGACGCGGCCGACATGGGTTCCGGCCTTTTTCCCGGTGGGGACATCGGCCCGGACGAGATCCCCGGTCTGGAACCCGAAATGGCTCTTCTCGCGGGTCAGGAAACCCCTGGGGAATCCGAAGGCGTCGAGCCGGGTCCGCTGGGTGGATCCCCGGCCCGTGGCCTTGATCTCCAGAACCGGACCGTCCCATCCGGAGACGCGATCCACAAGACCTGCACATGCCGCGTCGAGGGAGTGCCCTTTGGGGATCCCGAAGCGGGTCCGGTTCCATTTGGTCCGGCCTCCGGATCCGGTTTCAACGGGAAGTCCGGTCGCTTTCAATTCCAGAAACAGCGCCCACCGGGTGCTGTTGACCGCCGCCGCGTCCCGGAGAGGGCTCTTGGCCCGGGCGAGGATCTTCGACAGAAGGTCCGGCTTCTTCGCCAAAAACGTCTCGACCGGACGGTTTCCCTTCTTCTGGTTGCAAGGACGGCAGGCCAGGGTCAGGTTGGAGACGCGGTCCGAACCGCCGAGGCTTTTGGGACGGATGTGGTCGATCTCCAGAGGCACCTCCTTCGCCTGGCAGTAGGCGCAGGTCCGGCCCCCTTTCTCCAGGAGGTACTCCCGGACCTCGGTTCCGGCAAGGGTTCCCTGCTGGTATTCGACCCCGGCAATTTCCGGATTCTCCCTCTTCTGCAGGTCGAATTTGACTAGTTCTTGAGTGATCCCTCCGACAGGGACCAGTCGTCCGAAGCGTCCGACCCAGGAGAGGGTCGTGTCGACCCGGTGCCGAAGCGACGGCGGAAGCCAGCCGGAAGGTTTTTTCCGGTTGTCGAACCGGGGCTTCCGGTAGCGGAGCGCCCCTCGCCTCCGTCTCCGGAAGGCTCTCCGGGCCGAGAGCCGGTCGCGGATCCGTCCTCCCCGGTGACGGATTTCCGCCTGAAACAGAACATGGGCCGTTTTTTCTCCGTCCTCCTCTTCCTCCCGGACTACGGCGATCCCGGTGGTCTTCGACCCGGGGTCGATCTTGACCCGGACGGGCTGGGTTTCGCCTCCGGTCCGGTCTTTCAGCCGGATGGTGAACGGGGTCCGCCGATGGACCACCGCCCGTCCTTCTCTCAGAAGCTCCCGGGCCCGTGCCGGGTGGCAGGGCATCAGGGGATTCTTTTTCTTGTCCAGTACGAAAACATGCATCCGTTTTTCCCTGTCCTTACGGTGTTCTGGCCTTGCGGCCGTGACGCGCCCCTTGCGGGGCGTCTCCCCTCGGGAATGTTGGACGGCAGCGTTTGGTCCCGGCCCGTTTCGTCCTGGCCCTCGCGGTTGTCTGCAACCGGGACTTCCAGAGCCCGGGACTGAGGAAGCATTCCGGGGTGGGTCTTGAACTTCCGTACAACGGTGCCGATTGGTTACGGCTCTCCCTGGTCAACCCGAGCCTGTCGAACCTCTTTTCAAGCTCCGCCGTTCACGGCGGGGTGGTTGACGTTTTCCTGTCAGGGGTAAAACCAATCTGTTTCCTCTTCTTCGCTGGTGGTTCCATCAATTGCCGGATTGCCTCGATCAGTTGGACGATGGTTTGATCGTGAATCCCGACTTTCCGCTCCAGTTCTTCCAGCTTGTGGGCCAGTTCCTTGTGGGTGGACAGCATCTCGCGAACCTGAACGAAGGCCCGCATGATGGCAATATTGACCCGGATGGCCCGTTCGCTGTGCAGCACACTGGAGAGCATCGACACTCCCTGTTCTGTGAATACCAGCGGGAGTTTTCGGCGACCGCCCCAACTTGATGTCGCAATTTGCGATTTCAAGTTGGCATACTCCGATTCCTTCATCTGAAACATGAAATCTTTCGGGAATCGGTCGATGTTCCTGCGAACCTGCTCATTCAAACGACTGGTGGAAACCTCATACAGTTCGGCCAGGTCGGAATCGAGCATGACCTTATGACCGCGAACGAGAAAGATCCGGGAGGTGATGGATTCGGCGGAAACGATAGAATCCGATTTGGACATAGGCTCCTCATAGTATGAAGAAATATAAATCATTAAGTATTGATCCATGAAAGTAGAATTTATATTCAAAAACGGAGACGACCAAAAACAGAAAATCATTCACAGAATTTAGGTACCCAAAAAATGATCGTGAGGAGTCGGATTCGTGCTCATGGGTCTCCCGATTATTGGGTATCCAAATTTCATGATTGATTTCGGATCAGACCTCCCTTATCTCGATCAGGTCCAAGAGTGTTAATGTATCCACTCCGAGGCTGATTTCCTCCAATCATTTTTCTGTTGATGGCAAGCCATATCCCAGTTCAAGTTCCTTTTCCTTCGGTCTCCTGAAGGGCTTCATCCGGTGGGCTCCATGCCGGACGAACAGGATCCGGGCCCGAAGAACATCAAAGCTGTATCCCAGTCTCATCCGTTGAACCGCCCGTATGAGGTTGTTCGCCGACTCCGTGCAGGCGTTCGTAACCCGGTGGTCGAAATAGGCCAGGATCGAATCCTCCCAGTTCCGGAAAGCCGTCAGGAGGGGGGCAAAAATGGATCGGATCTCCGGATCGAGACCGGTGTCCCATTCCTTGTATCGACGGTCTGCCTCCGACCGTGAGGGAGCCTCGTAAATGTCGTAGAACCTCTCCTTCGCTTGGTGGGCCTTGGTCATGTCAAAGACATATTCCTGGTCGGCCATCTTCGTCCTTCCTCATGAAAGGGACATAGAAGTGGCAATCCTTCATGTTT
Organism: Nitrospirota bacterium; assembly: GCA_021820445.1. Lineage (GTDB taxonomy): Bacteria > Nitrospirota > Leptospirillia > Leptospirillales > Leptospirillaceae > UBA4572. The sequence goes on along the minus strand of JAKADN010000065.1, from coordinate 5,314 downwards.
TCCTGTCGCGTGTGAACCCGATCGATTTCCTCTTCTCCGCTGGCGTCTCCATCAGTTGCTTGATCGCCTCGAATAACCCGATAATGGCTTCGTCGTGAACCCCCAATTTTCTTTCAAGCTCCTCAATCTTGTGAGCCAGTTCCTTGTGGGTGGAGAGCATTTCCCGGAGTTTCACAAAGGCTCTGACCACAAAGACGCTCATTTCGACTGCCAACGGCGAATTGAGAACCGTTGCGGCCATGATGGCCCCATGTTCCGTGAAGACGAGGGGGAAATATCTCCGTCCGCCCCTTCCTTCGTTTGAGGTCGCAAGTTGCGACCTCAAAAATTTGAATTCCTCCTGAGTCAACTGGAACATGAAGTCCGAGGGAAACCGGGAGATGTTTCGTTTGATCTGTTCGTTGAACCGTTTTGTGGGGACGCCAAAAAGAGATGCCAAGTCGGAATCCAGCATGACCTTCTGTCCGCGGATGAGAAAAATTCGGGAAACGATGGATTCAACAGGAATAGGGGGAAAGGATGCGGGCATGAACTCCTCTTGGTTATGGGTGTTCAATCAGCAAGTATGGATTAAGATTATAGAGCCAATTTCGAGAAGTAAACCATAAAAATAGATTTTATATCAGAAGACAGGGATAGTCAGAGAACAGAAAATCAATCATGGAATTCAGATACCCCGATTATTTTGGATAGAGTCCAACCGTTATGTCGACAATGGATTCTAAAGAAACAAAATAAAAAGTCAACAATAACAATGTTTAAAGCAACTAATTTGAAATCAGGGGAGGGAATTTTTGAGCGATGGGATGGGAGGGGAAGGGTAACGGGGCTTTCCAGAAATTATGCAATCGGTACGTAATTTTGTTCTTGTTTTGCGTACCGATTACGAAATTTGCTAGAGCTCTTTGATAAGAGCGGATAAAAACATTCGAGGCACTGGCCTATCATGGAATGCCGAATGCAAAATGGTTTTCCATCCTCAGGTTTCCGATTCTTACCTGATTCCCTGAACAGACACTCTTGGCCCTTTGGGACCATCGAGTCACTTCTGGGCGATCTCGATCCCATTCCATGGACTAAGACACTCAGGAAGGAGATTTGGGCGGCGGGGTGTCAGTGGGAAGTGTAAAATCCCCCCTCAGTAGGAAATGAAAATTCCGGGGGAAGTCGGAGAAGGATCCGAGTCCGGAAATTTTGGGTCGAGGAACCGTCCCTCTGAAAAAGCGACTCGATGATCTGAGGAATCTCCTGCTCTTTTGAGTCCTTGATGAGGGAGGCAAAGGGAGGTTCAAAAAGTTTTGGTCTATAAATTGCTTGATTGGATGTAAGACTTTTGATGTCCCGAGTTCCCATATGAATAGCGAGGTCCTAATGAAAATTCTGGTTACCGGCGCGGCCGGCTTCATCGGATCCACCCTCTCCCACCGGCTCCTCGCGATGGGTCATTCGGTGGTGGGGGTCGACAACCTGAACGACTACTACGAGGTTTCCCTCAAGGAGGCCCGCCTCTCCCGCCTTCTCTCCCGGGAGAGCTTTTCCTTCCACCGGATGGATATCGTGGACCGGCCCGGCCTTCTGGGCCTCTTCGAGCGCGAGGCCTTTCCTGTAGTTTACAACCTCGCCGCCCAGGTCGGGGTCCGGTACGCCCTGGAAAATCCCTTCGCTTACATCGACACGAACCTGGTGGGCTTCGGGAACATCCTCGAGGGAGCGCTTCGGGCCAAGACCCGCCATCTGATCTATGCCTCCTCGAGCTCGGTCTACGGAGCGAACGCCCTCCAGCCCTTCTCCGAGCACCATTCGACGGAGCATCCGATCTCGCTCTATGCCGCCACGAAGAAGGCAAACGAGATGATGGCCCACAGCTATGCCCACATCCACCGTCTTCCGGTGACCGGGCTCCGGTTCTTCACGGTCTATGGACCCTGGGGCCGGCCCGACATGGCTCTCTTCAAGTTCGCCAACCTGATCGTGAAGGACAAGCCCATCCCGGTCTTTGGCGAGGGAAAGCTCGTCCGGGACTTCACCTATGTCGACGACATCGTGGAGAGTCTGGTCCGGCTCCTCGACAAGGCCCCGGTCCCCTCCCCCGGTTGGGATGCCAAGTCCCCCGATCCGGCGATCAGCTCCGCTCCCTACCGGATCTACAACATCGGCAACCGGAATCCCGTCCTTCTCATGCGCTACATCGAGGTCCTGGAGGAGTGCCTGGGCAAGAAGGCCGTCAAGGAATTCCTTCCCCGCCAGGCCGGGGACATGGATTCGACCTGGGCCGACACCTCGGAACTCGAGGCCCTGACGGGATTCACGCCGGCGACCTCCATCGAGACGGGTATTCACCGTTTCGTGGACTGGTACCGGGAGTACTACAAGGTTTAAAGGGATAGATCACACCGGAAAGTCGAATCTAATAAGGGTGTATTGGGGTAAGGAAAAAATGAAAAAAATTCTAATATATCATTGGGTTCAGGATAATTTTACCCGTCAAATTGGGGGTGGAATTCAGTATTATCAAAAAAATCAGATAGAATTTCTCAAAAATAGGACTAATCTTTCAGTCCATATTCTTTCTTCCGGTAGAAACTATAATCCTCTCAATCCTTCAGTAAGAATAGTTCCTCTTCCAGAAAAAGAAGAGAAAAATATTTCAAGATTCGACCTGGTCAACTCTGGAATTCCAGCCCCGGCAGCCAATAACTTCGGTAATATTTTTGCACTTCATCATGAATCGACTTTCCAGATTTTCAAAAAATTCCTACAAAAATATGGACCATTTGATGTGATTCATTTTCATCATCTCGAAGGAATCCCTGCAAGTGTTTTGGCCCTCAAAAAAGACTTTCCCTTTACGAGGTTTATTATATCAATTCATGATTATTATATATTTTGCCCTCAGCTTAACTTCTTTTACAAAGATAGTGAACTGTGTTTTGACAATCAATCTGGGAATAAATGCCTAGGATGTCGGCAAACGAATAGAAATTATGAAAGAAAAATGATTTGGACAATAATCGACAAAATTGGTTTGAATCCCAAGGGGACCCTTGGGAGGTATTTATTTAACTCAGGATTTTTGCAGGATGTCTTTTCTCGATTTAACTTCAGGGAGCCTAATCGGACATGGAAACCTGAGGATATCTTTCGGGAGTGGAAACAATTTACAACACTGATCAATGAAAACATCGATCAAGTTCTGGCGTTTTCCGAACGGTCCAGAACAATCGCCATTGAAAAGGGGATCGATCCAAATAAAATTCACACCTTGCCATATCCGATTCCCGAGGCCCACAAGTTTGACGAAGTCCCCCCGAAAAAAGGACCTATCGTTTCCAATGGAATATGCACCATGGTTTTCATGGGATATATGAATCATATTAAGGGTTTTTATTTTTTACTCGATGCCTTCGAAATGATGCCGGACTCTCTTTTGAAAAAAATTAAATTGGTTATTCCTGCAAAAAAAAGTCACGATCCTGAAACCATGAGCCGACTTGAAAAATTGAGTCAAAAACTGAACTCTCTTATTCTTCATGATGGATATAAACAGAATGAATTGGATCAAATTTTAAAAGAATGTGATATGGGTCTCTTATGCCATATTTGGGAAGAAAATGGTCCCCTTACAGCCAGAGAACTTCATGTTCGGAGGATTCCCTTTTTGACCAGTCATTTGGGAGGAGCCCAGGAACTCTCCAATTGCAAAAAAATGGTTTTTGAGGCTGGAAACGTCAAGGATTTTCTGAAAAAGGTCCAAGTGATTCTCGAAGGAGACATCACTCATGAAGAATACTGGAAGAATGCCGGTCGGGTTCCTAGTATCGAGGAACACTTCGAAGACCTCTTAAAAGATTATTATTTTAATGTGATTTAAGATAAAGGCTATCTTTCCAATTTGTGTTGCAAGATTTCTGATAAAAAGGCTGAGCCAAGCAATTAGAGGAGAATTGGTTTTGCCGTCAGAGGGATCTGGAAGGGCTCGCACTCAGTCGTTGAAGCTGGCGAGATAGAAGTTGCGCCTTTCCAGTGTTGCTTGTGAAGCCCAAATATGGACAGTAATAAAAAGGCTATGTTTCCTATTCGTGTTGCAGTTCATGGTGTCCGATAGATAAAGTCAGCCACAGAGCGGAGTTGAGATGCTCTCCAAATGCTTCGATCATGCGGCGCCAGCCCAGGTAGTGGTCCAAGTATTTGGTGGCCACTCCGTGGAAGCGTCTCATCCATTCTTTCAGCCGCGAGTGGTAGGCGTTCGCACTCTGGATGTGGTAGACGCCGGCCAGGACCCTGATCCCCTTGTTGAGATTCACGGCCCGATGGGCCACGCCTATCTCACGGGCTGCCACGGCGATCGGGCCTTTTCCTCCCCCGTCCGAGCAAAGGACGGCATCCCGGGCCAGCAGGGGCTCCAGCACCGCTTTGATCTCCCGATGGTTGTCCTTCGGAAGAATCGCGTCGGACGTCGCTCCCGAGCGATCCCGGACCACCAGAACCGGAACCTGCTCCCGGGAGAGCCCCCGCTTTGCGGCCCGGCCACCCCGTTTCCGGGCCCGTCTCGGAAGGTCGCCCCGTTGCCCCTTGTAGGATCTCAGAAACCAGGTCTCGTCGGTTTCGACGATGCCGCTTTCTTTCCGGGCTTTCAAACAGGCGGGCAAGGCCAGGAACCGGTGTCTCCACAAAAAGGCGGCTTTCGTATTGATCCCGCATCGCCAAGCCGCCTTGCGGACCGACTCCCCCTCGCTGAATTTCTCCAGGAAGAACAGCCACCGGTCCTTGTGGTGCAGTCCCGAAAGGGGCGTGTTCGTCAACGCATTGAAGGTGCGCTTGCATCCACGACACCGGAAGCGCGGGAGCCCGGCGGCGTGTCCCCAAGGCCGGATCTCCGAATTGTGGCAATGGGGACAAGCGGTCGGGGTTCCGACAAGCGAAACCACCTCAGCCACAAGATCTTTCTTGTCCCGATGCTCGATCGTAGCCTTCAACTCATGTCTCTGCGCCGATGTCATGGAGTCAACAGCTCGAAGACATCGTTGGAATGTGCATTTCTTCATGGGAATCACCTCCTGAATCAAGTCTGTATCTGATCAGGAGGCTTGCAACACGAAATGGCAACATAGCCAATAAAAAACATTATATAAATCATAACAAGATAATAATTCGGTCGCGGAGAGAGATCTTCCTGTCCCCTGTCTTCTAACCTTGGCATTCCTTCGCCAGGGTTAGAGTTATGATGAAAAGTGGTGTTCAGGGGGATTGAAAAGAAGAGGCGTGTCCTGCTGAAATGTGGTTGCCCAACCACAACAATTCAGCAAAGGGAGCA
>JAKADN010000064.1 GCA_021820445.1 Nitrospirota bacterium | reverse complement strand
AGCCAGAAGACCGAAAGCGGAGCATCGGGGAGCATCAGCATCGACCCGAGATATCCGAAGAGGGGGATGGCATTCAGCAGAATCAGGGTCCAGAGGAGCACACGCCTGCGGGGAGCGAGGAAGATCACAATCATCCCGAGAAGGACCGACGACAGGAGAAAGAGGAGCGGCGCGAAGACCCGGACCCCGAAGGCCGTCGTCCCGAAGAGGTCCATCCCCGCGCGGATGAGAAGGGCCACCATCAGGGGGTGGTCGAAGTAGGAAAGCGCGGGATGGACCGCGTACATGTAGTAGTGGGCCTCGTCGTTCCCCAGGTCGAAACGGCCGATCACGAAGAGACGGAAGAGCGTCGGCAAAAGAAGGATCGCCGCCGCCGCGAGAATGAAGGTTCGCCCGCTTCGCGAGACTTTCTTCGGCTCCGTCAACGCCGGGATTCCTCCGTCCGCCAGGACCCGATCCCCGGGATCCGTCCCAGAAGGGAGACCACACCCGCCCCGACCAGAAGACCGATCAGGGCTCCCCCCAAAACGTCGAAGGGATAGTGGACCCCCAGATAGATCCGGGAGTAGCCGACGAGAGATGCGAAGAGATAGGCCCCGGGAGCGGCCCGGGGATAGAGGAGGGAGACGATCGTCGCCTCGCAGAAAATATTGACGGAATGGCTCGAGGGGAAGGACCAGGAGTCGGAGCATCCCAGGGGGAGATGCGACGGGAGCTCGCCGTGGCAGGGACGGGGCCGTTGGAAGATCCCCTTGAGGATCCGGCTCGCGAAGGGATCGGAAATGGCGACGCCGATGGCGGCCGACAGGACGAGGAATCGTCCCCTCCCCCCTCCCCACAGGAGGAGAAAGAAGACCGCGACACCGATCCCCAGAAAAAAGTTTTCCGGACGCGTCACGAAGATCATGGCGCGGGTGAGCCATTCCGGATGGGGGGCGTAGAGGATCCGATGATAGAGGGACAGATCCAGGGAGGCCAGTGTGGTCATGCCGGGGGCTTGTCTCCGGGAGGCCTTTCCCTGAGGCGTGCCACTTCTCGGCCAAGATCGGCGATCGCCCGCTCGAGAAGTTCGAGCCGCTCCTGCGTCGGATCGGGCATGTCCTGATGGTTCAGGGTCCATTCGGGATATCCCGGCTCCTTCGTCCGGACCACGCGCCCCGGAATGCCGACGACCGTGGAATGGGGCGGGATGGAGCGCAGGACGACGGCGTTGGAGCCCACGCGCACCCCCTCCCCGATCGTCACATTCCCCAGGATTTTGGCCCCCGCCCCCACAAGGACGTGGTCGCCCAGGGTCGGGTGCCGCTTCTGGCCCCGATCCTTGCCCGTTCCTCCGAGGCTCACCCCCTGATAGAGGGTGACGTCGCTCCCGATGACCGTGGTCTCCCCGATGACGACTCCCATCCCGTGGTCGATGAAAAATCCCGGTCCGATACAGGCGGCAGGATGGATCTCGACCCCTGTCAGAAAGCGGGCGACGAGGGACACGATCCGTGCCAGGAGCGTCAGATGGGAGCGGTAGAGGCGGTGGGCGATCCGATAGAGGACCACGGCGTGGAATCCGGGATAGGTCAAGAAGACCGCGAGGGCCGAACGGGCGGCAGGATCCCGTTCAAAGATGACCCGAAAATCCCGGGACAGGATCTCCCGCAGGGAGGGCTCCTTTTTCCCGGCAACCTTCTCCCGGCGGGCTTCGACCAGGCTCATGCCCCCTCCGATGGCCGGACGGTGGCGACGGCCCAGACGGCGATTCCTTCTTCCCGCCCGGTAAATCCCATCCGTTCCGTCGTGGTGGCCTTGATCGAAATATCAGAGGCGTCGAGCCCCATGCAGGCCGAGAGCTCGGCCACCATGGCCGGAACATGGGGGGAGATCCGGGGGCGTTCCGCCAGAATGGTCACATCGACCTGGTGGGGGCGATACCCCTTCGCCCGGACCAGGGCCGTCACCTCCCGGAGGAAGAACCGGCTGTCCTTCCCACGGTACCGCGGGTCCGACGGAGGGAAATGACGGCCGATGTCTCCCAGGGCCAGAGTGCCCAGCAGGGCGTCGCAAAGGGCGTGGATGACCGCGTCGGCATCGGAGTGTCCATCGAGGCCCCGGTCGTGGGGAATCCTGACCCCTCCCAGTACCAGCTCCCGTCCCTCCTTGAAGGGGTGGACATCCACCCCCTGCCCCACGCGTATGGTCATTTCCTGTCCTTCCCGTTCGATCGGTTCAATAAGAGAGGTCTTCCGGGCGGGTGATCTTCCGGTTCCGGTTCGACCCTTCGACAAGGACGAAAGGGATCCCGGCCCAGAGGAAGAGACTCGCCTCATCGGTAAATTCTCGGTCCTCGCGCTCGGCCCGGTCAAGAGCCGCGATGAAAAGAGCCATCGGGGCCCCCTGGGGAGTCTGGGCCGCAACGATGGCATCCCTGGAGACGATTTCCCGGACCTCGACCTCCTTTTCTCCTCCCGACACCCGCCAGAGCGTATCAGAAACGGGAACTCCGACTCCCACCGCCTGTCCCTTTTCAAGGGACCGGATGGTATGGTCGAGAATCTCGGAGGAAAGAAAGGGGCGGGCGGCATCGTGGACAAGGACACCGGAGATCCCCGGGGTCCCCTGGAGGAGGCGGACTCCCTTTGCCACCGTATCCTGCCGTCGGCGCCCTCCCGGAAAGACCGAAAGCCGGCCCGAAAGAACGTCTCCGGGAAAGATCTCCCTCAGCGTCCGTTCGACCTCCGCAACATAGTCCTCCGGCATTCCGACCCGGATCGCCCCCACCTCCGGGTGCTCGAGGAAGGGATGGAGAGCCCGAAGGTAGATCGGACGTCCGTCGATCTCGAGGAACTGCTTGGGGACGGGACCTCCCATCCGGAGGCCGCGTCCTCCGGCGGCGAGAACGATGCCGACGCTCATTCCGGACGCTCCCCGCGGGCAGGCTCCGAAGCCTCGGACTCCTTCATCTTCCCGAATATCATCCGTCCCGCGGAGGTCTGAAGAACGCTGGTCACGATCACCTCGATATTCTTTCCGATGAAGCGGCGGCTGTTGTCGACCACGATCATCGTTCCGTCCTCGAGATAGGCCACCGCCTGACCGGCCTCCTTCCCCTCCTTGATCAGGTAGACCCTCATCACCTCGCCCGGGAGGACCACCGGCTTCACGGCGTTGGCCAGGTCGTTGATGTTCAGGACCCGGACCCCCTGGAGTTCCGCTACCTTGTTGAGATTCAGGTCGTTCGTCACGATGACGGCCTTCATGCGGCGCCCCAGGGCGACGAGCTTGGCATCCACCTCCCGGATGTGGGGGAAGTCGTCGTCGATGATCTGGACCTTGAGCCCCGGCATCGTCCGCATGCGCTGGAGCACGTCGAGGCCCCTCCGGCCTCTTCCCCGCTTGAGGCTGTCGGGAGAGTCGGCGATGTACTGGAGCTCGTGGATGACGAACTGCGGGATGATGAAGACCCCTTCCGCGAATCCCGTGGAGGAGATGTCGGCAATGCGTCCGTCGATGATCACGCTCGTGTCGAGAAGCTTCGGGGGAACGGCCCGGTACCCCTCGAGCCAGAAGGAGAGGAAGGAGCCCGCATAGTGGAACTCCCGGCCGGCGCGGATCCCGACGATCAGCCCGAAGTATCCCATGATGAGCCCGATGAAGACGTCGAGAGGGGCCGTCTGCTCGAGGGTCATGTGGAAGAGGGAGCCGGTGGAGTAGGTCAGGAGCCCCGCCGCGATCAACCCTCCGTAAAGGCCGATCAGCCCCCCCAGGACGATCCGGAGCTGGACCTTCCGGAAAAGGTACTGGACCAGGAGGGCCGACCCCCCGATCGCCATGCCGATCCCCAGGCCGACGGGCCAGGGCTCTCCCCGGATCCCGGAAAAAACGTAGATCCCGGCGGTGGCGGTCACCACCAGAAACAGCATCTGGGTCATGGTCGATCGGTTCATTGAGACGAATCCTCCTCCCTCATTCAGTGAAGATGGCGCTGTCTGAAGACAGGGACGGAATGTTCGAGGCTGATCCCACCGGCATGGCGACGGCGCAGATCTTCCTCCATCTCAAGGACCAGCGCCATGATTCCCATGAACAGAAGCGAGGTGGAGCCCCCCCACATGGGATGGGCCAGTCCGGCCAGAAGAAGATTCAGGATGAAGGCCACTGTCATGGCCTTCAGAAACCGGACTGTGGGAGAGAGCTCCTTCTCCCGGAGAATCCGGGCGACCCAGAGGACGAGGATCAGGGAGAAGGCGAGGACTCCCAGAAGACCGTATTCTCCCAGCAGGTTGAAGAAAAGGTTGTGCCCGTGGGAGGCGTAGTCCGGCAGGCGGTAAAGCCGGTGGATGTTGGCCATGTGGAACGTGTCGGGCCCCACCCCCAGATAGGGATGATCGTGAAAAATCCGAAGAACCCCCTGCCAGGTGTCGTACCGGCTGACGAAGGAGCCGTCCTGGGTGGGATGGATCACGGTGGACATCTCCCATCGGAGGTGGGGAGAGAGGGCGAAGAGGATCCCGGCCAGCGCCATCGCGGCCCCCACCCCCGCAAGCGCCTTCCACTGGCGGGAAAGAGCCAGGAGAGCGGCCGATGCGACCGGCACGGAGACGAGAAATGAGCGGCTGTGGCAGAGAACCAGAAATCCCCCGGTCATGAGGAGGACGGGAATGGCGGTCTTCCAGGAAAGGCCTCCCTCCCGGCCCAGGATTCCGGATCCCAGAAAGAGAAGAAAGGCCATGGACAGGAACTGGGCAGTCGAGTTCTTGTCCCCCAGATTCATCATCTCCATGTTCGGGTCGGCCAGGGCGACCATCTTGTAGAGTCCCACGAGCCCGCCCGCCAGAATGCCCCCCGCCAGGGCATAAAGAAGGATCCGCAAGGTCTTCGCCCGGTCGAAAAAGAGAAGAAAGGCGCCGGAGAAGACCACCCAGGCCATCAGGGTCTCCAGGTCCCCCCAGAACCCCCGCAGGGCCTGTAAGCGGTTGATCGAATGGAGGGCGGAGAGAAGCGAGGCCCCGGAAAAAAGGAGGACCGGTAGGCCCAGAACGACAATCCGGGCGGCCTGGGAAAACGCATCCTCGGCCAGACGAACGAGGATCAGAAGGAAAGAGACGACAAGGGCGATCTCCTTGATCGCTTCTGAAAACGGAAGATTGAAAACAAAAACAAAAAAAACGGCAAAAAACAGCCGTTCATCCGAAAATCTCCTTAAAAGATCCCGCCCCACGTTTTCTCCTTACTGCGTCCGGTTCACGGTCGTCCTCTGACATCCCCCCGGGAATCTTCCGGGCCATCCCCGGACAGACGCTCCCACATGTCTTTTCGGTTCCAGAAGGCCGTTCCTTCATGATACCCCAGTTCATAGATTTTTTCTATGGAGGAGAGCGAAAAAAGAGGATAGTCTCCTGCCGGAATGGGAAGGGTGTCGTCGGCGAAGGATCTCTCCAGAAGAGACGCGCGAGCGATGGAGAGCCAAAGGGGGCCGATCGCCATGGAAAGCCAGTTTTCGTCCCGCCTTTTTTCCTTTCGTCGGGATTCGGAGAGCGGGCGGGGGGAGCGGACGTTCACGTCCACCGCGATCAGGGTGTCCTTTGGGTAGATCCGGCGCGCCGCCATCGCCGGCAGGATCGAAAGGACGCCTCCGTCGAGATAGTCGGACTCTCCCCGGCGCACGGGGGTGAAGAGGGGCGGGAGGGCGCAGCTCGCCGCCACGGCACTGGCCAGCTCCCCCGAGGAGAGAAGTTCGAGCGACCGAACGGTCCAGTTTGTGACGGTCGCATGGAAGGGAACGGGAAGCTCTTCGAAGGTCTTCTTTTCCAGAGACTCCCCGATCAGCTCCGTGAGACGGAGGCTCGAAAAGATCCCCCTCCGGGAAAATGCAAAGCGCAGGATCTGTCCGTACCCGGTCTTCCGGACGCGCGCCCATGGACCGGCTGTGGTACAATCCGACGACAGATAAAGTGCCCCCATGAGCGCTCCGGCGCTTGTCCCCACGATCGCCTTCGGACGGATTCCCGCCTTTTCGGCTGCCGCGAGGAACCCCAGGTGGGCCACTCCCCGGGCGGCCCCGCCCGACAGGACGAAGACCGGTGGCCTCACCGGCTTTCCCCTCGCCCTTCCGGAGAGGGATTTTTTATCAGAAAGGGTTCGATCGCGATGTCCACAATTCCCTCCGAAAACCTTCACGAGAGCCTTCTCCGGCGAGACCGCCGGGCCCTCTGGCATCCCTTCGCCAACCTCGCTCTCTGGGAAAGGGAGGACGCGCCCGTCATCGAAAGCGGAGAAGGCGTCTGGCTGACCGATATCGACGGTCGCCGCTTTCTCGACGGAACGGCCTCGCTGTGGGTCAACCTTCTGGGCCATCGCCATCCCGCTCTCGACCGGGCTCTCCTCTCACAATCCGGCCGGATCGCCCATTCCACCTTCCTCGGAGCGACCCACGAGGGCGCCATCGCTCTGGCCGAACGCCTCCGTGACCTCGCCCCGGCCGGTCTTTCCCGTGTCTTTTACTCCGACAACGGGTCGACGGCCGTGGAGATCGCCATGAAGCTCGCCTTTCTTTACCAGAGAGTCCGGAGAATCCGACAGGGGAAAAAAATTCCCGCGACCTTTTTCTCGCTTGAGCGGGGCTACCACGGAGACACGCTGGGAACGGTCGGCGCCGGCGGGATCGAGCGGTTTCACCAGCTCTTCGGCCCCCTCGTCCGGCCTTCCGTCACCGCTCCGGCCCCCGACTGCGCCCGTTGTCCCGCGGGACTCACCCGGAACTCCTGTCATCTCGAGTGCGCCGACATGGCGGGGCGTCTCCTCGAGGACCATCGGGAGGATCTCGTGGGGGTCCTGGTCGAGCCCCTCCTGCAGGCGGCCGGCGGCATGATCGTCTGGCCGTCCGGCTATCTTGCCCGCCTGGCCCAGTCCTGCCGGAACCTCGACATTCCCCTGATCGCCGACGAGGTCGCCACGGGATTCGGACGGACCGGAACCCTCTTCGCCTGCGAACAGGAGGGCGTCTCCCCCGACTTCATGGCGGTGGGGAAGGCGCTGACGGGGGGCTATCTCCCCCTGGCCGCGACCCTCGTCCGGGAAAGCGTCTACGAGGCGGTCCGGGAGGACCCCGGTACGTTTTACCACGGCCACAGCTATACCGCCAACCCCCTGGCCTGCGCGGTGGCCCTGGCCACGCTCGACACCCTCGAATCGGAAAACCTGCTCCAGGCGATCCCGGAAAAAAGGGAGACGATTCTCGAATGCTGGCGCTCTCTCGAGACAGCTCCCTTCGTCGAAAACATCCGCGCCATCGGGCTCATCGCCGCCCTCGACCTCCGGCGTGAAGGGGGACTCCCCCTGCTCGACCCCGGGACTCTCTCGGAGATCAGGGAAAAAGCCCGGGCCAAGGGGCTCCTGATCCGGCCTCTGGGGGCCACCCTCTATCTGATTCCTCCGCTCTCCGTCAGCGTCGAGGAGGTCGGCCTCATGGCCCGAATCCTCTCCGACACCCTGTGGGAGAGCGCCGGGGAAGGCTTGTTCGCCCGGACGCCATGAGGCTTTTCCTGGCCCTCATCCCATTGTCCGATTTTCTCGAGACGATGGAGCGCATCCAGAGGCTCTATCGGGGAACGGCCCCGGGGTGCCGGGCCCTTCCGCCGGAAAAGCTTCACATGACCCTCCTCTTCGAGGGGCGGGCCGGAGAAAGGGAGAAAGAGCTCCTCGAAGAAAAAGGAGAGCAACTCGCCACCCTTCTCGGCCACCGGACGATTCCGCCCCCTTCCCCCGCCCTCCTTCTGGACTCGCGTTCCGTTCATGGTCTGGGCATCCTGGACTTTGCTCCGGTGGGGCCTGAACCGTCTTCCTGGAGAATCATCCGCGAGTCTCTCGACGGATCCGCTTCCGGTCGCCCCTTCTGGCCCCATATCACCCTCTTTCGCCGCTTTCACCCCGCAGAGAGGGGAATCCTCCCCCTTTCCCAGACGGCCCCTTCCGGGTTTTCGGAGATCGTCCTTTACGAGTCCCTCCTCCGGACAGAGGGATCCCTTTATCGGCCCTTGCAGCGATGGAGACTCGAATCGGGAAAGAGGTCCTAGACCTTACGCACGGAGAGGGGATAACGGGCGAGCGTCTCGTCCGAGGTCAGGAGCAGGAGATTGTCCGAAAGGGACTGGGCCAGAAGGATCCGGTCGAACGGATCCCGGTGGAGGGAGGGCAGATGGCGCAGTGAAAGCACATGCTCCCCCGAAATCGGAAGTTCCAGGTAGTCGTTTTCGATGAGCCCACGCCGGAAACCCACTGTCTCGACCCTGAAGTCCTCCCGTCCGAGAGTGGCCTTGATCTCAATCTCCCAGAGACTGGCAACGCTGAAAAAAATCGCGTTACCGGAGGAACCGATGATCTCCCGCGCCTGCGGAGACAGCCTTTTTGGAAAACCGGCCGCCCAAAGCAATAGATGCGTATCCAATAATATTCTCATGGACCGTCACCGAAAAGGGTCCTGATCTCTTCTTCTCCGATCCGGTCGAAGTCTTCGGGAACACTGATTCTTCCCTCCAGGAAGCCGATCCGGCTCGTTTGCCCTCCGTCCTTGTGATCAAGAGGAACGACCTTGACGAGCGGTTTGCCCGACCGGGCGATCACGAAGGACTCCCCCGCGACGGCCCGCGCCACGAGCTTCGAAAGATGCGTCTTCGCTTCATGCATGTTCACGATTTTCATCGAGGCTCCCTCATTAAACTAAGTTCATACGACTAAGTCTATCACGAATAAATTCCCGGACAAACCCATGGCCTCCTCCCCCTTCCCGGATCCTGGAATGTGTCCGACCCGGGAATTGGTGTTTTGGCGTCAAAATGATTCCCTCGGATCCCGGGAATGATGTATCATCAAAGAATTTAAATTTCCAGGAGATTCCCTCCGGAGGCGGAAAGCAGCCTCGGAGAAATCCTACGCTTCGCATGACACCTTCCCCCCTCTCGGGGGGGTTGATTTTCAGGAAAGGACTGTACGTGGGCCTTTTGGTATCAAAGCAACGAAAAAAACTCTATTCCCTCATATCCCTGGCCCTTTTTCTGGGTCTTCTGTCCCCGGGAACGGCCCGTTCCGCCTCTTCGGCCGCTCCGGACAAAAAGGCCCTTGTCTTTACCGTGTCGGTCTCCGACCAGGGCGCGGGGAAGACGGCCGCCCTCCGGACCGTCACCTACACCATCACCGACGACGCCATGCGCATCGACGCTCCCGGCAAGGACGCCGACCGAAGCTACCTCTGGAACCTGTCGACGCGGACCGTGGCCTCCCTCGACAATCTCAAAAAGACCTACCACGCCGACTCCCTCGACAAGATCATGGGATTCGTCGACTTCTCGCAGCTCCTGGGCCAGTCCGCGGGAAACAACCCCAAGGACAGGGTCGTCCAAAGCACGGTCCCCCGGACCGTCGCCGGCGTCTCCTGCACCGACACGACGACTCTTCACCGCTTCAAGGGCCGGGTGGTCGGCATGATCAACGGAGACCAGAAGATCGTCCAGTGCCTGGCCACGGACTTTCCCGGAAGCGATCTTTACCGGAGCTTCCAGACAGGCCTCGCCGCACTCGCCAAAAAGGCGGCACCGGAAAAGACCGGCGCCCCCCCCCGGTTCACGCCTCTCTCTCTGGAAACAGTCCGGACGACCGACTATTCCAAGGGCTTCCTGGTGAAGATCCTCTCCGCCCTCCATCTTTACGATTCCTCGAAGATCCCCGCCCGCCAGGTGGAACGGGAAACGGTCACCGCCCTCGATGTCCGGCCTGTGGCCGCGGACACCTTCTCGATTCCCGCCTCCTACCATAAGGAGACGGCTGGAACCCCATGATCTTCAGGCGGCCCCTCCTGGTCGCCAATCCTTACGCCGGTCCTCCACGCCGAAAAAGGGCGCTGGCCGCCCTCCTGGAGTCGTTTTCGAGACGATTTCCCGAGGGGATTGTCTTCTCCTCCCTTCCGGAGACGGCGCTGGACCTTCCAAAGGACCGTGATCTCCTGGCGATTTACGGGGGGGACGGCACGGTTCACCGAGTTGCGGGGCTCTCCCCTCCGCCCTCCCTGCCGCTCCTTGTCCTCCCGGGCGGGACCGGCAATGTGCTGGCCCGCCACCTCGGTCTCACCCCCTCCCGATACTCTCCGGACTCCCTGTGGGACCAGCTTCCCCTGGCGCAACCCTATCCCGTTCGCCCGGGCCGGCTGGGCTCCCGTCCCTTCGTCCTCATGGCGGGAGCCGGATGGGACGGGCTGGCGGTCCGCCGCGTCACCGGCAAGCGACTCCTGGGATCCCTCGCCTACTACCGGGCAGGGCTCTCCGCCCTCCTCTCCCGGGATCTTCCCCGCTTCTCGGTGACCCTCACCCTCCCGGACGGCAAGAAACTCCGAAAGGACGATGTCCGGTGGTGTCTGGCCAGCCGCCTCCCCCCCTATCTCGGTCCCTTCCGGACCCCCATGGAGGAACGACCCGACAGTCCCCTGATTCAGGTGACCCTCGTCTGCGGACACCGGGCGGGGATCGTGGGGGCTTTCGCCGGGCTCCTGCCGGGAGTGCCGACGCTCCTCCGCCCCTTTTCCCTGACTGTTCGGACCGTCGCTTTCCGGGAGACCCCTGAAGGGGGCCCAATCCCCTTCCAGGCGGACGGAGAGGCCATTCCTCCGAGCCTTTCTCTGGGAACCGGCGATGAAATCCTGACCTTTCTCCGATTTCCCCCGGCCGGAGAAGTCTAAAAAATGCTCGAGGACCTGAGAATTTTACACCTTATGACAGAAACGCAGGGGGTTGATCGCCGGAATTCGATGCTCTACATTGAACGGGTCATCTCTTTTTTTCCGACATCGCGCGAATTCACCGGTGAGGATATCGAATGATGAGACAACGGATGGATGTTTTATTGCGATTTTGGGGAGGGATCCGTGGAAAGGCCCGACGGGCCTGGCTGTGCCTGTTTCGGCCAGACTATGTCAGGAATGCGGTGGAGCAAAGGGAAGGCAGCTGCAATCAGTGCGGTAATTGCTGCAAGATTGCCTTTTCCTGTCCCTTCCTCAAGGTCTACGGCAGCCATGCCCTCTGCCGGATCTACCATATCGGTCGTCCGACCCCCTGCGTGGCCTTTCCGATCAACCGGGAGGATCTGGCCGACGTCGGATTCGAATGCACCTACTCCTTCCCAGTCGACGCCCGGGAGAAACGACCGGGCAGGGTCGAGCTTCCCGTCTGGAACCCCTCCCGGCTTTCGTTCGGCGACCCTGCGGGAGATCTCGAGGAGAGTTAGGGGACTTTCGGCACGGGAATCGGACAAGAAAAAACCGGGGTCTTTCTTTCTGTCGGGATTCCGATCTGTTTCCGGGGTCTTCTTCCCGGAACAGACTGGGGTCAACTACCCCGCCCTGAAGGGCGGAGCTTGCGGTTCAAGTGTTCAATTCAGACCGCAATAGGCCGATTGACCGCGGCCCTTGAAGCAATGTTGATCGCCGCATTGAAGTCGGCGTGGCAGGAGAA
>JAKADN010000063.1 GCA_021820445.1 Nitrospirota bacterium | reverse complement strand
CACCTCGAGGAATCGCGACCAGGTCCGGAGCGAGGAGAGGACGCGGGAGCGGGAACGGGCGGAAAGATCCGGTTTCGAAGAGAAATAAAGGGGGAGATCCTCCGGATCGAAGGTCAGGAGGGTCTTTCCCGAAGGCGAAAGGAACCGGGAAAAGGAGCGAAGGTCGGAGAGATAGGCCTGGGCGGTGTTCTGGGATTTGCCCTGGGCCAGGAGAAGCTCCTCCTCGAAGCGATCGAGAAGGGATTCGACATCATTTCGGGATCCTCGGGCCATGGGAGCCTCCGGGAGGTCAGGTCGTGAAGGGCGGCCCTACTCGCCCATGACCGTGTAGGCGGTCACGTTTTTCCCAAAAGATGTGCCCGAGGGAACGCCCATGCAGGGACCGAAGGAGGTGTCTCCTTCCCCCAGAAACACGGCCGGGGCCCCCGTCACGGGGGTCGAGATCGCTGCCATGGCGGAGGGGGTGAAGAGATCGCAGCCCATATAGGCGGCGTTGAACTGGTTCAGGGAGACTCCTGTGGGAACCCCGGCGGAAGAGAGCGAATAGGTCAGGACATACTGGGTGACGGCATCGGTTCCGGCATTGGCCACATAGAGAAAATTGCACCCGCTGGCGGCCGTCGTTCCCGTGCAGTAGTTCTGGGCCGGATTCGGACCATGGAAGACGGTTATCCCGGTGGGCGCGCTCAGCTCGCCTCCCGAATAGCTTCCCAGAAAAAGCAGGTTCGCTCCGTTAACGGAGTAGATATCGATGGCGTAAGAACCGTTCGCGCTTGTGGTGACATAGACGACCGGATACTGAGGGTCGGCGGCGATTCCGGCGATGGTGCTTCCCGGGTGATTGGGAAGCGGCGTCGGAGAGGTGCAGGATGGTGTGGATGAACTGTTGCAGGTGAAGAAGGATCCCGATTGGGTCACGCCGATCACCTCCCCTGCCTTGGAGCTGTAGGTCAGGTAGGAGGGGGCGGAGAAAACACTTGTTGGAGATCCGCCGCAAGACGATGTACTCGATGTGACGGAGAGCGAATAGACCGCTCCCGCGCTTCCCGAGGTCGAATAGAACAGGGTCCCGAGGGCAGTGCTCGATGTCCCGGGGATCACCGCAAGGGACAGAATGGAGGAGCCTGGTCCAGGGACACAGGAAGTGACGCTCGTCGGGATGGAGGCGGTCGTAGGCACGGTGACGAAGGAGATGTTTCCCCCGGCATCGCCAAAGAAAAGAGCCGTTGTCTGGGAGCCGGAGCTCCCGTAGGAATCGGTTCCCAGGGCCGTGATTCCGGAGATTCCCGTTGTGGCCTGGGTTGTCGAGCAGGAGGCAGATGATGTCCCTTGTCCGGGCACGTAGCAGTTCCCGGGGGCCTGTCCAAGGGCTGTGAGGGAGCCGACCTGCCCGACCGGAAGGGCGGGGGTGGATCCGGAAAAACTGGTGGCGCTCGTGCAGGCGAAGAAAAAAACGAAGGGAAGGGTCAGGAGCATCAGCCGCGCAAGGCCGGGAGGAAGAGCGAGGAGAGAGCGTTTGCGCATGGGGGCCGACCTACTCACCGTTGATGTCATAGGCGGTGATGTTGTTTCCGAAAGTGATGGAGGTGCCTCCCAGACAGGGACCGGTCTGGATCCCTCCCTCTCCGATGAAGACCTCGGGTTTATTCAACGTTCCCGAGGATCCCGGGAGGGGAAGGGCTGCAATCGCCGACGGCTGGATCAGCTCGCAGCTCGTGTAGGCATTGTTGAACTGGTTGATGGAGACTCCCGTGGGGAGTCCTGTGGAGGAGGTCGAATAGGTCACGATGTATTGGGTGACGGTGTCGTTGCCTTTATTGAGGACGTCCAGAAAGGTGCATTGCTGGGTCGAACAATAGCTTTGGGCCCCGTTGTCTCCCTGGAAAAGGGTGAGCCCAACCGGATTCTGGAGTTCGTTTCCGTTGTAGTTTCCGAGGGAGGTGAGTGTCCCGTTGGAATTGACGAGATAGGGGTAGATCCGTCCGGTGTTGACCCCAATCGCGAGCACGTAAACGATGGGAAGCTGGGGATCGGAGGCGATGGCGGTGATCTGGGGCGAAGTGTCGACCAGTCCGGGAAGTGTTCCCTGGGAGGTGCAGGTCTGGTTGGGCGTGCAGGAGTAGTACTGGTCGTCTCCGGAGACGCCGATTACCTGGTTTGCCGAGGCGTTGTAGGCGAGAACGGTCGGAACCTGGGAAATAACAGCAGTCGCTGAAATAGATCCCGAAGTTGGACAGGCGCCCGAGGCCAGTCCCGCCGCATAGGTTCCACCGGAGGTGGCATAGAAAATCTCTCCGTTTGGCAATCCGGAGGAAGAGGAAGGGGGAACCACCGCCAGGGCGAGCACGGGGGTTGCTAGAGAAGTTGATGTACAGGAAGTGATGGAGGTCGGAGAAGTCGCGGCGGTGGCCGAGTCGATGTCTCCGGCCGCATCCCCCCAGAAGAGGAGATTGGTCGAAGAGGAAGAGGAGGTGATCGAAGAGGCCGCAAGAGCGGTGATGGGGGCCGATCCGACCGTTAAGGCAGTCGAGTTGCAAGTATTTGTCGTTGAAGTTGAAATTGAAATATAACAGTCCCCTGGATAGCTAGAAAATAGCTCCAGGGATCCCTTCTGACTATTCGGAAGCGGGGGAGCGGGACCGGAGGAACTCGACCCTCCGCCGCAGGCGGACAAGGCCAAAAGTCCCAGCCCCAAAATTCCCGCAAGGATCTTTCTTTTAGAAATCGTCTTTAAGATTGTCTCCCTCACGCAGACCTCATTCCTTTGACTCCCGGGTTCGATCGTCTCTCTGCTACCACTTTCCTATTCTTTTCGCCTCTCATGTCGGTTCTCTTGCTCACGGGAAGCCCGGATAGCCCGTGGTTCCTCCGCCGGAGCCGTTTCCAGAGCTCAGCGTCGGATTGACCACGTTGATGGTGAAGGTCGGGGCGATGTTCCCCGAAACGGTCGTCGCGTTATTGTACCCCAGAAGATTGCCGTTGTTGACCTGCGATAAATAGAAGGTATTCCCGGGAGGGGCGTTCGGATTGTTGTCGATCGCGAGGGCATAGACAGCGTTGAAGCCCGTATTGCCCCCGTTGATCCGGCGGGAGGGGGCCACATTGCCCCCAGGTGGGGTGCTGTTCAGGATGTTGTCCCAGATCATGACCCCGTTGGCCGCAAAGTCGGCCACGTAAAGCGCCCCCTGATAGTAGGCAAGACCCACGGGAGAAGAGAGATAGGTGTTTCCCCCGCTCAACCAGGAGGTTGGCGGGATATTCTGACTGGTGGCAGGACATTCCGTTTGGGTCACGGACTCGAGGTTCACCCCGACGCAGTATCCGTTTCCGTAGATGTTCACCTGGCTGTTCCCGGTGTTGGAGACGAAGAGGGTGTTCTTCGAGTTCGAGAAGGCCACGAAGGCCGGCCCGTTCAGCGAGGTGCTGTTGGCCGGCTGTCCGAAGGGAAGGCCGCCGTTCGTCCCTGGGAGGAGCTGTCCCGAAGGGGAGAGTGTCACGCTTCCGGGGCCCGACAACTGGTTCAGATCGAAGGCCAGGATGTTGGAGGAGCCCGGGTTGGCGACAAAGAGGATCGGGGCGGAAAGGGGGACTCCGTTTTCATTGACCCAGTCGAGAGCCATCCCCTCCGGGGACTGGAAGGAGCCGGAATTGATCGTGATCGTCGGTCCGGGATTGGAGGTGTTGGTCGGATCGAAGCCGCACCAGATCCCGATCTTGTTTCCGATCCCGTCGGCCCCGTACAGGACCGGGGCGGCGCAGAACTTGAATCCCTGGGAGGAGATCAGGAGGCCGTCCGGTCCCTGGAGGGAATTGTAGAGACTGGTCGTGGGGGCCAGCGAATAGTGGGAGATCTGGAAGCCGTAGGGGTTCGTGGCGGTTCCGGAGGAAAAGAGCAGAATCTGTCTGGAGCCGTAGCTGGTCACGGCGGCAAACGATGTCGGAATGGTCGTTGTTGACCCCGGGGCGGCATTGCAGATGTAGGAACAGACCGCCATCCCGTAAGGGAAGTTGATGTTGTTCGAGTTTGAGGGGGGATTGCCGCAGGAGGCCAGAAGTCCCAATGAGAAAAGAAAAAAAATCCTCTTTATCCGGGAACCCGTGGCTATGCCAGTCCCTTCGGGAGAGAGACGGAACGCGCTGGACAGAATCCGCCACCAGTTGCGGCACTCGTGGCGAACCCTCGCCATGGAAAGCTTAGACACCCGTATCCCTTGACTCCTTGATTTCCCTAGGCCCACCGATCCGATCCGATTGTCTTCCCACTATCCTAAAACAGCCCCGAAAAGTCAAGAAAGAAACGGCAGGAATCGCCGATTTTTCCGGGATTTCCTCCAGTTTTGTCGTGGATCCCCAAAAATCTTTCGACCGCTGGAAGAGACTGTCATTGACATGACTCCTGGTTTTATGTTATATAGTTATTAATTTAATAACTTATTAAGGAGGGAAAAATGGAACCGCAGATCACGGAGTCGAAGGTCGCCCGACACGAACGGATCAAGGGATCGGTCAATCCCTGGGATATCCTTCCCGAGATCCTCTCCGATGCCGACCGGGGCCCTGGATCCATGACCCGGGAAGATCTCGACGTCCGGACCCGGTGGTGGGGGATCTATCCCCAGGGGGACGGCCTGGGCGTCCGGGGGGGCGGCACGGAGTCCTTCATGGTCCGGATCCGGATTCCGGGAGGGCGCCTCAAGGCGTCCCAGCTTGCCGCAATCGGGACACTCTCCCGCCTCTACGCCCGGGGGACGGCCGACATCACCGTTCGCCAGAACATCCAGTTCCACTGGGTCCGCCCCGAAGACCTCCGCCCCCTGTTCGACGGACTTTCCGCGGCGGCGCTCACCACCCAGGGCGCCTGCGGCGACGATACCCGGAACATCACCTCCTGCCCGGTCTCCGACCTCGTGAGCGAGGAGCGGGAGGCCGACCGGCGGCTTCTCCTTGAGATCAACGCCGCCCTGAACGGAAATCCCCTCTTCTACAACCTTCCCCGGAAGTTCAAGATCACCTTCGCCGGTTGCCCCTGCGGCTGCACCTACCCCGAGATCAACGACGTGGGGCTCCTTCCGGTGACCCACCCCCTCCATGGAGCGGGGTACGCCTTCCGGGTCGGGGGAGGGCTCGCCACGCGCCCCCATCTTTCGCTTCTTCTTCCCCGCTTCTTTTCTCCGAAGGCAGTGGTTCCCGCCCTCGTCGCCATCGCGACCCTCTTTCGCGACAGAGACGAGCTGCGCCAGAGCCGGGAGCGGGCCCGCCTCAAGTTCCTCTTCCTGGAGCACGGCTGGACCGTCGACTCCTTTTCCGCCGAGCTCGAGCGTCTCCTGGGCCATTCCCTTCCCGATCTCTCCCCGGTCGTTCCGGCCTCTTTCATTGGCCGCACCGGCCGGGACCATCTGGGGATCCACCCCCAGCGGGACGGCCGGGTCTTCGCGGGCTTTGCTGTGGCCCAGGGGATTCTCGATCCGGAGCGGATCGCCCGCATTGTCGCCCTGTCGGAGCAATACGGAATCGGGGAGATCCGTCTCACCCCCCAGCAGAACATCCTCCTTCCGGGGGTTCTGCCGGAGAATGCGGCTCTCCTGGCAGTCTCGGCCCGGGAGGCGGGGCTCACCCTCGATCCCGGGTTCGACGCCCGGACCGTCTCCTGCACCGGCAAGACCTTCTGCCGCCTGGCCCTGGCCGAGACCAAGGAGCTGGGGAAGGGGCTGGCCGACACCCTTTCCGAGCGCTTCCCCGCTCTTCCCGCGGTCCCCTACATCCATCTCTCCGGCTGCCCCAACGACTGCGGGCAGATGCGGATCGCCGACATCGGCCTCACGGGGATCCAGGGCAAGAACGGCGACCACGGCACGGAGGACGGCTTCGAGCTTCTGCTGGGGGGATCGATGACCGGGGAGCTTTCGGTCAACCGCCGGACAGGGGTCAAGCTCCTGAAGGACCAGGTGGCCCCTTTCCTGACGCGGGTTCTTGCCTTCTACGAGGGCGCCTGCCACAATGGGGAGGACTTTCGCACCTTCGTCGAGCGCACGGGGCTCGACTGGGTCGCCGTTCTCGACAAGGGAACGGCCGACGAGCAGGCCCTCCTGGCCGAGAGCCTCTCCAGGCCCTGAGATCCCAAGGGGTCGGAGGCACCCGGCAATGGGCCCCTGACTCCTCTCATCACCTTGGGACCTTTGCCCCATGCGCCTCTCCGGATCCCTCCTGGCCATCCTGTTTCTCCTCGCCCTTTCAGGGAGGGTTTCCGGGGACTCCTGTGTCCCCGATGCCGGTGCCCGGCTGGGTCGCTCGATCGAAAGGCTCCAGCAGTTCATCGCGCGCTCCCGGTCCGCCCCTTCTTTCAACTACGATCGCCTGGACTATCTTCTGGACCGCTTCGGCGCCCGCGAAAAGGCCTGGGCCCTCTGCGGAGGGCCTGAGCGCTCCGGCCAGGACCGGATTCTGCGGGCGCGCCTCGACCAGATACGCCGGCGTCTCTCCCGGCAGCGCTCCCTTCCTCCCGGATCCTCTCCGGCACCGGCTTCGGCCTATCCCGAGATCGAACGGCTCTTTTCCGGACTTCCCGGACAGCCCCTGCCGCATCCCTCGGCCGGGGGGAGCGGGAATGCAGGACCCACCCCTTTCGGCGGGGTCCTGAACCGGCCCCTCGTCCTGCTGCTTGTTCTTTTTGGGGGCCTTCTGGTCCTCATCCTGGCCTTGCGCGGCACCCTCCGCTCCGCCAATGCTCCGGAGGCGGAAGAGGATCCGAGGACGGCGCTCCGGAGCCTCGGCGCGCGCTGGGCCCGGTTCCGGTCCGGCCGGGAGGAGATCCTGGCCGCGATGAAGAGGCGGCTCGGCCGGGGCCGGGGGGCCATTCTTCTCAGGGCACAGCTTCTCAGGAGAGAACCGGAGGGTCAGGGGGCCTGGACGGTGGTCGACGAACTCGTCTCGGACGAGGGAGGGCAGATCCGGACCTTCGGGGAGGGGCATCTCGGGGAGACTCTCGAGGAGTCGTGGATCGAAAGCGCTCTGGGCGACAACGAAACACGCACCCGGGCCGTGATTCCCCTCGAAGGGGAGAAGGGAGAGGAGATGGCCCTGGTGGTGGATGCCCTGACCGCTCCCGAAATCGACTTTCTCCTTCCCGATCTCTCGGGACTCCGGAGCCTTGGCCAGATGAAGGAGATTCTCTTTGAACTTTCCGGGAAGGCCGGTGAGCGGGAGACGGTCGGGGTGATTTCCTTTTTCTTCGACGATCCCGGGAAGGACCAACTTCTGGAAGGGGAGGGAGAGGAGGCCTTTCGGGACCGGAGCTTCGTCGCAAACGAGACGATGCGGCTGGCCGGAGAGTCCATGGCGGTCTTTGGGGACCCTCCGGGGACCTTTCATCTGGTCCTTTCGGGCTGGTCCGAAACCCGAACGGGGATGCTCATCCGGAAGATCGCCGACGGCCTGGGGCCCGAAGCCGCCAAGGGAGAGGAGTCGACACTCGAGAAGCCCTGGTACCGGAAAACTCTCGTGGCCTACACGCGCTGGGAGGATCCGGATCCCTCCCGGATCGATTCCTTCCTGGAACGGATCCGGGGAAATCTCGTCCGGCTCAGGTCGCATCCCGAAATCGGAACCGTGATCGACCACTGATCAAGGGAAAAAGGGGGATGCGCGCGGGAGGGGGAAAAGGCGTGAAACCGTCAGACAAAGGGATTGAGCAGCCGGACTCCCGTTTTTTCGAAATCCCCGGTATTGCGCGTCACGACGGTCAGGTCGAAGATGAGCGCGATGGCGGCGATCTGTTTGTCGACAGGGTTGTTCGGGTCAATCGCCATCAGTTTTCCCCAGATTTGGGCGCACGACGCATCGAACGTCAGGATCCTGTCGGCATATTCTTCGGTCAGCAGGACAAGCCAGTCTTCAAGGGTGCGAACTTGGGAAAGATCGCCCCGCTGACGGATCATTTCGAGACCCCGACGGATTTCTCCGATCGTCTGGACGGAGAGATACAGGAGATCGTCCCGTGATCTCTGGAGGAATTTCCGGACCCCCGGATTGCCTCCGGAGCCCTTTCTCGCTTCGCTCACGACATTCGTGTCGATCAGATACACTCTCAACCGTTCCGATGGCGGGTGTCGAAATCCTCGTCGCGCCCCACGTCGGGCATGTCTGCAAGAACCTCCGCGATCGACCGACGTTTCGGACGCTTGAGAACGTCCATCAATATTTCCCGGTGTTCCGCCTCGGCGCTTCGTCCATGGGACAAGGCTCTTTCCTTGAGGGCTTTCGCGATGTCCTCGTCCACATTTCTGACAACGAGATTGGTTGCCATCGAACATGTCCTTCCGTTGTTCATCCTGATTCGAAAAAGACCTCTTTCATCCCTAGTCCCGATTCAGAAAGCACTTTCTAATTTTACATACTATTCTAAATCATTAACAATAATGATGCAATCATTTTTGATTAGAATGCAGGCATGGAAGTCTTCATTGTTTGAAAAATGAGGACCAGTCATGGGGCCAGCGGTCTGCCATCCGGCGTGTCTTCAGTCGTGGCCCAGGGCGCTTCGGAAGATCTCGTCGAAGCGGAAGCGGTTGGGGATCTTTTTTCTAAGGACGCTGTAAAGGGTCGGCACCAGGAAGAGGGTCGAGACGGTGCCCACCAGGAGGCCTCCGATCACCGCCCGTCCCAGGGGGGCGTTCTGCTCGCCCCCGCTTCCCAGACCCAGCGCCATGGGAAGCATGCCCAGGATCATGGCGGTGGCCGTCATGAGCACCGGCCGGAGACGGGTGGCACCGGCCCGGATCGCCGCCTCGGAGGCGGAGAGCCCCTCTCCCCGAAGATCGTTGGCGAAGGTCACCACCAGGATGCTGTTGGCCGTCGCGACTCCCACCACCATGATCGCCCCCATGGCCGATTCGACGTTCAGGGTCGTATGGGTCGCGAAGAGGGCCAGGGCCACCCCGGCGAGTCCGGCCGGAACGCTCATGAGGATGATGAACGGATCGAGAAAGGACTGGAAGTTCATCACCAGGAGCAGATAGACCAGGAGGGCGGCCAGAAGGAGCCCCAGCCCGAAGTTCCTGAAGGAGTCGAACATCTCGGCGCTCTGGCCCCGGAAGCGGAGGATGGTGCCGGGAGGAGTGGAAAATCCCGCCAGAGCCGCGTGAACGTCCTGGTAGACCTCTCCCAGAGAGCGTCCCTGGGTGTTGACCAGGACATCCTCCACCCGCTGGACGGTGTAGTGGGTGATGGAGCCGGGAGTCGTGCCCAGGCGGATGTCCGCAATGTTGGAGAGGTATTGGACGGTGGGGGGTGGCTGGGGTGCCGAAAGCGCCGCCATAAGATTGGGGACAGAGGTCTGGGCCGGACGAAGCGGCAGGTGGGCGAGCTCCCCCATGGTCGCGATCTTGGTGGTCGGAGTCTGGACGGCCACGATGTAGTTCACGGTGTTCTTGGGGTTGACCCAGTAGTTGGGAGCGATGAGCGAGCTCGAGGCAAGGGCGACCAGGAGATTCGTCGCCACGTCGTTCTGGGTCATGCCGACCAGGATCGCGTTGTCGCGGTTCGTCCGGACATAGACCGCCGGATAGTGGAGCACCTGGGGGATGGCCACGTCGACCGCCCCCGGAACGTTTCTGACGATCTGGCGGATCTTCCGGGCGATCCTGTCCGAGGTCTCGAGGTCCCGGCCTTCGACCTGGATGTCGATGGGGGCCGACAGGCCAAAGTCCAGGACCTGGCTGATGATGTCGGGGGGCTTGAACCAGAAGGAGAGCTGGGGATAGCGGCTGTAGAGCACCTCCCGCATCTTCTTCTGGTAGGAGAAGATCGAATGGTGCCGGGGCTTGAGGGCGATCAGGAAGTCGGCGTCCCCCGGACCGATGCTGTCGGTCTGGTAGAAGGCCAGGTTGTAGTAGACCGGGAGGCCCATGTTGATGTCGATGGAGTCGATCTCGTCGGGGGGGATGATCGTCCGGATCGTCCGTTCGACCTCCTTGGCGTAGGCGTCGGTCACCTCGATGCGGGAACCGATGGGAGCCCGCATGTGGAGGGCGAGGAGCCCCGCATCCGTCTGGGGGAAGAAGTCGAGCCCGACCCGCGTCAAAAGGAGGAGAAAGAGGGCGATGACGGTCAGGGAAAGCCCCATGGTGCGCCCGGGATGGGCCACCGCCTTCGCAAGGGCCTTCTGGTAAGCGGACCGGAGTCGCTCGAAGCCCCGGAGGAAGAGGGACGGAGGACGCTCGGCGTGGGGGCCTCCGTTTCCCCGGTGCATCATCATCGACAGGGTCACGACCATGGTCCGCGACAGGATGTAGGAGGCCAGCATGGCGAAGACCACGGCGTAGGCCAGGGGGGTGTAGAGGAACTGGGAGACCCCCCGGAGAAGGATCACCGGGAAGAAGACGATGATGATCGCCATCGTTCCCACGAAGGCCGGGACCGCCACCTGGTTGGCCCCGTCCCAGACCGCCCGGAGGGGCTCGGGGGAGAGGGTCCGGTTCCGTTCGATGTTCTCGATGGCGACGGTCGCGTCGTCGACCAGCATCCCGATGGCCAGGGCGAGCCCGCCCAGGGTCATGATGTTCAGGGACTGGTGCAGGAGCTTGAGGAAAAAGAGGGCCGTCAGGATCGAGAGCGGGATCGAGAGAAAGACGATGAAGGAGGAGCGGATGTCCCGCAGGAAGAGGAAGATCATGAGGGAGACCAGGATCGTTCCGATCCCGGCCTCCTTCAGCACATCCTCCAGGGCGTTCCTCACGAAGACCGACTGGTCGAAGACGAGCTTCAGGTTGATCCCCGGGGGGGAGAAGGACTGGATCATCGGGAGCAGGGCCCTGACCTTCGAGATCACTGCGAGGGTCGAGGCGTCGGCGTGCTTGTAGATGGCGAGATAGGTGGAGCGGTGGCCGTTCACCCGGACGATGTTCTCCTGGACGGCGTAGCCGTCGTGGACCGTGGCCACGTCCCGAAGCCGCACGATCCGGCCCTGGATCTCCCGGACCGGCAGGAGCCCCAGCCCCTTGAGGGTCGAGGGACTCCCGTTGATCATGATGTCGATTTCCTGGGTTCCGATCTTCGCCGTTCCCGCGGGGACGATGATGTTGGAGCTGGTGAGGGTCTGGACGATGTCGTTGGGGGAGAGCCCGTACCCATAGAGTTCGTCAGGGTTGATGTCGACCATGACCTGGCGCATCTTGCCCCCGAAGGGAGCGGGCGTGGAGAGCCCCGGGATGGTGAAGAGCCGGACCCGGATGAAGTTCAGGCCGTAGTCGTAGAGCTTTTGCTCGGAGACGGTCCGGCTCCCGATCTCGAGCTCGGCGATCGGGACGTTGCTGGCGTTGTACTGGATGATGTTGGGGGGGACGGTCCCGGGAGGGGCGATCCGGAGCAGGGTCTCCGAGACGGCGTTGATCTGGGCGATGGCCCCCGCGATGCTCTGGCCCTGGTGGAAATAGACCTTGATCAGCCCCGTGCCGTTGATCGACTCCGATTCGATGCGGCTGATGCCGTTCACGGTGGTCGAGTAGGCCCTCTCGGCGATCAGGACGATCCGCTCCTCCATGTCGAGGGCGGAGAGGCCGGGGTAGTTCCAGACGACGTTGACGACCGGAATGTCGATCACCGGGAAGATGTCGAGCT
>JAKADN010000062.1 GCA_021820445.1 Nitrospirota bacterium | reverse complement strand
TTCTCCCTTGATCCCCCCTCCCCTTTTTGTTCAGCCTCTTCCCTCCAAAAGGATTTCATGGATCTGTTTCACAATCGATGAAACATTCCCCCTCTATTCTTCATGAAATGTCCCTGAATCAATTTCGAGCAAGTCATCTTAAAAGCAGAATATTGTTATTTTAAAAAATTTTTTCTTGACAAATAAGAAGACAGGATTATAGTCAACCTATTATATGTTTCAAAATAGAAACATAATTCATGTTAAATAATTAACAGAATAATTTTATATTTTTTTACTATGAATCATCCTCCAAGGGAAAATTCAATGCAGCCATTTGTTTCATTTCCCTCTTTAACAGAAAGGAGGTCCGACAAAATCACGTCATCAAACCCGAGCAATACCTTGAACTTTTACAGGTCAAGCGATAAAGCTGGGAAGAGGAGCGCCACGGACGCGATGGACGCCATACCCCCTATGATTTCATCGTCACGCCGTTCCTCTTCCTCACGCCGCAACTGTCCCGGAGTCCCGTCGGAGACGGGCGCTCTTTTGTCTCGCGTGAGAACACGATGCGAGAGAGTGCCGCTTCTTCCGAAATCCTCTACTTAAGGAGACAATCCGATGGCTTTAGCAAAAGAAATCCCGAACGGAACGGCTGCGAAGACGGCGATCATCTCCTCCGTCTTCTGGCTGGCGATGGGGACGACTTTAGGCTTCGTCACCTCGCTCAAACTGTCTTACCCCGACGTTCTCTCGGGAACGCCCTACCTGAATTTCGGCCACATCCGGCCGGTCCACGTCCTGACGGTGATCTACGCCTGGATCTCGATGGCCTTCGCGGCCGCCATGTACTACATGACCCCCGTCCTCTGCGGAACGCGGCTCTGGAGCGAACGGCTCGGCGTCATGAACATCTGGCTCTGGAACATCGGAATCATGGTCGGCGATGTGGCCCTCGATCTCGGAATGAGTTCGGGCCGCGAATATTCCGACTATCCTTGGCCGGTCGATATCTACATCATCGCCTTCATCCTCGTTCCGCTGGGGGTGAACGTCTGGATGACCGTTCTCACCCGGACGGTGAAGGGCATCTATCCCACCACCTGGATCATGATGGCCGCCCTTCTGTACATCACGACGACCTACTCCATGTCCCAGTCGGTCGAGGTCTTCCACGTGACGGGCCTGAACGAGGCGCTGCTCACCTGGTGGAACGCCCACAACCAGCTCGGCATCTGGATCACTCCGGTCTCCATCGCCATCGCCATGTACCTGATCCCCAAGCTCTCGGGCAACCCCCTCTACAGCCACAAGCTGGCCCATCTGACCTTCTGGGGGCTCTTCGCCTTCTACTCCACCCCCGGCGCGCACCATATGATGAGTGCCCCCATCCCCGAGTGGCTCAAATCATTCTCCTCGGTCTCGGGCGTTTTGATCATCGTTCCGGGGATCGCCTTCATTGCCAACGCCCTTCTCACCATGCAAGGCAAGTGGCGCCTTTTCGTGGAGGTTCCCTCCCTCCGGTGGCAGATCACCGGGGCCCTGATGGGCATCCCCCTCTTCTTCCAGGGCGGCTTCCAGCAGACCCGGGCGATCAACTGGTACATCCACGGGACCCACTGGATCGTGGCCCACGCCCATCTGGCCCTTCTGGGCTTCTCCTCCTTCGTGGAGATCGGGGCCATGTACTACGGTCTGGAACGGCTCCTGAAACGGAGATTCAACCCGACCCTCGAGCTCTACCACTACTGGCTCATGACCATCGGGTTCATCATGTTCTGGACCTCGCTCACGGCGGCCGGCCTCATCCAGGCGGCGGCCAAGGTCTACGAGATTCCCTACGTGGCCTCCATCCAGGCGACCCACCCCTACATGGTGGCCCGCTCCTGGGGCGGCTTCATGATCATCACGGGGCAGTGGATCTTCCTCTACAACCTCTACCGGACCGCGACGGCGCCCGCGGCCAAGGCGATCCCCCAGGAGGCTCCTGCCACCTGACAGGGGATTGCCAAAACGAAAAGGAGTGGCGATCGCCACTCCTTTTTCCAGTTTTTCCGAGACTTCTCTGGAATTGGTACCTTGAAAGATCATTCCTTGATGTGAGAAAAATCCCGGATGGCCCCGGACTCCAAAAACCGGAGAATCTTTCTGTCTGTCCCGGCAATGCCCGCTTTGATCTTTCGCAAAAATCGCCTTTTCTCCTTTTTTTGGCCGCTCAGTCCGGACGCCATCTCCTCCATCGTCAGAAGATCGCTCATGCGGCCGAGGAGTCGAAGGATCTTTCGAAGATCCTCCCTCCGGACTTTTTCGAGAGCCGGACCGGAAAGAGCCCCCCAGGAGATCCAGAGTTCCCGCCCGTCGATGCCCTTCAGCCGTATGCGGATGGCATGAATGGCTTCGAAGGAATCCTCGGTTCCCGAACTCCAGAGCGGATAGAAGGCCGCCAGCTCTCCGAGGGCCGACGAAAACTCTTCTTCCCCCCTCAGCCCTCTCTCCGGAGGATGTTGTTTCAACCTCCGAAACATTTTCCCGACCTCGCGTCCGAAGGTCTTTTCTGATTCCAGACCCCAGAGACGGCTCAGACGCCGGCGAAATTTTTCGGACAGTTTTTTTCGGGAGAGAGGCTCTTCCAGGTCGATCTTCTCCCGGGAGAGAAATTTTCTGAGAACATCGGCATTCCGGAGGCTGCGGGAGACTTTGAGCGTCCTTGAGAGACGCCGTTCCATCCCGGAGAACACGGGATCATTCTTCAGGGACGGGACTTCCGCCAGAGCCCGGCCGATCCGGCAAAGACGGCGAAGGATGTGGACGGTCTTCCTCGAAGGAGCGCTCTTTGCCTTTTCAAGCTGCATGAGGAAACGCGTGATCCAGCGTTCCGGCGAATCCCCTCCATCGACGGCTGGAAGGAAGGAGACAATCGCGTCATCATTCCGGACGGTCTTCTTCATCCTCGACATCCTTCTCGCGCCGCTTGCGTTCCCGCTCTTTTTCCCGGCGGGACAGACGCGATTTCATCGGGAACCCGGAGGGAATGGACGGCCTTCGAGCGGATGGCCGCAAAGGTGTCCTTTTCCCCTCCTGATCCCTCTTCCCTGATTTTGCCGACATGGTCCGCCCCTTCCCCTGTTCACGGAGTCTCGATTGACTATACCAGAGGATGCGGGAAGTGAAAGTCCATGAGAGGGAGACAACAGCCGTTCAGGAAATGGAAAGGGAACGCCATGACCGGCGTCGGACGGGCCGGTCGAACCGGGTCAGGTCGAGAATGGGGGAGACGGGCACCCCCGGGCGGAATCCCCCGTCCACGACGGCGAGATCCGGGAAAACACGCCGTATCTCTTCAAGGCTCCGAAGGGGGGGGTCTCCGGAGCGGTTCAGGCTGGTTCCCGAAAGAGGCTCCCCGAGATAAAGGAGAAACGCCCTCAGGACCGGGTCCGCCGGGATCCGGAAGGCGACCTTTCCGGAGTGGGCCATTCCGAGGGCTGTCGCGAGCCGTCGGGCCGGCAGAAGACAGGTCAGGAAGCGTGGCCCCCGATCGAGGATCCGGCGTCGGACGGGGTCGGAGGGAAGAGAGGCAAAGCGGGCGACGATCTCGAGGCTTCCCGCAAGATACAGGACAGGCTTTGTCTCGGGACGTCCCTTGAGCCGGTGGAGCCGACGCGCCTCCTCGGGCGGACGGCGGGTCGGGATCTCGGCCAGGGCGTAGGCGAATTCCGCCGGGAATCCCGCCGCGTTTCCCGCCCGAAACCAATCCCCGATGGCGCGCCAGTCGGAGCGCCGGGAAAGGAAGAACACGGGTGCGGGGACCACTCCCCTACCCCTTCTTCGCCTCGCGAAGGGCGATGTCTGTCCGGAATTGTCCGCCCCGGAGACGGATCCGTCCCATCAGGCGATAGGCGGCCTCACGGGCCGATGCCAGGGTCTCTCCACGGCCGACGGCCGTCAGGACTCGGCCTCCGGAGGCCCGAAGAACCCCGCCTTCCCGGGTCACCCCGGCCATATAGAAGGCGCCGTCGGAGAGCCTCTCTCCGGAGGGGGGAAGACCCTCCAGCGGATCCCCCGAGACGGGCTTTTCCGGATAGCCCTCGGCGGCCAGAACGACCCCGACGCGAGGCGTAGCCTCGAGAACCCAGCCCGTGCCCAGGGATCCGGCCGCCACCTCCTCCATGAGCGCGAGGGCCCGGTCTCCCAGAGTCTCGAAGAGCAGCTGGGCCTCCGGATCCCCCATCCGGGCGTTGAATTCGAGCACGGAAGGGCCGTCGGCCGTCATCATGAGGCCGGCATAAAGGAATCCGGAGAACGGCGTTCCCCCCTTCGAGAGCCCCCAAAGACAGCGTTCGATGATCTCGCAGGCGCGCTCCTGGTCCTTCGGACCCCAGCCGGGGACCGGGGACAGGGCCCCCATTCCTCCGGTATTGGGCCCCTGGTCCCCGTCCCGGATCCGTTTGAAATCGCGCGCCGTCGGGAAGGGCACGAACCGCTTTCCGTCGGTCGCCACGATGAAGGAGACCTCGGGTCCTTCGATCCCCCGCTCCAGGAGGACGACATCGCCCCCCGGGACCTCCCGGCGTTCGAAGTAGCGGGAAAGCGCCGCCTCCCATTCCTCCTGCGTCGTCACAACGGCGACGCCCTTTCCCTGGGCCAGGCCGTCGGCCTTGAAGACGAGGGGAAGGCCCCAGCGTTTCCGGAGGGCCTCCGCCTCGGATCGTCCGGCCACCTTCGACCACTCGGCCGTCGGGATCCCGACCCGCTGCATGAGCTCCTTCGCGAAGCTCTTCGATCCCTCGATCCGGGCCGCCCCGGCACTGGGGCCCACCACCGGGATTCCCCGCGTGCGGAGGGCATCCGAAAGCCCCTCCATCAGCGGCTTTTCAGGCCCGATCACGACAAGGTCCGTCTCCGCATCGGAGAGAGTTTTGGCGGCCAGGGCGGGATCTTCCGGAAGCGCGCCTCCCCGGACGACTCCCTCCATGCCGTCGTTTCCCGGCCAGACCGTCACCCGGGTCTCTTTCCCCGAGGCAAGGAGGGCTTCCGCCAGCGCGTGCTCCCGCGCCCCGGACCCGACGACGGCGACATTCTTCCCCATTCCTTCGATCCTTTCTTATTGGTATGTGGCAGGGCCGATGCCGGTCCAGGACCCTTCAGCGGCCGGCCGGTGTCCTGTCAGTGCTTGAAGTGGCGGATTCCCGTCAGGATCATGAACATCCCGTATTCGTCCGCGGCCTCGAAGACCTCCTTGTCGCGGATCGACCCTCCCGGCTGGATGATCCCGGAGACGCCGAGCTTGGCCGCCTCGTCGATTCCGTCCCGGAAGGGAAAGAAGGCGTCGGAGGCCAGTACCGTTCCCTGCGTGGTCCGGTTCGCCTTCATCCCGGAGAGCCTCACCGAGTCCACCCGGGACATCTGCCCGGCGCCGATGCCGACGGTCACGCGATCCTTGACCAGGATGATGGCATTCGAGCGGACATGCTTTCCGACGGTGAAGGCGAAGACCGCATCCTCCCATTCGGCCTCGGTCGGGACCCGCTTGGTGGCGAAGGTCACCTGGTCCCGGCCCGGCATCACGATCCGGTCGGGAGTCTGGACGAGAAGGCCCCCGGAGACTGAGCGCAGTTCGAGAATGTCGCGGGCCCCCTCCGGCCTCTCCCGGAAGGCCTCCGGCGCCTCGAGAAGACGGATGTCCTTCTTCTTGGTCAGCACGGCGAGAGCTTCGGGGCTGAATCCGGGAGCGATGACCACCTCGAGGAAGATCTTCGCCATCTCCTGGGCCGTCTCGGAGTCGACGGGACGGTTCAGCGCCACCACCCCTCCGAAGGAGGAGACGGGATCGGTGTCCCGGGCCTGGCGGTAGGTCTCCAGCAGGGAGTCTCCGGTCGAGACCCCGCAGGGATTGTTGTGCTTCACGATGACCGTCGCCGCCCGGGAAAACTCCCGGACAAGGGCCAGAGCCGAATGGGCGTCGAGAACATTGTTGTAGGAGAGCTCCTTGCCGTGGCGCTTGACGGCCGAACCGATCCCGACATCCTCCGGATCGGAGGAGCGGTAGAAGGCCCCCTTCTGGTGGGGGTTCTCGCCGTAGCGCAATGTCTGCGTCAGGGTATAGGACGGAGAAAAGACGGCCGGGAAGAGCCCCCCCTCCGCCGGAGCGAGATAGGACGATATGGCGGCGTCGTAGGCGCTGGTCATCCGGTAGGCCTTGGCGGCCAGCTCCCGCCGGAGTTCCTGCGGAACATCGGAGCCGCTCTCGAGAAGGGCGAGAACCCGCTCGTAGTCGGAGGGGTCGGTCAGGATCACCACATCCCGGAAGTTCTTGGAGGAGGCCCGGACCATGGCCGGCCCGCCGATGTCGATTTGCTCGCAGGCCTCGTCGAGGGTCGTTCCGGGTTTCGAGACGGTCTGCACGAAGGGGTAGAGGTTGATGCAGACCAGATCGATGGGCGTGATCCCGTGGGTTTCCATCTCACGCCGGTGATCCGCCTCGTCCCGTTTTCCGAGGATGCCTCCGTGGATCTTGGGGTGAAGGGTCTTGACCCGGCCCCCCAGGATTTCCGGAAAACCCGTCTCCGCCGAAACATCCTTGACCGGAACCCCCGCGGCCCGCAGGGCCTTGGCCGTCCCTCCCGTCGACAGGATCTCGACGCCCAGACGGGAGAGACGCCGGGCGAGACTTTCAATATCCGTCTTGTCGGAAACGCTGATCAGTGCTCTCTTGATGCCATGGTTCGCTTGACTCATCGAATTCTCCTTGAAAGGTTCGTTCCTTGTTCGTCATGCCATTATTGCGCCCGAGTCCCCATCCCGCCCCTGATTTGAAAGGACAGGACGAGCGAAGGTCGAGGCGGATCACCCGTTCGTCAGAAGACCTTCAGATAGGGAGGCGGCTCCTGGGCGAGGCCGTCCCTGAAGGACGGGATCAGATAGACATCCTGTTCGAGAATGGGCGTCGGATCGCTTGCCCCGCGCCGTGAAATGTGGAGCGTCCCGATGAAGCGAGGCGTTCCGTACCGTCCTTCCAGCTCCTGGGAAAATCCTCCGCCGGGTCCGTTCTGGATCAGGAGCACCGGCTTTCCAACGAGAGTCCGGGCCTCCTCCTCCGTCAGGACCGTCGTCCGGAAGGGTCTTTTGGGATGAATTTCGTAAACGGGGACCCGCCCGTATTCATGGAACTTGAGCAGGGAGGCGTTGGAGTACCCGTCCACCAGCCAGGCCACGGGACGGCTTTGGGGAGGGAGAGCCGCTTCGAGGGCCCGGATCTCCCGGTCCTCCGTCCCGAAGCCCGCCATCCGGCCTGTCGGATCCACCGTCGGATTGATGGGAAGGACCGGCCAGAAGATCTGGAGTCCCACGAGCAGGCTCCCGAAAATGCCGAGCCCGACCCCGGCCAGGGCGGTCCTTCGGATCCAGGGCCTCTTCTCCCATTCCGACAGAAGGGCTCCGGTCAGGAGGAAGGCCCCCAGGTACCCTTCCACAGGCCAGTTCGCCTCCACCTTGGCCTTGAGGCTCGAGTAGGCGAAAAAGAGAAGGATCGGGTAGGAGGTCAACCAGAGGAAGAGGAGCGGCCGGGAGGGATTCCGGAAGAGACGGATCCCGGCCGCCACCCCTGCCCCCAGCAGCAGGAGGTAGACGATCGGCGTCATGACTCCCAGCTGCCCTCCCAGATAGTCGCCGAGACCTGAAAGCGGGGACATCTGGTGGGCCTGCATCCCGTGGTGCCACTGGAATCGGAACGAGGCCCACCCGTGCCGGCTGTTCCAGAGGATGACGGGAGTGAAGAGCAGGAAGGCCAGGGCTCCGGCCAGCCACAGGGAGGGTCTCCTGAACCAGGCGCGGGCCCGGCGGTCCAGAAGGAGAAAAAGAACCAGCAGCGGTCCCAGCAGGACCATGGTGTACTTCGAGAGCAGTCCCAGACCGAACCAGAGGCCGGCCAGGATCATCGACCGGTCCGAGTCACGGTCGATGGCCAGATAGAAGGAACGGAGCGTCAGAAGGAAGAACAGGACCACGATCGAATCGGGGGTGATGAGAAAGGCCCCTGCCGAAAAAAGGAGGGATGCGGTGATCAGCAGAACGGCCCAGAGACCGGCCCACCGGTCCCTGAAGATCTCTTTCCCCATCCGGTAAAGGAAATAGCCGATGAGGACGGAGACCAGAAGGGAGGGGAAGCGGATCCCCCACCGGTTCACGCCGAAAAGATGGGTCGAGAGCCAGAGGACCCAGGCGATCATGGGCGGATGGTCGAAGTAGGAGAGCGCGGGATGCAGGGACCAGGTCCAGTAGTAGGCCTCGTCGGCCACCAGCCCGGCCTTCAGCGCGAGAACCGCGTGAAAGAGAAAGGCTGCCAGAAGAATTCCGAAGGCGAGGCGGCCCGGTTGGCGGACACTGTTCACGAGGCGCTCCCCGGACGTACGCCCCGACCATAGCGCCTCCGGAACGCGAGGACGATCCTCAGGCTGTCCAGAAGGATCTTCCGGTTGAGGGTCGACGACCCCAAGACCCGGTCGCGGAAGGTGATGGGACTCTCCCTGAGACGGACTCCCGTCCGGTGGATGATCACGAGCATCTCCTGGAGGAGCGAGGGACCCCGGCTCAGAAGGCGATCCCAGGGAACGGCGGCCAGCACCTCGCGTCTGAAGATCCGGAAGCCGGAGGTGGCGTCCCGGTAGGGAAGACCCAGAACCATGCGGATGTAAAGATTGGCGGCCCGCGTCAGGAGCCTCCGTGAGAGGGTTCTCCCCTCCTCCCTCCCCCCCGGGACGAGCCGGGAGCCGATGACTCCACCCGCCTCCTCCGTCAGGGAAGCCCTCATCCCCGGGAGATCCTCGGGAGCGTGGGAGCCGTCGGCATCCATCTCTCCGATCACCGGAACTCCCATGAAGAGGGCCTGACGGTAGCCGTCGATGCCGGCCTGTCCCCGCCCCCGGTTGGTCCGTCGCTCGAGCAGGTAGACATGGGCCTCCCGCCGGGACTGGTATTGGCGAACAAGATCCGAGGTCCCGTCCGGAGAACGGTCGTCCACGACGAGAACCCCGTATTCGGGTCCCAGGGCGACCATCCGGTCGAGAAGTCCTTCGATGTTCTCCGCCTCGTTGTAGGTCGGAACCGTCATGAGAACCGCCAGGGGGGTCGCCGGAGGGAGAGAGGGGCCGGAAAAGAGCGCCTCCGTCCCCGGAAGGGGCGCCAGGGTGTAGGAGGGGGACGCGGAGGAATTCCTGGTCATCTCGGGGCGGTCCCTCCGGAAACCCCTCCGCATGCCGGACCCGCGTACCGGCGGACAGCCTCGAAGACGCGCCGGGAGTCGATCAGCTCCATGCAGGAGGGGTGGATGTCGCAGGAGCGCCGGTAGCAGGGGGCGCAGGGGATCGGGGTCACGATCTTCTCTCCCCGTCCGAAAAGTTCGATTTCATGCGGCTGGGTCGATCCGAAGAGGGCGACCACCGGACGCTTCATGGCCAGGGCGATGTGCATTCCCAGGGTATCCCCGGTGACCACGACCCGGCACTGCCCGATCACCGCCGAAAAGACTCCCAGGGAGAGGGCCGAACCGATCTCCCGGACATAGGGGCTCGAGACCTTCCTGGCGATCTCCGAGTTCCGGCTCGACTCCCGGTCTCCGCCCAGGAGAAGCACAGGGATCTTGCAGCGCTCGAGCTCCCGGATCAGCTCGAGATACCCCAGAACGGTCCAGTCCTTGTTGACAAAGACGCCACCGGCCCCGGTGTTCAGCCCGACGATCGGATCCGAGGGCGAGAGTCCAAGCCCCGCGAGAAGCCGCCGCCCCGTCTCGAGGTCCGCATCCGAGACGTCGAGATGGTAGTCATCCAGGGTCGGATCGAAGGGGATCCCCACCGCTTCGGCCAGAAGATCCGGATAGGTGCGGGTGTTGCCAAAAAATTTGAGGGGGTTGTCGAGCCCCAGCCGGTAATAGGTCGCCATCTCGGGGTTCAGGGGGTAGACGGCTCCCCGGCTGTCGAGCCCCATTCCCCGCTTGTCCTCCGATCGGGCCACCATGGCCAGAGCTGTCACCTCCGGCTCCTTGTCGAGGGAGAGCACCAGGTCGAACTGTTCGACATGAAGCCTGAAAAGGGTCTGGGGACTGAGCGTCCAGATCCGGTCCACCAGGCTGGGAGGAACAAGCGGAACCGCCCCCGCCGCGGTGACCCAGGTGATATGGCTCCGGGGATATTTGCGCCGGATTCCGCCCAGGAGGATCGTCGTCCGGAGAACGTCTCCGAGGGCGCCCGTCTTGAGGATCAGGATTCGCGTGCCCTGGGGGGAGTATTCGGGACATCCCTCGCAGGGACGGGCGAATCGGCAGGGCCGGTCTCCGATATAGTACCGGCAATCCAGGGCCACGGGAAAAGGATCGAGACCCACTTCCCGGGAAAAGTCCCGCCAGCCCTCCGGAAGGGGAGGATGGTCACGAAAGCTGTCTTCCAACAACACTCCTCATCAATGGGGCCGAAAGGGAACCCGGCGAAATCCGATCAGCCAATAGACATAGAAAATCCGCGCCGGCCTCCCCCGACGGAAAATGACGAGGGGAGACAGGGGGACGACCCGGTCGAAGGTTCCCTTGGGATAGTAGACCGCAGGATCCACCCGGTATTTGTCCGTAGAGACAAAAAGGCCGTTCTTTCCGATCATGGTGTGCGGATCGGTCCAGAAGTCGAACTGGGTCACTCCGGAGGACAGACATATTGTATTGTAAGGTCGGTCCAGATAAAAGGCCACCTCGTCGGCAGTATTGAAATGTTCGGAGGCGAAGAAGAATGGCGTCGTGAGTCGGCCGGGATGGCGCGCCATCTCGTCCCTGAGGAAAGCGGACAGCCTCCGGAATCCGAAGAGGTCGTTTGTGATGTCGACCCAGAGGGGGAGGCGCGACGGAAGCACGACCGGGCGGAAGAAGAGCTGGATCGTGACCAGAAGGGCCATCGCAATTCCCAGCCAGGCTCCCCGGACGGTCCAGACGGAGATCCGCGACTTCGGCCGGTCGGCCATGAGCAGGGCGACCAGCGGAAGGGCTCCGAGGTATCCCATGGCCGGCCAGTGGGGAAGGATCGGGTGCAGAATCCCGATCGCGTTGAAGAAGAGAAGCGGAAGAAGGGAGAAGACAACAAGAAGGAAGACGGAGTCTCTGGAGACAGGGTGGCCGGAGCTTTCAATCCCCTTTCGCCCGACGATCCAGAGAACCCCCACGACGACGGCGAAAAGGATGGGAGAGACGTAGCCGATCTGGCCGAAGACCATCTGATAAAAGGGAACCCAGTCGAAGTGGATCCCTCCCAGTCCATGCGTTGCCTGAAAAAGAAAGGAGGCCCCCCCGTTTCCGAGATTCCAGAGAAAGAGAGGCATCGCCACCAGGAATCCGAGCATGAGCGCCAGGTAGGGAGACGGAGTCAGAAGAAGCCGTCGGAGTCTTGGAATCCCGGCCAGAACCAGAAATGTCGCCGGAGCCAGGAGAACCCCATTGTATTTTGAGAGAAGGGCCAGCCCGAAGAGGGATCCGAGGAGAATCCATCCCTGGAACCGGACCGTTGGGGACAGACGGTCGTATCGGCCGAAAAGGATCATTGCCACAAGGAGGTAAAGGAGCCAGAAGACCGAAAGCGGAGCATCGGGGAGCATCAGCATCGACCCGAGATATCCGAAGAGGGGGATGGCATTCAGCAGAATCAGGGTCCAGAGGAGCACACGCCTGCGGGGAGCGAGGAAGATCGCGATCATCCCGAGAAGGAC
>JAKADN010000061.1 GCA_021820445.1 Nitrospirota bacterium | reverse complement strand
GATCGTCTTCATCGGACCTCCTTTAATACGTACACGTAATATACGTACACGTTTTTTATTGGACAGTCAATCCCCCTGCCGGCTCCCTTCCGGTTGCGGCACGGAGCTCCGAGCGGTCCCGCCGTTCAAGGGGAAGAGCGGAGCTTTCCGGAAAGAGTGAGGCCGTCGCGGAGGTTCAGGCCCATGAGGACCATCTGGACGATTCCGACTGAGAGCTCGACCGCCTGGACCGCGAAAAAGGCGGCGTCGAAGCGGCCGGACGCCGCCATCCCGTTCAGGGCCAGGGCGGCGGGGACCAGGACGAGGAGACCATTTGCCGCGACGATGCGCATGCGCCTCGTCTTTTTCGCGATCAGGGGCTCTCTCCGGCCTTTCCCGAGCCGCGCGCCGGTGAGTCCCGTCACGATCAGGAGGGGTACGAGAAGAAAAAGGCCGAAGACGACCCCCCTCTTGACGAAGGCAACGGCCGGATGGTCCAGGAACAGCTCCGAGACGGCGGTCGAAATCCAGAAGACGGCGATGCAGATCATGGCGAGAGCACCGGATGCGGCATGAAGGACAGGCTTCATTTCATTCTCCTTCTTCGGGAAGAGGGGCTTCGAGACGACGATGGAATTTTTTCAGAAAGTCGAGCGCACCCTGGATCTCCGGGCCGGGGAGACCCTCCGCGAGCTGCTGCGCCCAGAGTGTTTCGCGGCGCATGGCTTCGGAATAGATCCGTTGCCCTTCCGGGGTCGGCCAGTAGAGATTCGAGCGTTCGTGGCGGGGGTTCGGACGTTTTTCGAAGAGGCCTTTCTTCGTCATCCGGTTGAGCTGTTTCTGGACGCCCTGCCGGGTGATCCCCATCGCCGCTGCGATCTGGGGAGCGGACAGGGGCTTCCCCGACAGAGAAACGGCGCCGAGCACCTGCCACTGGGCGCTGGCGATTCCGAGCGTCCGGACGAGGGCGTCTCCCTTTTCCAGAAGGCGTCCGTTGATCCGGAACACCGTCAGCATGATCTCGGTCATCGCCCTGGCCTCGTCGGAAGGATCGATGGCTTCCCGTCCGGTCGGGACCTTCGGTTCGTCGAAGTGCGTCATGAGGCCCTCCAGTCTCTCTCTTGAATAATGACAACCAGTTTGCAAAAATGGAAACTGGTTGTCAAGTTGGATGCGGCTTCCGGAATTCGGGGGAAATCGATCCGAGATGTTTTAAGGATTGCATATAGACAAGTCAGTATGGTAATCTTGTCTTCATGAAGACTCCAGAGCAATCCAGGGAAAAGGCGAAATCCCGCGTCCGCAGGAAGCTGATTGAAACGGCCTCGGATCTGTTCTATCGGCACGGGATCGAGAACGTCGGGATAAACGAGGTGATCGAACGCTCCGGCGTGGCCCGGATGTCCCTGTACTACCATTTCAAATCGAAGGACGATCTCATCCTTGCCGTCCTCGACGATGCCGCGGAGATCCGGCTCAAGGCCCTCGCGGAATCGGCCGGGGAGGGGAAGGATCCGGGGTCCCGTCTCCTGGCCGCCTTCCGGTCGCTCAAGGGGATTGCCGAGGCCGAAGGCTTCCGGGGATGCGCCTTCATCAACGCCGCCACGGAAAGGGCCAATCCTTCGGATCCGATTCACGGGCGCGTGGCCCGGTACAAAAGCGCCCTGCGGGAGACTTTCGCCGCGTTGGCGAGCGAGGCGGGCGCCGCGCAGCCGGATCTTCTCTCCTGGCAGCTGCTCATCCTCTGGGACGGAGCCGTGACCGAAGCCTACATCCAGCAGCGTCCGGATCTCGTCGATGCCGCCGTCTCCGCCGCCGAAACGCTGCTCCGCGCCTCGCTTCCCCAGTCGGGGTCCGGAAGATGAATAAGCGCGCCGCCTTTCTGCCGGCTCTGCTCATCGGCCTTGGCACGGCCGTGTCCCTGGGATTCTCCCGTTTCGACTATGCCCTGATCCTTCCCTCCATGATGGAGCGTCTGGGGTGGAGCTACAGCGAAGCCGGATGGCTCAATACGGCCAATGCGATCGGCTATCTGGCGGGGGCCGCCGGGACGGGAGGCGTCATCGGCCGGTTTTCCGTCCGATCCCTTTTTCTCGGGGGACTCGTCCTGACCTCGCTCTCCGTCCTGACCACGGGACTCGTCGACTCCTATCCGCTTCTCTTTCTCCTTCGCCTTTCGGCGGGAGTCTTCGCCGCCCTGTCGTTCATCTGCGGGGGCGTTCTTGTGTCGGGACTGTTTCCTCGGGATCTCCGCCGGAGCGGAGCCGCTATTTCCCTCTATACGGGCGGAGGCGGGTTCGGAATCCTGCTGTCGGGACTCTTCCTTCCGGTCCTGTTCGCGAAATACGGGCCGGGGTTCTGGCCCCGGGCCTGGATGATGCTCGGAGCGGCGGGGCTTCTGTTTGCCGGTATTTCCTCCCTGGCCTCCTTGGCCTCCCATGTCCCGGAGTCGGCCCCGGGGCATGCGGCCGGCGCCGCTCCCAGGGCTCCGCGATCCTTCCTCCCGGCCCTGGCGGGATATTTTTTCTTCGGGGTCGGCTATCTCGTCTACATGACCTATTTCGTCAAGTGGGTCGAAAACGTCGGATACGGTCCAGTCACGACCGGCTTCGTCTGGGGAGTGCTGGGCCTTTCCGTGATCCTCTCTCCTCTTTTCTGGAGACGGATGCTGTTCCGCCATCCTGGAGGCCGGTCGATGGGGCTGTCGATCGGGATGGCCGCGCTGGGCGCCGCGATCCCGATCCTTTCCCGCTCCGCTCCGGCCATGCTGATCTCGGCTCTCGTCTTCGGTTTCGCCTTTCTGAACGTCCCGGCGGCCGTCACCGCCATGATACGGGGAGCTCTCCCCCCGGCTTCGCGGGGAGCGTCGATCACGTTTTTCACGGTGGTCTTCGCTTTGGGGCAAATCGTCGGCCCCGCATTGGGAGGGGCCATCTCCGACCGGTCCGGAAATCTTTCCTCCGGCCTGACGGTCTCATTTTTGGCCTTGGCCGGAGGAGCCATTGTCTCGCTTTTCCAGAAATCGCCTCTGTCGATGGAGATCCGAGACTGTCAACCAGCAAGCAAGGAGTAGATGAACGATGGGAGTTCGAATCGGAATCAACGGCTTCGGACGCATCGGCCGGCTGACGTACCGGGCCATGCTGGAACGGTGTCCGACCTGCGCGTCGGGCAATATCGAGGTGGTCGCGGTCAACGACCTGACCGAACCGGACCATCTCGCCCACCTTCTGAAATACGACTCCGTTCACGGGGCGATGAAGCAGCATGTGGCGGTGGAGGGGGAGTCGATCGTGGTGGACGGGCGTCCCGTCCGGGTCTTCAAGGAGAACCATCCCTCCAGGATCCCCTGGGAGGATCTCCATGTCGACCTGGTGATCGAGTCGACCGGCCGGTTCGAGGACCGGGAAAGCGCCTCGGGCCATCTGAAGCACGGGGCGAAGAAGGTTCTGATCACCGCACCGGCCCAGGGGGCGGACTGCACCCTGGTCATGGGAGTGAACGAGAGGCTGTACGACCCGCAGGTCCACAACATCGTCTCGAACGCCTCCTGCACCTCCAACTGCCTAGCCCCCGTGGTCAAGGTGCTCCACGAGGCCTTCGGGATCGAGCGGGGATTCATGACGACGGTGCATTCCTACACCAACGACCAGCGGCTTCTGGACCTTCCCCACAAGGACCTTCGCCGGGCCCGCGCGGCCGGGGTGTCGATGATCCCGACCACCACGGGGGCCGCCCGGGCGATCGGGCTCGTCATCCCGGAGATGGAAGGCCGGCTCGACGGGACCTCCATCCGGGTGCCGACCCCGGACGTCTCCCTCAACGACCTGACCTGCGAGGTCCGGGTGCCGACGACCGTCTCGGAGGTGAACCGGGTCCTGGAGGAGGCGGCCAACGGACCGCTCAAGGGGATCCTGGCCTATTCGAACCTGCCCCTCGTCTCGATCGACTACCGGGGAAATCCCCACTCGGCCATCGTGGACGCCCTCTCCACCCGGGTGGTCAAGGAGCGGATGGTCAAGACCCTGGCCTGGTACGACAACGAATGGGGCTATTCCTGCCGCGTCTGCGATCTGGTCACCTATCTCTGCACCTTTTTTGGCTGACGAAGGGTTAAG
Organism: Nitrospirota bacterium; assembly: GCA_021820445.1. Classification (GTDB taxonomy): domain Bacteria; phylum Nitrospirota; class Leptospirillia; order Leptospirillales; family Leptospirillaceae; genus UBA4572. Next base: position 7,673 of record JAKADN010000061.1, on the reverse strand, counting down.
AAGGGTGTTTTCAACAATCTGACCATGGATGAGGAAGGGTGGAGCGATTGAAACAGTGCGTTGACCAGATCGATGTTCGCAACAAGCGCGTCTTCCTGAGGGCCGACTTCAACGTCCCCCTCGACGGGGACATGCACATCGCCGACGATCGCCGCATCCGGTCCAGCGCCTGGAGGCCCGGGTGGTTGCGCTCTTCACCCCGGTCGTGCTGGCCATTGCGGCGGCCTCTTTTCTCTTCTGGCTCCTTCTCGGATTTTCGTAGGGAGCTGTCGATCGCGTTTTTCGCGGGGGTCTTCGGCTTGGGGCAATTCGTCGGCCCCTCAATGGGAGGGGCGATCTCCGACCGGTCCGGGAATCTTTTCTCCGGACTCACGTTCTCGGTCCTGGTTCTGGCAGGAGGCGCATTCGGCTCTTTTTTCCGAAAGAAAAGGCCAATACAATTAAGGAGGCTCAATGGACGATAGATTCGATCCCAAAACCATGTTGCGCTCACCCAGAGAGACTCTGGCGGGATATGCATTTCTCCCCCGCCTGATCGACAAGGTCCGTCTTCATGCCCGGGGGATCCTTCCGGAGGACTACCATCCGAATCTCCTCGCAAAAACCGACAGAACCTTTGACGGTCGCTTCCTTCTGTTCGCCGGAATCGATCCGGAGGAGCTCCGGGAGGCCATTCTTTCCTCTTCGGACGACGAGGCCGTCGGGACGTGGGTTCAACGGATGGCAGAACCCCGGTCCCAGGAAGAAATCCGGGCCTGGTCCGAGGCGAACGCGACCTCTCTTTCGGCTCCGACCTCCGAAAGGATCTCCCTGAGAACACAATTTTACCCTGGACCCGCAAAAGTCCTCGGCCCTCCGCTCCTGGGATCGGTCAATCCCTGCGACCTGATCGACTTCGACGAGGGCCGGATCTCCCTGGAAGACCTCACGAGAAATCATGAGGACCGCATCAGAAAGGAATCCCGTCCCCCCTTTCCGCCCTTTACCCGGGAGGCCGCCCTCCAGAAGGTCCGGATGGCCGAGGATGGCTGGAACTCCCGGAATCCGGAGAAGGTGTCCATGGCCTATACCATCGACAGCCTGTGGCGAAACCGCTCCGAATTCATCCGCGGGCGGGACGAAATCATTGCGTTTCTGACCCGGAAATGGAAAAGGGAGCTCGACTACCGTCTGATCAAGGAACTGTGGGCCTTCGAAGGATCGAGAATCGCCGTTCGCTTCGCCTACGAATGGCGCGACGATTCGGGGCACTGGTTCCGGTCCTACGGAAACGAGAACTGGGAATTCGCCCCAAACGGCCTGATGGCCCGAAGGCTTGCCAGCATCAACGATCTTCCGATCCGCGAGGAGGAGCGGAAATTCCGATGGCCCCAGGGGCCGAGACCCTTGGACCATCCGGGACTGGACGGTCTTGGCCTTTGATATCAGGCCCTGATTCCGCGATAGAAGACTAAAAAAACAAATAAACCCTCTTTACTGTTTGATTTTCTGTGAGATATAATCTCACCAGTCAGGTGAAAACCGCAACAGATCAGGAGGGCTTGGGATGATGGTAAACGGAGAGGGAAACGGAATCAAGCTGATGCGGACGGAAGAGCCCCTGACCGGCCAGGGGGGACTTCTGGCGTTTCTTGAGTATGTGGCGGGGATGCGGATTGAAGAACGGGTGACGGCGCATTTGCCGGCCCCGGGGAGCAACCGGGGGTTCGCCCCCTCCCTCTTCGTTTGGTCCCTGATGGTTCTTTTTGCGATGGGGGGCCGGACGCTCTCCGACCTTCGGGATCTGGAGCGGGAGAAGGCGCTTCTTTCGGCTTTGGGACATGAGCAGATTCCGGATGAAGACACGGTGGGATTGGCTGCGCCGGATGGGGGATCCGAAGACGGAAGGAGCGGGGCTTGCGGGACTCCGGACGGTGGTGGATGAGATAAACCTGGATCTGATGAAACGGGACGGGTGCAAAGACTATACGCTGGAGCCGGACGCAACCTTCATTCCGGCCGGAAAGGAAGCCGCCCTTTATTCGTACCTGAAGGAAAAGGGTTACATGCCGATGATGGCGGCGCTCTATGAGAACGGCCTGTTTATTGACGATGAGTTTCGGGAGGGGAACGAGGCGCCCCAGAAAGGCCATGTGGCGGTGTACCGGAGGGCCAGGGCTTTGGTGGAAAAAGCCGGGAAACGCCTTGCCCGTTATCGCGCGGACAGCGCCAGCTACCAGGCCGAGCTGATCAATGTGCTGGAAGAGGACGGGGTGCACTGGACGATTACGGCCGACCAGGACAGTGCGGTGAAACAGGTCATCGACCGGATCCCCGAGTCGGCCTGGGTTCGGGTCAGCGAGGATGTCGAGGTGGCGGAAACGGTTCATACGATGCAAGACACGAACAAGGCCTTCCGGCTGATCGTGAAGCGGACCCGGGACCGGTCGACGCCGCTGTCGGAGCTTCTGGTCAGCTACCGCACCTGGGCGGTGGCGACAAACATGGAACCGGAGGTGTCGGCCGTCCGGGTGCTGGAGTGGCACCAGCAACGGGGAGAGTTCGAGAACTTCCTCAAAGGGCTCAAGAGCGATGTGGGAGTGGGATCCATGCCGACAGGCGAGAGCTACGCCAACGCGGTCTGGTTTCGGATTGGCGTGCTGGTCTACAACCTGATTCAGGGCTTCAAGCGGGATCTTCTCCCGGGAACTTGGCTAAGCTTTCGGCTTCCGACACTCCGATGGAAGATCTTTGCCCTGCCGGGCAAGTTCGTGCGCCATGCCCGGGCCCTTGTGTTAAAGCTTGCGGTTCCGCGACGCGATCTGGACTTTTTGAATGAGGTTCGCACCCGGTGTCGTCTGTTGTTTCAACCCGGCTAAAACCCAAAGGAGATGTGAGAGGTCCAGGGGAAGACCGGCAAGAAGAGGGGACCTGCGACCAGAGCCCCTCCGGAACCAAAGGAGAAATAGTGATTTCCTGACAGCCATTTAGCTCATCCCCTTTCCTCACAACCTCCAAAAGAGAGGGGAGTCAGGAACCGTCTCGGACCTTGACCTCCGGTGATTGAGGGGGACGAGGGACAAATTCGAGGGGAAAAAGGAACCGGTTTCAAAAAAATCCCCCTTTTTCTTCCTGGGAAATCCCTCAGACAATTCCTATCGCGGAATTCGGGTCAGGATTAAAACTTGACAAACAAGAAATGCACTCCATAAGATTTGGTATGGGATTTTTCAGGATGATCAAACGACATTTTGGTTGGCTCCTTTTTCTGGCCGGACTCGTCTTTCTTTTCGAAGGCGCTGGTTCTCCCCGCGTTTCCGTCTCCATGTCCTTGAAGGGATCCCCGTCCCTTCATTCGAAAGGGATGACCCCTCCCTCCTGTCCCATGAAAGGCAATCTTCCCTGTTGCCACAACAAAGCCCAAATTTCCCTCTGTCGAGCCTCACTCTGTGATTTATGCCTCCAATCCAGGCCTCACCAAGTGGAGAATGAATCCCAAATCCTGAGAGTCCAGGCACCCCTCGAAGGTGCTCCGATCATCCCGGTGAACGGCGATACCCTTGCCCGGCGCCACACTTTTTCCTTCCTGTCTTCTTTTCCCAAGGACCTTCCTTTTGGCCCGCCCGTCAATCGACCTCTACTGATCTGAGATCCTCCCAGTTCTAGAAATTCGGTGAATCATACCGTTTTTTGAACTCCTGGGAGGATGTATGCCTTTTTATCGGATTTCACTCTTCGAGAGAAGAGCTTCCAAGACTATTTCTCATTTCTGTAAGGCACCGACGAATCAAGAAAACACTTATCGTCAATTCCTGTGCGCGTCCTTTGTTGCAGGGTTATTGCTGGCATGGACAAGTTCCGGGATTCTCCGTGTTCCTCCGGTCTGGGCCGGGCCACCTCCCGGCTCCACAACCTCGACCCTTCCCGTCCTCACCCTCGCTCAAGCGATTCGTCTGGGTCTGACCCGCAATCCCGGACTCGAGGGGGAACGGGCTCGGATCCTCCGGGATCAGGCCCGTTCCGTCGAGGTCGGAGAACTTCAGGACCCGAGGATTGTTGTCGGGGAACAGTATTTCCCCTTCAACTTCAATATGGGAACAAGCGTTCTGACCATGACGACGGTGGGGGTCCGACAGGATTTTCCCCCTTGGGGAAAAAGAGCCCTTCTCCATAAAAACGCCGCGAATGAAGAAAAGGCGGCCCGCTGGAATCTTGACGATAAAAAAGCCCTTCTTGTCCGGAATATCCGCATAAGCTGGCTTGATCTCTACCAAGCCAGGCAGCAGGAGAGTATTCTTCGATCGGTCGGCGCCCTTTGGCAAAAAGCCTTTCAGGCCGCCCTCGGCCGGTACCGCCAGGGAACCGGTTCGGAATCGGATGTTCTTCTGGCCCAATACCAGAAAGACTCTCTCCGGGACAAGATGGAAGAGATCAGGATCGGGAAGGAAAAAAGCCTTCATCGCCTGATGAACCTCTTGCATGTCGCCCGGCCGTTCCGGATTTCCTCCGAAAAACCCCGCATTCCGGATCCTCTTCCCGAATCCGTCCTCCTCAAACGGATCAACGATCATCCTGCCATCGAATACGGCGTTTCAAAAGACAATGCCCAGGAATTCCGGGTCCGGTCGGCGGAGAGAGACAAAATTCCCGCCATTTCGGTGGAGGGCGATTACAGCTATTTCATGGGGCCGAATCTGATCACGTCGACGCCCAACCTGTTTTCAGTTCTGTTGACCTTCAACCTTCCGGTCCGGCCGGGGGAGCGCCAGGATCAAAAGGTCGCGGAAGAAGAACACACTCTGAACATGCTGGAAGCCGGTCTGGAAACAAAGCGCCAACGGTTTATCGAAGAGATCCGGGATTCCGAAGGGATTTACCGCCACCTCCTTTCCAGGACAGCGATCCTCGACCGGATTCTCGTTTCGGAAGCCAGAAGGAACGTGGAAGCCTCCCTCGCCGGCTACGAGACCGGAACTCTGGAGATGGGACAGGTTCTTTCCGCAATGGAACAGGTCGAAAACGTCAAACTCCGGGCGCTGTCCGTCCGCACAGACCTCTTGAAAACAAGCGCCAAGCTTTCCTATCTGTCCGGCATTCTTCAGGGAGGGCTCCATGAACCGTAAAACATTTTCCTTATTGGCTCTTTCCCTTGCGGTCGGAGCCCTCGTCGGCGCCGGTGCCACGCGGTGGATCCTGTTCCCGAAAGAGATCCGGTCGAAAACCCAGGCTCGGCAGAGTCGTCCGGAAAGGCGCATCCTGTACTGGCGGAACCCCATGAACCCCTCCATCCATGCGGACCATCCGATGAAAGACAACATGGGGATGGAATATATCCCCGTCTATGCAGAACCACAGAAGTCCCAGGAAAACTCCGGTCGAAAGGTCCTTTACTGGCGGAACCCAATGAACCCTTCGATCCATTCGGACCATCCGATGAAGGACAACATGGGCATGGCCTACCTACCGGTTTATGCAGAGCCTGCCAGGTCCCTCAAAAACGCCATATCGGTGGATCCCCGGATCCGGCAAACCCTCGGGATCAATGTTGTCACGGTCGTGCGGCGGACCTTCTCCCGCACGGTACGGACGGCCGCCACCGTCTCGTTCGATCGTCGCCGGGTCCGGATCGTATCGATGCGTTTCCGGGGATGGTTCCGGGAGCTTGCCGTCCTGGCGCCCGGCGATGTCGTCCGGAAAGGCGCTCTGCTGGCCCGGGTCTATTCTCCCGAACTGGCCAGCTCCGAACAGGAAGCGCTGATCGCTTTCGGAGCGACCCGGGACAACCCGGAATCAAAAGACGACCGGAGTCTCTGGGAGGCCGCCCGGGAACGGCTGCGTCTTCTGGATGTGCCGGACGGGGAGGTTGATCGTCTGATAAAAACCGGAAAACCCCGATCGATCATTCCCATCCGTTCTCCCTATTCAGGAATCGTCTCCACAATCTCCGCGCGCGTGGGCGGCGAAATCTCGCCGGGGAAAGCGGTGATGACGCTGGTCGATCTTTCCAGAGTCTGGGTGGACGTCGCTCTGTATTCAGACCAGTTGGGCTGGGTCAGATCGGGCGATTCCGTCACGCTCCACAATCCATCCGTCCCTGGGCGCGTCTATCGGGGGACGCTCCAATTCGTGGATCCGCGTTTCAACGAAAAGAGCCGGACAGCCCGGGCCCGGGTCCCTGTCGACAATCCGGACGGATTTCTGAAACCCGGCATGTACCTCGAGGCGACGATGCATCCGGATCCCCGTCCCGATGTTCTGGTCGTTCCGCGGGAGGCCCTGATCCGCACAGGGACGAAGTCTGTCGTCGTCACCGAAGTCGGAGACGGGCATTTCAGGCCGGTCCGGGTGACGGTCGGAGTCCGGTCGGAGCATTGGGCCGAAATCCTTTCCGGCCTTCATGATGGGGATCGGGTCGTGGTCAGCGGACAATTCCTCCTGGACGCCGAATCCCAGTTCGAAAACGTCTCCGCACGGATGGAAAAAGGAGGCCGGCCATGATCTCCCGTATCATCGACTGGTCCATTCGAAGAAGACTCTGGGTTCTCGCTCTTTCCTTGGTTCTGGTGGGCTGGGGCGGCGTCTCCCTGATCAAAAGCCCCCTGGATGCGATCCCCGACCTCTCCGACACGCAGGTCATCGTCAAGGCCACATACCATGGCCAGCCTCCGTCCGTCGTCGAGAACCAGGTGACCTATCCGCTGACGACCGCATTCCTGACGATCCCGGGCGTTCGCCATGTCCGCGGTTACTCGGACTTCGGAAACTCCCTCATTTACATTCTGTTCAAGGAGGGAACAGACCAATACTGGGCCCGTTCCCGGGTCCTGGAATATCTGAATCAGGTCGAAAGCCGCCTGCCTCCGGGGGTCACGGCCACGCTGGGACCGGATGCCACCGGCCTCGGGTGGGTCTATGAATACGCTCTGGTCGACCGCACGCACCGCTATGATCTGTCCCGGCTTCGGGCCCTTCAGGACTGGTTTCTGAAATTCGAGCTCCAGAGCATCCACGGCGTGGCGGAAGTGGCCTCCGTCGGCGGGATGGTGAAGGAGTTCCAGGTCGACGTGGACCCCAGGAAACTCCTGGCCTATCACGTGAGCCTTTCGCGAGTGGAACGGGCGATCCGGGCTTCGAACGGCGACGTGGGCGGGTCTGTCGTGGATATGGGGGAAGCCCAGTACATGGTCCGGACCCGCGGGTATATCCATAGCCTTTCGGACATCCGGAACATCCCCCTTGCGGTGGGTCCGGAGGGGGACCCGGTCAGACTTTCCGACGTGGCCTCTGTCCATCTCGGTCCGGAACTCCGGCAGGGGGTGGCGGAACTCGACGGAAAGGGCGAAGTCGCGGGGGGAATCGTCATTACCCGGGGCGGCACCAACGCGCTCGACGTCATTCGGGCGGTGAAGAAAAAGATCCGGGCACTGACCCCGATGCTGCCCCCAGGCGTCGAGGTGGTCACGACCTACGACCGTTCCCGATTGATCCTGAAAAGTATCCGGAACCTCCTGGAAAAACTCCTGGAAGAGTCGATCGCGGTCTCCCTGGTCTGTCTCGTGTTCCTGTCACGTATCCGCTCCTCCCTGGTGGCCATCCTGAGCCTTCCGGTCGGCATCTTTGCGGCATTCGTCCTGATGGCGCGCCAAGGGCTCACCGCCAATATCATGTCTCTCGGAGGGATCGCAGTCTCCATC
>JAKADN010000060.1 GCA_021820445.1 Nitrospirota bacterium | reverse complement strand
CGGAGAGGTTCCGCGTGAACCCGAGGAGAAAGAAGGAAAAGGCGAACAGGGTGAGGCCGGTGAAGAGGGCCAGCGGAAAGGCCGGCGATACGGGAATGGCCGGGACAACGGTCCGTCTGAGCGTCAGGACGCCTTTCTCCCCGGTCCAGAGGGAGAGGCGGTAGCGTCCGTCGTCGGGAGGAAGGATGAAGGCCCGCCGGGGGGATCCCGTGTCCACCGGCCCCTCGAAGAAGGTCAGGTCCTGTCCGAAGCGAAGCCAGCTGTCGAGCCGGTGGCGAAGGGACAGGTAGCCCCCCGAGGCCCTGTCCGTCCCGTGTTCCAGGGGAAGAATCATGCGGGGGGCATCGCTCCTCCCCTCCGATTCAAGGAATCCGGTTCCCGCGGGGGAGCCCCCGGAGGAGATTGCGGATTTCGGACCGGTGGCGGATCCAGGGTGGAGAGGGGGCCCTGCCGAAAGGATCAGGATCGTGGCTCCGGCCAGGAGGAAGGGAAAGAGCCACCTCCGGAAGGAGGCGAGACGGGAGAGGCCTGGAAGAACCGGAAGAGAGGAGAGGGCCAGGCGGCCCGAGAGATATCCGGCCACTCCGAGCAGAACCAGGAGAATGAGGTCGTTCCGGTAAAGCCCGAGGGGGGCTGCGACCCGGATCGAGGTGCTTTGGACGGGAGATCCGGTCCGGCCATCTTCGAAGGTCACCGTGTAGCGGCCGGGATCCCAGAGGGCGAGTCGAATGGTCCGGATCTCGGGCTGCCCTGTTGGTGCGGGAGGGGCGAGGACCGGCATCTGGAAGACCGTTCGGCCGACCGGCCAGTAGGCGACGGACAGGAAGGAGTTTCCGGTCTTCACCACCCGCAGGAGAAGGGGAAGGGGAGATCCGGTCCGGTTTTCGGGAAGCCGCACGGAAAAGGAGAACTGGGCGCGGGGCAGGACGGGGGAGATCAGGGGGCCGGAGACCCAGGTGCTCCGGTAAAGGTGGATCAGCGTTCCGGCGGTGGCGATGATCAGGACCCCGGTGAGAAGGGGCAGGAGAGGTCGGAAAAAGGACTTCGTCACGTAACGGCTCCGGATGTGCGCGGGGCAGGGGAGGGGACCCGTGTCCGGGTCCATTTTCCCGCCAGAATTATCCCCGTATTGTGGGGGAAAGACGGCTAAAAGTCAAAGGAGACGCCCAGCGCCATGTACTGGTCCTTGGTGAAGAGCAGGTCTCCAAGGTAGGAGTATCCGTTGTAGAGGTCGATCATGGGCCGGATGTCGAAGTAGGAGCCGGGACGGTGGAAGAAAAGTCCCAGCTGGAAGTCCTCGATGGGGGTGTAGCCGTTGATCCCCCGGGATTCGAGGTAGAGGGAGGTGTACCCCCGGCCGAGATGGTCGAGAAAGCCGAAGGTGGGGGTGTAGGCCTCGATTCCTCCCTGCAGGATCAGGGAGTCCTGGGGGGTGGGGTAGTAGGCGAGGCCGATGACCCGGTAGGAGACACCTCCATAGAGGCGGACGTAGGGGGTCAGGTCCCACGAGGAGACCTCCTGCAGGATTTCCTGGCCGAAGTCAGAGTCCTTGTCCACGTTTTCGATCGTGGTGTAGTTGTAGCCGGTGTGGGAGCTCTCGTGGTAGAAGAAAAGGCGTTGGGAGAAGCGTCCGATCCGGGCCGTGATGGGGACGCCCACGATGAAGTCGGAGTCGATCAGATAGGTGTTGGCCCCGAAGATCCCGAAGCGGGAGAAGTCCCCTCCCATGACGCCGATCTGGAGGGCCTTGTCGACGCCTTCTGAGGTCGACTCCCACCGGGCGATGCCCACATTCGCGGCGAGATTGCCGTTGAACTGGAGGTAGGAGGGATGGTTCGAGGCGGCGAAGAACTCGATGGTCGTCAGGGGCTCCCGGGGATCGGCCAGGAGCGGGGTGAAGATGTCCTGGGATGGAAAGAAGATCAGGCGGGAGTCCCCGTCCTGGAGGGAAATGACGCCTGGGGCTCCGGGGGCGGGATTGTCCTGGTCGAGGGTGACGTTGGCCGCGGGAGGCGGAGCCGCCAGCGCCAGAAGGGTTCCTTTTAAAGGAGACAGAGCAAAGAAAAACAGAAGGATTCCCGCATAGAAAAAACGGCCCATGGGGCGCGCGCGAGGGGGTCCGGACATCGGCGAACAGACCTTTCTTTTCATTTGTCTCAGTAAAATCGTGGGATAACAGGGCTCCTCTGGATCGATCCCGAACGGCCCGAACGGATACGGCATTTAGTTTATATTAAAACCTTATTCCGGACAAGGGCCTGTGGACTCTGACGGGAAATCTTTTTCCACAATCCCCGTAAATGATAGATCCGGCTGGGTTCCTCTTCCCAATGAGGAATTCTTTTTTTCGCGATAAGGTCCTGGAGGGGATTGTGAACGGCTGTCGAAAGGGTTCGCCGCTCCCTGGCATGGGACGGAGGGCCGTGCTATGCTCTGGGACCGTCATGACGGTCAGGATTAATCGCGGCGGAACGGGTTCGGACCCTATCGATTCGGAAAGGATGCGTGTGAGAAATGGATGAGGACAGGGGCGAGGTCGTCCTTAAAAAGAACGAGGAAAGGCGCCTTCTGGCGGGCCATCGGTGGGTTTTTTCAAACGAGATCGGGACCTTTCCTCCGAAGGAACGCGCTCCGCTCCTCGTCGATGTGCGCTCCTCCTCCGGGAGGCTTCTGGGAACAGGCCTCTACAACCCGCATTCCCTGATCGCGGTCCGCCTTCTCGACGGGCGGGTGACGACGCTCCTTTCGAGCATCGAGGAGGGGATCGACCGGGCGCTTGCCATGAGGACGGAGCTGTCCCGGGAGGGCGACGACGGGGTGCGCCTTGTCCATTCGGAGGGGGACGGCCTTCCGGGTCTCGTGGTCGACCGGTACGGGGACTATCTTTCGGTCCAGTTCACCACCCGGGCGATGGAGGCTGTCTCGGGGGAGATCCTGGGATTTCTCTCGGACCGGTTGAGACCCCGCGGGATCCGCATCGACCGGAGCGTCGGGATCCGCGAGGCGGAGGGGCTCCCTGTGGAGGCGGATCGGTTCGAAGGGGATATCCCGGCCGAGATCGCGGTCCGGATCGGGGGACATCCCCTGCATTTTTCCCTCAGGGAAGGACAGAAGACCGGCCTTTTTCTCGACCAGAAGGACAATGTCCGGAATCTGGCCCCCCTTCTGGCGCGACCTTCCGTTCTGGATGCCTACTGCTATGTCGGGGGGTGGTCCAGTGCCATCGGGGGACAGAACAAGGGAATCCGTCTGACGGGGGTCGACGCCTCCGAGAGGGCGATCGGCTTCTACCGGACCAATGTCCCCGAGGGCCGGGGGATCTGTTCCGACTTCCTTTCCTGGGGCCGGAAGACCCGGGAGTCGGGGGAGCGCTTCGACGCGATCATCCTTGACCCTCCGGCCTTCATCAAGAGCCGTCGCCTGATCCGGGAGGGGATCGAGGGATATCATGCCGCCTTCCGGCTGGGGCTTTCCCTCCTGGCCCCCCGGGGGGTCTTCGTGGCCTGCTCCTGTTCGGCGCTTCTGTCCTGGGACGACTTTTCGGGGGTTCTGAGAGCCGCTTTCCAGAAGGAGGGGCGGCGAGGCCGGATGATTTATCAGGGACGGGCCGCCTGGGACCATCCCCGGATCCTGGCCATGCCGGAGCTCGACTATCTGAAATGCGCGGCCTTCTGGGTCGAGCCTGCCCGCTGATCCCCGTTCCGGTCAGCCCCCTCTCGTCGATTCGTTCGGCTCCCCGGGGGCAAGGGCCGCCTCCGGCCCTTCGTATCGGAGAATCTCCAGGCGGTTCGTCTCTCCCGGCGTCTCCGGTCCGGGGCCCTGCGTCAGGAGGACGATCCCCGGCCGAATTTCCAGACGGGCAAGAATGCCTCGCAGAACGTCCTTCCAGTCGCCCTTCTGGCGTTCGACCCTCTGGGGGTGAACCCCCCGGCAGAGGCAGAGTTTCTGGCAGGTCCGCTCACTGGGGGAAAGAGCCAGGATCCAGGCGCGGAGCCGGAACCGGGCGATCCGGGTGGCGGTTGCGCCGGTTTCCGTCGGGACGGCGATCACCCGGGGGGACAGCTGTTCCGCCGCCGTCCGGACGCCGGAGGCCAGCACCTCTTCGATCGAGGGGGCGGGGTGAATGCGAGGGTTGGGCGCTCCCGGATGGGGTGCGGACTCGGTCACCCCTATGATCCTCGCAAGCATGGCCACCGCGGCCACCGGATTCTCTCCCATCGCAGTCTCCTCCGAGAGCATCAGGGCATCGGCTCCGTCGATGACGGCATTGGCCACGTCGGTGACCTCGGCGCGGGTCGGTCGGGGATTGTGGACCATCGACTCGAGCATCTGGGTTGCGATGATGACCGGCTTTCCCCGGTCGATCGCCTTTCGGACGAGCGCTTTCTGGAGAAGGGCGATCCGTTCGATCGGCACTTCCACGCCCAGATCCCCCCGGGCGACCATGAGGGCGTCGGCCCGTTCAAGAAGAACATCGATGTTTTCGAGGGCCCTCCTTCGTTCGATCTTCGCGACCAGGAAGGGGTCGTGCCCCAGCCGCCGGGCCTCCCGGCGGACGGAATCGAGGTCTTCTCCCGTTTCGACGAACGAGACTCCCACTCCGTCGGCTCCGGCTTCAAGGGCGATGGCGAGGAGCCGGCGGTCTTCGTCGGTGAAGGCGCCCCCGTTCAGGAGGAGTCCGGGGATATTGACCCCTTTCCGGGACAGGAGGATGCCCCCGGTGATGACCCGGCATCGGAGGAGCTCCGGTGTGGAATGGTCGACCCGGAGGGCGATGGCTCCATCGCTCAGGTAGATCCGGTCTCCGGACGCCAAGGGGCGGCGAAGGGGGGGGAGCTCCAGCGGGATCCAGCGCTCCTTTCCCGTTTCCGCCCTCTCTCCGGACAGGAGAAGGCTCTCGTCCCTCCGCAGGGTCATGGGGGCCAAAAGGGAGCCGATCCGGATCTTGGGGCCCGGGAGATCGGCAAGGATGGCCACCCGCCGGCCCATCTTCCCGGAGATCTCCCGAATCCGTCCGCTCACCGTCCGGTGCCAGTCCGGCGTTCCGTGAGACAGATTCAGGCGGGCGACGGTCATTCCGTGGCGGATGAGCGACTCCAGGATCCGCGGGGAATCCGAGGCAGGTCCAAGGGTGCAGACGATCTTTGTATGGTGCTTCGGCAGCGTGCTCTTCAAGCAACCACCAGGCTTTCAGCAGCCAATCCGTTGTTCGTCAGGGTTTTTGATCTCCCGTATGTTCCGTCTCGCAGGGGGGGTGCTGGGCCCGATGGCGCCGGAGCGCCTCCCCCGTGGCCGCCACGAGCGGGTGGATGGAGGAGGTCAGACGCGGCTGGCTTCCGAACTGCATCGAGGCCAGGTCGAGAGCCGTGGCGTGCATCTGGACGGCCAGTCCGATGGTGTTCAGGAGCTCCCCCGTGGTGGGGCCCCCCATGATCTGCCCTCCCAGGATCTGGGTTGAGTCCTCCGCGAGAATCACCCGGCAGATGGTTTCGGTGGTGCCGGGGAGGGTGGAGGGGTGATGGTCGGGAAGTCGCGCCTCCCCCACGATGAAGGGAAATCCTTCCGCGCGGGCCTGGGACTCGGTCATGCCGACCACCCCGAAGGCCAGTCCGTCTATCTGACTCGCATAGATGCTGACCGACCCGGCGTTATACCGGGGCTGTCTGAGGGCGTAAAGGTTCATCCCGGCGATGCGTCCCTCCGCGGCGGCCTGGGAGGCGAACATGGCATGGATCGCCTTTCGGGTGAAAAAATCCTGCTTGTGCGCGCAGTCTCCCACCGCGAAGATGGCGGGATCCTCCCGGGAGCGCTGGAAGGCGTCCACCCAGACTCCCCCCGACCGGCTCAGGGTGAGTCCCATCTCCCGGGCGAGCGACACGTTCGGACGGACCCCGATCGAGATCAGGACTGCGTCGACCGGCAGGAGTTCCTGGCCTGCGATCCGGAGTCCGCCGACACGTTTCCCGGAGGCATCCGGGACCATGGCCTCCACGGCGGCCCCGGTGTGGAGGTGGACCCCGTTTTTGCGAAGCTGATTTTCGACCTCCACGCACAGGTCGAGGTCGAGGCTCGCCTGCATGAGATGGGGGAGCATTTCGACCAGGTGGACCTCCACTCCCCGCTTGCGGATTTCGTCGGCGAACTCGACTCCGACGAATCCTCCCCCGATGATCGCGAGCCGCCGGATTCCCGCCATGGCGTGGAACAGGCCTTCGAGAAAGGCATAGTCCTTCCGGAGAATGAAGACTCCCTCCAGATCTCCCCCCGGTATCGGGGGCACGACATTTTCGCCGCCAGTCCCCAGGACGAGCCGCTCCCAGCGGATCGTAGCGCCGTCCTCGAGGCGGGCGGTCCGGGCGGAGCGATCGACAGAGGCCACCCGTCCCACGCGGAGAGAGCCTCCGGAGGCCAGAAAGGGTTCGAGGCCCAGAAGGTCCTCCTTGGTTCCTCCCAGCGTTCCGAAGATGTAGGGGATTCCGCAGGGGATGACCGACTGCGACTCGGGGCGGACCATGAGGATCCGCTTTTTCGGCCAGAACTGGCTGGCCGTGAGTCCTGCCATCATGCCGCCCGGTCCTCCGCCGACGATCAGGATGTCTGTGGCGACCTCCTCCATACCGTTCCTCCTTTGTTTTAATGTGCGGACAGGAAGGCATCATACCTTGACCGAACCTGGGCGCGCATCCCGGCTTTTCGTTTCTCACTATATCAGACGGAAGCTTCCCGGCCCATCCCGGCTCAAGCAGGCCGACGGCACGGCCGTTGCGCCGCTAATTGACCAGTAAGGCCCTGATGGCCTATGATAGAGGTTCTGCGAATTTTTATGGCCTGACCGGTCCCGGGAACCTCCGGCCGGATTTCGGTGCCCGGTTTAGGACAAGGGGTTCAACACAAGGCGGAAAAACGAATGACGGCGTCACTTTTGCACACCAGGAACATTGCGATCATTGCCCACGTCGATCACGGGAAGACCACGCTCGTCGACAAGATGCTCCAGCAGGGACATGTCTTCCGGGAGAACGAGGTGGTCGAGGAGCGGGTCATGGACTCGAACGCCCTTGAGAAGGAGCGGGGGATCACGATCCTTGCCAAGAACACCTGCATCTTCTACCAGGACTACCGGATCAACATCGTGGACACCCCCGGCCATGCCGACTTTTCGGGAGAGGTCGAGCGGACCCTGACCCTGGTGGACGGCGTGCTTCTGGTGGTCGATGCCTTCGACGGGCCCATGCCCCAGACCCGGTTCGTCCTGAACAAGGCGCTCAAGATGGGGCTTCGTCCCGTGGTCGTGATCAACAAGATCGACCGTCCCGGAGCCCGGCCCATCGAGGTCCAGAACGAGGTCTTCAGCCTCTTCATCGAGCTCGGGGCGACCGATGCGCAGATGGACTATCCCGTCGTCTTCGCCTCGGCCAAGAAGGGGATCGCCTCCCTCGACCCCCTCAAGGAGGGAACGGATCTCGTCCCCCTGTTCGACACCGTCATCAACCATGTCCCCCCGCCGGACGTCGACGAGAACGGCCCCTTCCTCATGCAGGTGACCAGCTTCGAGTACGACTCCTACCTGGGGCAGATCGCCCTGGGCAAGATCGTCCGCGGCAAGGTCTCCTCGGGCGAGACCATTGCCCGGGTGGTGGACGGGGCCCTGGTCGAAAAGAACAAGGTCAAGAAGATCCTCTCCTTCGAAGGGCTCAAGCGGGTCGAGGTCCCCTCGGCCAAGGCCGGAGACATCATCCTGATCGCCGTCTTCGAGGATCTCCGGATCGGCGACATCCTCTCCGATGTGACCGAGCTGGGTTCCCTTCCTCCCATCGAGATCGGAGAACCGACAATCTCCCTCGAGTTCATGGTGAACAACTCTCCCTTCTGCGGAACGGAGGGCAAGTTCGTCACCAGCCGCAACCTTCGGGACCGCCTGATGAAGGAGATCCGCACCAACGTCGCCCTGCGCGTCGAGGAGACGGAGAGCCCCGATTCCTTCAAGGTCTCCGGCCGGGGAGAGCTGCACATCGGCATCCTGATCGAGACGATGCGCCGCGAAGGGTTCGAATTTCAGGTTTCCCGTCCGCACGTGCTGTACAAGGGTGAAGGTTCAAACCGCCAGGAGCCCTACGAATATCTCGTGGTCGATGTCCAGGAGGACTACGTCGGAGCGGTGATCGAAAAGCTCGGACCCCGGAAGGGCGAGATGCTCAACATGGCTCCCCAGAAGGACGGCCATACCCGCCTCGAGTATCTCATTCCGGCCCGGGGTCTCCTAGGGTACCGGAGCGAGTTCCTTTCCGACACAAAGGGAACGGGACTTCTGAACCACACCTTCCATGGATACGGAGACTACAAGGGAGATATTCCCGGCCGGATCAACGGCGCCCTCGTCTCCATGGAGACCGGCGAAACGGTGGCCTACGCCCTCGAGAGCGTCCAGGACCGGGGTGTCCTTTTCGTGGCCCCGGGGACCAAGGTCTACGAAGGAATGATCATCGGGGCCCACTCCCGTCCGACCGACCTCGCCGTCAACCCCTGCAAGAAGAAACACCTCACCAATATCCGCTCCTCGACCGCAGAGGACGCCATCACCCTCGTTCCCCCAAAGATCCTGAGCCTCGAGCAGGCCCTGGAGTTCCTTGAGGACGACGAGATCATGGAGGTCACTCCCGAGAACCTCCGCATCAGGAAACGGATCCTCAACGAACAGGAACGAAGGAGGGCCTCGAAAAAATGAAACCGCGCGGCTTTTTCAGGATGACGGTCTGGGTGCTGGCCGTCCTGTTCACGGGAATCGCAACCACCATTTTGGATAAGGGACTTCCAATGACTGCCAACGCCGAATCTGCCACCAAGGCGCCTCTTCCCCCGGGAGAGTATGCCGAAATCGAAACCTCCATGGGAACGATCGTCTGCCAGCTTTTCCCCAGTTCGGCTCCCGAGACCGTCGCGAACTTCGTGGGTCTGGCCGAGGGGACCAAGTCCTTCATCGATCCCCGGACCGGGACTCAGGTCAAGCGCCCCTTCTTCGACGGGCTGATCTTTCATCGGGTGATCAAGAACTTCATGATCCAGGGCGGGGATCCCCTCGGAAACGGAACGGGTGGCCCGGGCTACCAGTTCAAGAACGAGGTCGATCCGACCCTCCATTTCGACCACAAGGGTTTGCTCGCCATGGCCAATGCCGGGCCGGACACGAACGGGAGCCAGTTCTTCATCACCGTCGCCCCCACCACCTGGCTCGACGGGAACTATTCGATCTTCGGACAGGTCGTGGCCGGCCAGGATGTGGCAGACAAGATCTCGGAGGTTCCCACCGACCGGCGTGACCGTCCCGTGAACCCGGTGACCATTCTCCATGTCAAGATCCTGCGCGTCGCTCCCTGAGGATTCTCGCATGATTTCCGGGAGGGGAGGATGATCGACCTCCCCTCTTCCTCTGCCGCCATGACCGCCCTCTTCATGGGAACGGGCTCCTCGGTGGGCGTTCCGATGATCGGCTGTTCATGTCCCGTCTGCCTGTCTCCCGACAGGCGAAACAAGCGGACCCGCTCCTCCATTCTCGTCTCGGCCGGCGGAAAAAACCTTCTCATCGACACCGCCCCCGATCTTCGTCTTCAGGCTCTTCGTGAGGGGCTTTCCCGCATCGATGCCGTCGTCTATACCCATGCCCACGCGGACCA
This sequence comes from Nitrospirota bacterium, assembly GCA_021820445.1. Classification (GTDB taxonomy): domain Bacteria; phylum Nitrospirota; class Leptospirillia; order Leptospirillales; family Leptospirillaceae; genus UBA4572. The sequence continues at coordinate 2,227 of JAKADN010000060.1, read as the reverse complement.
TGTCCTCGGGCTCGATGAGCTCCGCACCTTCAACTTCATCATGCAGGAAGAGATTCCCATCTACGCGCCTCCGAAGGTTCTCGATCGGATCCGGTCGATGTTTTCCTACGCCTTTTCCGATGTGAACCGGGAAGGGGTCACGCGTCCGCGCCTCGTGCCGAAGGAGCTTCCGGGGCCGATGGAAATCCTGGGCATTCCCGTCCAGCCTTTTCTGGTCGAGCATGGGCCGGTGATGAACACGGCCCTTCGGGTCGGCGACCTGGTCTATCTGACCGACTGCAACGCAGTGCCCGCGGAGGGCAAGCGGGTGATGAAGGGAGCCTCCGCGATGATCGTGGGGGCGGTCCGGTACGAGCCCCACGAATCCCATTTCGGCCTCGCGCAGGCGGTGGCCGAGATCGAGGAGGCTGGCCCTGCCCGGGGCTACATCACCCACCTCTCCCACCGGATGGACCACGCGACCCTCGAGGCCGAACTCCCGCCCGGGATCCGTCCGGCCTACGACGGTCTCAGAATCCAGGTCCGCTGACCCTTTGCCTTAGCGCTCGCTCCTCCTTCCCCACATTCACGCGTCATCCGGTCGACCGAATCCTTCCTTTTCGGGTGCGAAAATGCCGGATTCTCCCCGGTTCCCTCCCTGGGAAGGTGCGATTTCTCGGGGACTTTTTCCGGAAGAATCCTTTCTGACGGCGTCCGAAAACCCGAAATCCCCCCATGGTCAACGCTCTGCGGAGAAGGGGACCCTTAAGATCAAATGTGTGCGAAAATACTGTATTGAAAGAGAGTTGCTTGTTTCCTAGAATGGGGGTCTCCCGGACGATGAGGGAGGATGAGGCATATGGGAATGTCATCGGAGCAAGACACTGTTCAGGAGGAGGATCCATGTCAGACACGGAAACGATTCGGGCGACCTACACTATCGCGTCGGAGGATGTCGAAAAGGCCTGCGTCCTCGTCGCCCGTGAAATGAGCGTGGGGGTCAAGAAGACCTCCTACGAATCGGCCCGGAGCGAATCCTTCGAGGCCCACGCCCGGGTTCTGTCCCGACGGGAAAACGAGGCCACGATCGAGATCGAAGTCCCTTCCCAGCGGATCTTCTCCGCGTACGGGCTGGTCCTTTCCATTGCCGGAGAGATCAGCTGCCTGAACATCCTGAAATCGATCGAGCTGACCGACTTCGAGGCTCCCGAGGCGCTTCTTTCCCGTCTCCCCGGCCCCCGGTTCGGGGCTCCGGGAATCGCGACCCTCCGGAAAGACCCGAAGCGCCCCCTTTTCATCACCGTCCTCAAGCCGTCCCAGGGTCTTTCTCCGGAGGAGTTCGGCCAGATCGCCTACGAAAGCCTCATGGGAGGCGGGGATGTGGTCAAGTCGGACGAACTCCTCCAGGAGCCGGACTCCGATTACCGGAAGCGATTGTCGGCGATGATCGAGGCGGCCAGAAGGGCCGAGGAGGAGACGGGGGAACCGAAATGGGCCATGATGCACCCGGTCGACCGGCCGTCGCGGATGCTGGAGCGGTACAGGGCCGGGGCGGAGGCCGGGGCGAAGATCTCCATGGTCTCTCCGGCGGCCAGCGGATTCCCGATGCTCGAGGAGCTGGCCGGAACCGGACTCGTGCCGGTCATGGCCCACATGGCGACCTCCGACTGGCTCTGGCAGAAGCATGGAATGTCGGTCCGGTCCTGGGCCCGGTTCATGAGAATGCTCGGCGGGGACATCGTCCTCTTTCCCGCCCTCTCCGGAACGCTCAAGGCCACCCGGGCCCATCTCGAGACCGTCTCGGAGATCTGCCGGATCCCCATGGGAGCCATGCGGCCCTCCCTCGTCGCGGTCGGCGGCGGCATGCATGCGGGGACCCTCGGCGTCCATGCGGATCTTTTCGGTCCCGACTTTGCCTATATCTGCGGAGGGGGCGTCTGCGGGCACCCCGACGGGGCCCGGTCCGGAGCGCGGTCGGTTCGCCAGGCCTGGGAGGCGCATGCGGCGGGGATTGCCCTCGACACCTACCGGAAAACGCACAGGGAGCTGGACCGGGCTCTCACGGCCTTCCAGAAGTACGTCTGAGGACCGGAATCGCCCCGGGAGAAAGGAGAGAGGAGCCGGATCCGGCTCCTCGAAGGATGAACGGCGCCTTCCGGGGGGATCGGTCCGTTTGGACCCCTCTGGGGCGACGGTGCCGCGCCGTCTTTAGGGTTCCCGGAGCGCTCCGGGCTCGGACAGGAGGCGT
>JAKADN010000059.1 GCA_021820445.1 Nitrospirota bacterium | reverse complement strand
CTGACTTCCTTTTTTCCCCTGTTCTTCTTCCATTCGTCCCTCCTCCAGGGGGGAATTTTCATTTCCTACTGAGGGGGGATTTTACACTTCCCACTGACAACGGGAACGGTTGCCTCTGCGGGAAAGGACGCCTGGACCTTTTTTCGGCACCGGGGACACCGCCGGGTTGGACAGCGATGCTCGGTCGCACGCAGTGTCTGGGAGGAAGATCGAGGACCTGTCGCGCCTCGACGGGGAGGTCGATCTCCTCTTCGAACGGACCGGCAAAACCGCAGGAGCAACGCTCCGGAAGATGGACAATGTGGATGTCCGGTTTCTCGACGGGAGTGAGGGTATGCCTGGGATGTCCTTGATGTCCGCCCGGTTTCCGATCCGTCGGAGGACGGAGGCTCTTGGGGGCTGGCTTCATATAGCCATCCGAGGAAGGGGGTTTGCTCGAGTTTTGCTGTTCTTCTCAATCTGGGCTTCAAGCTCGCTCACGCGGATCTGAAGTGCCTGGATTTGTGCCTGAAGGGCCAGAATGATCTCGACCAGGACCAAGGGAGAAGTGACCACGATCGCTTCAAGCTCTTCCCGGGTGAAGAGCCGGGGTGACGAAGACGGGAGTCCCGCGGGATTCTCGGGGCCATTCGGGAAAGTGGGTGGGGGCAGTGGATGATTCATGGCCCCACCCTACCACATAAAAATGAGTGTGTTCAGTGTCAAAATTCCGTCTGGGAATACACCCCTGATAATTATAACTGTGCCTTTTTAAAATTGCGTCGCTGTAGAGATAAGAGCCATAGAGAAAGTCCCATGAGACCTGTTCCAAAGAGGGCCCAGGAGGAAGGTTCGGGGGTGGCGGAAATAGGAATGACGCTTGTTGGGTAGAGAGTGCCGCTCTGGCTTATGTAAGAAGCACCCGGGGTGAGAATCTGGAGCCCGAAGAGGGCTGTTTGGCTTGCGTCTAGTGTGGCGGAACCGCCTAATACGTATTGGTCGAAGAGCCCATTTTTGTAAAAGGGGCCAGATTCTCCAAAAGCCCCTCCATTAAGTTCAACTCCAATTAAATAAGATGAGCCCACTTTTCCAGTTGAATCAAGGATTATTTCAGTCGAAGGATTTGTTTCTCCCTCATATCCTGTAACGATACCCTGTTTATTGATTACCGGCCATTGTGTGTTCGAGGCTTGAAAGCTAGCCTCAAGGTTATTTCCTGCCCCCCCTGTCCATCCTGATGGAAATGTTGGCTTGATAAATTTCGTACCAGGAACATTAATAAAGGCAGACTCGTTCCAACCGCCACCAACCACCTTAAAGTAAGGTTCCCAGGGGTCACCGGTATAGGTTGGAGATGCCTTTGCTGATGCGTCGATATAGAAAGTGGTTTGAATCTCAACTGGAGTGCCGATCGGAAGATAATCGCGAGACCCAAGTTTCCCGATGCTAACAATTTTTATTGAATCAAACCAGCCATTACCAGCACCCCCTGCCCCATATACGCCATCATAATAATATGGAAGAAGAAATTTTTTATTTAATTCAACACTTCCCGATACATCGATGTGATTAACACCCATGCTTGCATTGGAATATGCACTTCCTTGTCCGCTGTAAATAGTTGAAGGCCCTTTAGAGGTCGTGTTGGTATACGCATAGCTCCCATTTACACCCAACGCTCCACATAATACATTGGTGTCCCCTGTACCGCCTCCATAAAAGGAGCCAACATCCCAATAGGCTGAACAACTAAAATAAGATGCCAGTGCCATACCCGGGCTCAAAGTAATCCCAAAACATTCGGCCATTATTGCTGCACACATTATTCCTATTCGAAGTCTACGACAGATTAACCGTTTTCCCATCACGGTCTCCCTTTGATTGATTGTTGAATTTACTCAACATGAATAAGGCTTTTCCTTTCAGGAGCCTGCCTTTCATTCGAAAGGAATTTCAATGAATGTGACATAAAAGTCCTCCTTTTTTTTCGAATCGGACCATGCGTTCCAGGGATCGGTTGAACCATGAATGGCCCACTTCCCCCACCCAACGCCTCGTCTTCTATCCCGGCGTCTCTTTGATAGACTTCTTTTCAACACCTTGAGTGATTTGTATCGTGACCCTTCTTTATCCCCTTATGATTGCCGATCCCGATGGTCAACCGTTCTTTGTCCGAGTCCCGAATTGGCCGAACAGGGTCAAACATAGGTGCAGTTCCAGTCCGTTCCACCGGGCGAACCCGTGGAAAGAGTGTTTCCCGTATTGTCGGTCATGGTGAAAGCCTGGGCCTGACTGGCATCCGTTCCTCCTGTTGCCGAACAGGCCAGACCATTGGTAAAGGCCACCTGACCGTATTCGGGGAGATTGGCCAGGGATCCATTCATGGTCGGCCTTTCAAGGATCCATTCCGCACAATTTCCCTGGAGAGTGGTTCCCGAAGGGGCAGAAAACGCGATCGATAAGGACTGTCCGGTGATCAGGTTGGAAAGGGTGGCAAGCCCTTGCCCCAGGTTGTTCTGAACGCCCATATACTGGACGCTGACGGCCACAGTGTCTCCGGGACGAATTGGAAAGTTGGTGATCTCGATCCAGCTGTTGGGATACCATTCGAACCAGGCAAAATATTCGGTGGTGAGGACCCAGTTTTTCAAAGACGCATGCTGTCCTGTCCCCGCCTGAAGGACATCTCCCGAATTCCACCCGTCGATACCGACCCAGGCCACCGACCACCAATCTCCGTCTCCCTGGGAAGGATTCGGCCATCCGGGAGGGGACACCCCAGGAACGGTCCACTCCCCATAGACGAAGTCGAAAGGCCCCCCTCCGAGCAGGACGCCGCCGCTCCAATTGCCCGAAGTATTCGTGGCCTTCCCGGAGGAAGGCGGCTGGTAGAGACTCTTTTTGACCTCCGGGCGAATTCTCAGGGCGGGAACAATGATCTGATGCGTCCGCGAGAGAATCCTGTCCCAGATCGCCGCACCCTTTGGAAATCTTGCAGGATCAGGACGAGCCGGGATTCCGTACTTCATGAGATCCGACAGATTCGCCTTCCGGGGATCGAATCCCGGAGGGGGAGCCTCAACCGCCATAATCCCTTCGATATTGGTCGGAACCAGCTTGAGGTTTTGCCTCATGATCTGCCGCTGGGTCGAAAAATTCGGATTGATATCAAGCATGTTTTTCCTCCTTATATAGGAATAATTTATCCAGACCGACCCATTTTCCTCGGTCTTTAAGGAATCTCGAAAAACGACTCCTTCCTGCCCCTTTCATTCCTTCCCCTCCGAATTTGGGGAAAGACACCCGGAGCTCCAGGGAGAGCGGGTTATTCTCCGGGTCGCTCCGGGAAAAGATGCGCTCACGATTCATCATGAATCTTCACCTCCTGAGGATTGCCCCGAAGGACCCTGCTTCGGAAACCAATCCAATCGCGCAGACTCTCTCTCCCTGACGGGTGCCGGGAACACGGTCACGGTCCCGAAGAAGGAGTGGTGCCACCGGAATGTTCCGTGTCCTTCTTCAGATAACGCCCCAGCCCGCTTCCCCCCAGGATCGTCGCAACCCCGATCCCGTATGTTTCCGGATCGAACCGGGCATTGTTGTGGATGAGGTCGTATCCCGCATAAACGACCAGGCCCGTCATCGCAAGAAGCGTCAGGACCGAGATCAGCTCGAAGGTCTGGTTGTCCCGTTCCGTCAGAATGTTTTTGAGGATCTGGGTCATTTCGGAGCCTCCGAGGGTTTTACGAAATATTTCGGCCTCGTGGACACCGAAGCCGGATGGTCGTGTTTCCGGAGCTAGCCGGAGCCCTGTCTGGCACGAAAGGACTCCAGCTGCTGCGCCACATGGATCGATCCGTCGGCCTCGCTCCGAAGGTTCAATTGATGGGCAAGGTCGATCAGGCTTCGCTGAAAGGGGGTGAAGGATCCGTTCCGGGACGAAGGAACCGAAGCCGCATAGAGGGGCGCGCTCCCGTCCGCATGGTCGGAAAGGTCCGGCATGTCGGACGGATCCCGGGGAAGTCCCGAGGAAAAATGGGACTCGAAGGTGTTGGCGGAGGCGTCCCGCCTCGTCAAAAACCGCGGAAGCCCGAAAACCTTTTTCACCGTGGCAAGAAGGGAGGTATGGTCGTAGACGGCATGGTCGACTCTTCCCTGTCCGACGAGAGGGGAGACAAGGATGGCCGGAACCCGCACCCCCAGGCGGTCGAATCCGAACGGGGGATCGTCGGTCGAGATCCGACCGTCCGGGTTGATGGCCGGGGGCGGCGGAACATGGTCATAATACCCTCCGTGCTCGTCGTAAAGGACGACGAGCACGGTCTTAGCGAAGAGGGACGGGTTTTTCCGGAGAGCCTCGTAGACGGTGGCGATCAGCCGCTCTCCCTCCCGGACATCGTGAGGAGGGTGCTGGTCGTTGGCCTTCCCGACGATCCCGTCGAAATAGCGCGGTTCGATGAAGGAATAGGCCGGAAGGGTCCCGGCCGAGACGTCGGAGAGAAACGCGCCGAAATCCCTGAACCGGTCCAGGCGGGAATGGAGGTTGGTCAGCGCGAGGGACTGGGGAAAATCGTGATAGTAGATGGTCCAGTCGAGATTCTGCTCCGAGAGGCTGTCGTAGATCGTACGCATGCCGTAGGTGGAAAATCCGAGCTCGTCCTTGACGGCTGACAGGCTCGACGGACTGTTCGTGTGCCCGTTGGAGGTGGCGGCGTGCGCAAAGAAACGGTTGGGCCAGGTCGGTCCCGGGACCGAGGCGAACCAGTGATCGCACAGGACGAACTCCCGGGCGAGGGTCGAAAGGACGGGGAGCTGGGCCACCGGATCGAAGCAGGCCATGATGGTTTTTCCGACGGCCATCCCGACAGGGATCCCTCCGGAATCCGGGACTTCGGAGTAGCTCAGCACGAACCCGTCGTTCTGTGGGACAGGGGGCGACGGCGGCGGCGTTTCTCCGAAAATCTGGAGGGTCACGTCGGGATATTCGTGGGCCGGGTCGGGATCGGTCACATACCCGTCGCTCCCCGACATCTTTCTCACCGGAACCTGTTCGACGGGCCCCTGGTCGGACAATGCCGGATCGGTCGGGTTTGATTCGGATCCCCGCAGACCCTCGATCCCGGGATCCGATTCCTTCAGGAACCCCAGCATGTGGTCGAACGACCGGTTTTCGAGCATCAAAACCACGATGTGGCGAAGCTCTGTCGATGCCATCGATATCTCCCCTTCCGCGAACTCACTCGACTCTGATTTAATAACCCATCGCATCCAGGTCGCTCCGTCCGAGGCCACCTCCCCATGTCTCAACGGGCTGCGATCCCGCTGACCTCCGAGCAGAAGGTCGAATAGAGGCCTAGATAGGACGTCGTTCGCCGGTCGATCCGGACGTCGTAGAGAACGGTGGCGCCTCCCGCTCTCGTCAGGGCGTCCCGGACGGCCGCATCGATCCCTCCGTCACCCGTGGCGACCAGACCCAGGAGGTTCGTGGAGCAGGCCTCTCCACTGGCGGGACCCACGAGGGTCATCCGCGCGAGGTCGAGATCCCGGTGGGTCCAGGGACGGGGGTAGGCCTCCCCCGTTACGACATGGGAATAGAGGAAACCGTAGGGCTGAAGGGCGCAGCCTGGAAGGAGGACCAGCAGGAACAAAATCACGACAAAGGTCATTTTCATAAACGCCCTCCTTCCCTTTACGCTCCAGGAAGGGTTCCTTCCCGGAGCCGCCTTACCCCTCGTTCCGGGATCTCAAAAGATACCGATAGCGGGAATGGGCATTGAGGAATTCGACGCGTCACTTTTCTTTTTGATGCCCACCGGACCCAGGCCATCAGGGCGATCCCCGTCCCGAAAAGAGCCCATGTGGAAGGCTCGGGGGTCGATGCAAGTGGAACCTGGGCATAGGCTGTTCCGCTTGCAGAACTGTAAAAGGCACCTGGGGTTAGGGGTAAGAAGGTGAACTGGGCGGTATCCTGAAAGTTGGAAGAGGACGCGGCGGAACCGGTTTTGACGCACTGCGTATTTCCGCAAGCATATGTATCCCAAAATCCCCTCGCATCCGCTTCGGTGGATAAAAAATCATTGACCCATACGGTGGCACCAGGATATGTGGTTAGGACGGTGGAATAATCGTAAGGGGATGACGATCCTTTTGGGCACCACGATGACGACACATTTTTTCCGGCAAGACTCCCTGAACAAATATTCTGGGTGTTGGAAAGGTTGGCTCCGTAACTGTCGTATAGCGAGAAAATTGATTGGGCTTGAGCGAGGGAGGTACTGCCAGCACTTATGTTGCCATACTTCTTGTCAAATTCGCTTGATGCGCTCACAGACCCGCTCAGGTCGAGGGTGACAAGAAACTGGATGGGCATTCCCTGGAATTGGGGCAAATTATCCCCAACGGTCAGGACATCGGACCAGAAGCCTTGGTTCAGCACTGTTCCCCCGGAATCCCCTGCACTAGTGACACTCGAGGCAACATGAATCGCGCCCATTGTCACCAGCGCGTCATTCTGGAACTGGGTGGATCCCGATAAAGAAGGAACGCTCCCAGGAGCGGTCCCGCTGACAGCTTTATTTTCGGATTGCGACACAAAAAAGGACCCATTGGGGACGAGTCCGCATACGGGAAAACAATAAGAGCCATTAAACTGGTTTGCGGGATCATCAGCGCCATATTGCTGGTAAAGTGCAACGCCATAATCGATATAAGTCGCACCGGCAATCCCGACTCCAGTGCCCAGGAAAACGGACAATCCCAGCAATATCCCAACAATTTTTCTATAGTTCATGATTTTCCCTCCCCCTGGACATTCAATCGGCCGTTACATAATGGTGCAATCCTCCTGATCAATGGCCGGCCTGATCCTGGAGGTGATTCTCCCTAAGGAAAGCCCTTCGACCGCCCGGGCCTCCCACCGCCTGTCCTCATGGCCGTTCTCCGGAGATCCGGCCAAGGGGACCGTTCTCCCTGCTTCCAACGCCTCCGGTGTCGGGTAGATCGGGGCGCAATTTCAATGTGTTGGCGCGACGTGTATGTACTTTCGTTTCCGGCGGACGTGCCGGCGGACGTGAATGTTCCAAACATGACGGCCCCGGCCACCTTCGGAACGACTCCGGCCTGGACGACAAAGATCATGATTCCCGCCGTCAGGCTCCAGGCCGATGATTTCCTTTTTGACGGACACGCACGCGTTCCATTGTTTTTTCCCTTCTTAATAGGTCGATGGTTTCCACTCGGAAAAGATCTTCCCTCCACCACCCTTGCCAGAAGGATCCGCGAGAGGGGGAGGCCGATGGGGGCTTATGGGTCTGATTCCGGCATAAGGCCGGACGGACCCGTGTTTTTCGCATATTCAAGATCCAGTAAACTCTCCATTGTTCCCCTCGCCATCGCCTGGATGGATTCCGCCAGAAAGCGGGTGACCTCCTCGCGCAGTCCTGGTTTGTCAAGGCCCTCGGCCATTTCCAGAAGGCAACGAAGAAGAACCCTGTCCCTCTCCGGCCCCCCGGGAAAGGGAACTCGAAGATCCGGGAACGGCCTCCCCAGCGACGATCCGGAGCGCGATTGCTGACGAAAGGCCGGCTCGCCTGATTTCATGGGACCACCTTTCCGACCCGTCGGCGGCCGGACGACGACCCTCTCCGCCCCAGAGCCAGAAGTCCGAGGAATCCCGACAGGAAGAGGAGCCCCGAAGGAGGCTCCGGTGTTGCGGAGATCGGACCAGAAGGACCCGAGTAGAGGGTCCCGCTCGCCGAGGTGTAGAAGGCACCGGGAGTGATGGGGATGAAAGTGAATAAGGACGTATCGAGAAAATAGGCCTCTGCGGTCCCGCCGGCGTAATGGACACAGGTGCTGCAAGGATAAGTCACAACCTCTCCCGTGACACTGCCTCCTAATTCCAACCCGTCATAAACAATCAACATTTCTCCAGGATATGTGGTAAGAACGGTGGAATATTCATAAGGCGAATTTTGTGTTCCAGGTCCACACTCGGTTGATTTTCCTGCATAACTCGTTTGGCAAATTTTTTGGATATTCGTCGGACTCGAAAACCCCCCGTTGTAAATTTGAAAAAGAGAGGTAGCGATTACTTCAGAACCGCTTCCTCCCCCGGTGGGTAATTCCTGGCTCGTGGCTTGTACTGACCCGCTTACAGATAATGTGGCCAGAAATTTAAGCGGAGTCGTGGGGGGAAAATTATTTCCAATGGTCAGAGTATCCAGCCATGACGCTTCGTTTATCCCTGAAGAGTTGGGGTTGTAGAGAGTCGAAGGTCCATTTCCGGACAAACTCATTTCGAGATGAATCGCTCCCATTGATGTCGTTGATTTATCGCTTGCCTCTCCCGTCCCTGTCAGGATGGGGTTTTGTCCGATACTTCCGCTGGTCGACAATGTTTTGCTATTGCTAACAGAGGTGGATCCATTCAAATCTCCGCAGCCTCCCTCTGGTCCATAAATCGTGAAGCAAGGAGTTTGAGAATAATAATTTCCGAAACTAAAGTTTTTAACGCTTTTATAAGAAGCACCAGACACGAATTCCTGCTGATAGAGCCCCACCCCATAATCGTAGGTCGTGGCTTCTGCCGTCCCGGCTCCCAGGATCCACAATCCCGTCGCGACAAGTCCCCGGGCAATCAAAAGTTCCCGTTTCATCGACACTCCCACCTGCCATCTGATTGTTGCGGTAGAACGACCTTTGTCTTCCCTTTTCGAATGAATGAAAGGGGATCCGGGCGCCCTGTTGTGGTCCTTGAATGGTCCGGCCCTGAAATTCTATCGGGACCGGAGTTTGGGACAATCCCCCGAAAGGGGGGATTCGGGGGAGAGAGAGGGGGCGACTTCCAGGGATTCGAGGAAGAAAAAGGGATCAGGAAGGAGGAGAAATGTCCGGAGGGGGGTGTCGGCAACACCCCTCCTCTCAGAATTCACAGAAGTCACAGGAGATTGTCGTTGGGGAACAATCGGAGGGAATTCGCCTTTGGCTATTCCGTCTTTTCGGAATAGATCCGGGCCAGGAGGCCGGTCCGGTTCTTGACGCCCGCCTTGTCGTAGACGGCCTTCAGGTGATCCTTCACCGTCTCCTCGGACAAGGCCAGGGTCTCGGCGATCTCACGGTTCGAGGCCCCCCGCATCAGGTGAAGGACGATTTCCCTCTGGCGATCCGTGAGATTCCAGGAGACCATTTTTTGTGAGACCGTCTCGGATTGGGGAAGGGGTTCGAACAAAAGGATCCGCCCCTTGCCGGGCCCACCCAGGGTGCTCCGAAGCCGATAGCGGACGCCGGCGCTCTCGAGGACCACGGGGGAGGGCCCCCCGGGGATTCCGCCCGAGAGCAACCCCGGGGCCTCTTTCAGCATCTTCGCCGCGACAGGGTTGAGGGTCGCCTCCCCCTCCGGGCCCAAAGCCAGAATGCCGGCATCGGAGGCGATCCGGCCGTTCCGGATGTCGTCGAGAAGGTCGAAATGGTTGAGAACCCTGGCCAGATGGGGCGCCAGGGAGTTCACGACGAGAAGCTCCCGGTCCGAGAAGTCCCGTTCGGGCTTTCGGCGGTGGAGACAGAGGGCCCCGACCATGTCTCCCTGCGCCTGGAGGATGACCCCTGTCTCCCAGGAGAACGGTCCCATCGCCATGAAGTCCCGCCCGTACTCCGTATCCGGGAGCCGGTAGGCCGGAACGAAGTCGGTGACCCGGGCCGCGGCGTTGGCGTGGTGGATCCAGCCGGACCGGGTGAACGGATGGATGGCGGCGTAATACTCCGTGAAGGCGGCCAGCTCCCGTTCCCCGACACCCTGGAGAAGATGCCCTTTTCTCCGGAAGCCGCAAGAGTCCATGGCCAGATAGACTGCGCTGGAGTAGGGAACGAGGCGCTCCAGGGCGCCGGTCACGGCCTCGAGGACCGTCTCCCGGTCCGGAAGGGTGTAGATCAGGTTCGTAAGCGAAAGAAGGGCCCGACAGTCCCGGGCGGATAGGTAGGTTCGCATCTCAGGATTCCCCTCAAGGAGGAAGGTCGGCCGGGAACAGAATCGCAGAAAATTCCATTTTCCCTTTGTTGACCCTTTATACCTTCCACCTTATCACAGGGGGAAAAATTGATAAATCCTACTAAAGTCTATTTGTTTCTCAAAGCCGGAATCTTCCGGAATAAGGAGAGGGGGTGGGGTCAAAGAACCCTCGTAGCCCCTCAGTTGTGGCAGGAACACCCGAAGACGGTCCGCCGGCAGACCATTCCTCCGGCGGAGAGGCAGGTGTCGGGAGAGAGGGTCCGGGCCTCAAGGCGCACGGATCCGCCCGGACCGGGAACCAGAAGTGTTCCCACTGCCACGATCCGGTTTCCGGTGACGAAGAGGGTGGAGAGGGGAGGGCCACTCCAGAGGAGCACAGCAGAACCGAGGGGAGGCTTTTCGGTTTCAGGATAGTCTTTCTCGTCAAGGGGATAGGCCAGAAGACGGATCGTGGCCCGGCCGGGATCCTGGCGGACTCCCAGGATCACGCCCCCCAGGATCCGCCGGTCCCCGACATGGAGGGCCGGCCGCGCGAACACCTCCGGTCCGGCCGGACCGTCCTTGGCCCACCCCGCCTGCCCGGCCGTCACCATCCGGGGAGAACATCCGGACAATCCCCCGAGGAGGAGCAGGAGGAGAAGCGAAAGACGCAGGGCTATCATCGCTCTCCCCCTAAAGACGGCGGAGGAGATGGGCGATCTGGTCCTGATGGCCCTGGTAATACCAGAGGGCCAACGCCCCGATTCCCATCCAGAACAGGATCCTCAAGACCGTTCCCATCAGAGGGGGCCCTCCTTCTTCATTCGGGAAAGTCCACGAGAAAGTCCAGGGCGCTCTCGAGGGGGCAGCTCCGCTTGTCGGCCAGATTGAGGATCACCGAGTCCCGCGCCGGGGCCCAGTCCCGGACCGCCCCCGAGAAGGAGGCCTCTCCCTCCCGGAGCTTCTTGGCGATGCTCCGGAGGACCGGACGGGGGTACTTTCCCGTGGTCTCGAGAACGGTGATCAGGTCGGGAAGGCTCATGTCGGTGCGCATCCGGAGAAGCCTCGCCAGCTCCCGGTAGAAGGAGGTCCGGAGAAGAAGAAAAAGTTCCCGGGCACTTTCCTCCGGTTCCCGGAGGCTGTCCGATTCTCGTGGGGCCGGGTTCAGGGCCATGGCGTCTCTCCTTGCATCGACAGGGTTCGGTTTGGCGTCATCTTGTCCAGATTATCCTCTTTTCTCTCTTCTGTCTGTGATCACCGTCCTCCCAGAAAGGCCCGGAGCGCACCGGGGAGGTCGAAGGACGCCAGCCGGCCGGAGAGGGCCTCCGCCCGTCTCCGGTGGGTCTCGTCTCCGTTCTCTGACAGGATTTCGCAGACCAGGGGAAGGGCCCGGGCCGCGAGCGCCGGCTCCCACAGATCGAGCCGGAACCGCTCGAGATCCTCGAGGAGGACCAGGGCGAGGGAGAGGACCGGGAAGTCCCGCCCCATGCGGCTCACCGCCATGAGAAACTCGAGGTTCAGATGAAAACGGCCCCGGGGTGAGATCTCCTTCCTCCGGATCTCCTCGAACCGGTCGGAAGCCTCTCCGATTCGTCCGTCGGCCAGGGCCGCCCGGACAGAGGCCGGCAGAGAGGGAGTCCGCTCCCTCTCCTCGCCCTTCCCCTCCCCTTCCTGCGCGCTCCTCTCCGGAAACACCCAGCTCCGCCCCTCCTCCGACAGAAACGGGATTTCTCCCCCGGAAAAAGAGAGGCGCTCGAGTCCGGGCAGGCGCGCCAGGAGAGCCCGAAGGCTTCCCTTGAGGGCTTCCGCCCCTCCGGCTCCAGCCGCTCCCCGACCTTCCAGGAGCCGGCCGGCCCGACAGGAGAGTTCGAACCAGAAGGGCGCGTCCGCCTGGCGGACGAGGAGAAACCGCAGGAGGTCCTCCGGATTTCCGGAGGCAGTCAGGCTCTCCAGAGCCGACAGAAGATGGGAGGGAGGAGCCGGGACCCGCGTCACTCCTCCCTCGCTCTCCGGAAGCTCCCGGATCTCCTCCCAGAGGATCGTCCGCGACAGGAAAATCGCCCGGCTGTCCCCCGGATCGGTCTCG
>JAKADN010000058.1 GCA_021820445.1 Nitrospirota bacterium | reverse complement strand
TTCGACGCCGCTCAGCACGAGCCCCGACTGGGCCTCGCACTGAACCTTCTCTCCTTCGAGAAGGGTCGAGATGGAGGCTCCGGCCACCCCCGGAATCTGAATGATCCGGTCGAGGGCTCCCTTCAGGAGGTCCCGGCGGTTTTGTGCGGTGGCAAAAAGCCCCAGAAATTCTTCCGTCAGCCGGGCGCGCTCCTGTTCGATCTCGGAGAAGGCCACCAGCTGCCAGGAGAGGTCGTTGGCCAGACGTTCGATGATGATTCCCCGGATCAGAGCGTCCCCGGAGGTCTCGTCGGAAAAAAAACGCTCCAGTTCGTGGCGGTAAATCGAAAAGGCCTCCGCAAGCGACGCCGGGACGAGGCCGACCATGGCGTGGCGGTTTCCCGTCTCCCGCGCGAGCTTTTCGTGGTCGGGCTTCGAGAGGTCAGGGGAGAGGATGGCGATGAGGTACCGGATCTGGGCGGAGCGGAGACGGTCGAGCTCGGAGGTCGAGAGAAAGTCCAGGACGGGCCGGGCGTCGGGCCGGGTCATGAGGGTGGTGTAGAAGAGGTCGACCATCGTCTGGCTCAGGGCGCCGATGCGTCCCTGTTCGGCCATGAGCCGCTGGGCGGCCAGTGTTCCGTAAGGGTCGAGGAGGGTCCGGATCCCGGCGGCCGGAACCATAGGGGGCAACTCGCTGGGGCTTCCCTGGTCTTCGGGCGGGGGCTTTTGCTGGATGCGTTCGAGGGCCTGCAGGGCCTCTTCACGCAGAGTCGTGATCGACCGCTCGAGATCTTCGAGTTCCCTGGCCGTTTTCGTGACGAAGAGGCTCAGTTCGTTCATGGGACCTCCCTAGACTCGGGCCTTGATTGGGCTGCCATGGCAAGAAGAGGGATGGCGCATCGCCTTGCGATCCATCCTTCAGGACAGGTGTGGCGGCATGTGTCGGATTTTCACAATGTTTTTTGAACTTATCAGAGTTTGCCTCATGAATCAATAGGTTGCTCTCAATGATTTATTGAGCCCCTCGGGACGGGGCTCTGCGATGGGGAGGGAGCGGAAGGGGATTCCGTTGGGGGGGGCCTGACAAGGATCCGGGAAAAGGTCCGGAGTGACGGCTTCAGGAGAGCGACATCCCCTGATTGGTGTGGGAGTGCAGGGGAAGTCCATCGTGGCGGTGGGGCCCCCGGCTGTGAAGGGGGTGGGGCTCGTCTCCTGCCGGATAAAAATGGACGAAGACCCGGGTGAGATTGTCGATCTGGTGAAGAAGCCTGTGGTGGAGCTCTTCGGAGAGCTCGTGGGCCGATCGGGTGTCGAGTGCCGGGTCGATGGCCAGGGCGATCTCGGCGTGGATCTCCCGTCCCACCCATCGGGCGCGCACCTCGTCGATGGAGACGATCCCGGGGGTGGAAGAGGCCCCCTCCCGGATTTTCTGCAGAATCCCGTGATCGATCCCGTCCATCAGGCGTGAGAGAAGGGTGCGGGCCCGGGGAAGGGTGCTTCTCATCAGGATCGCCCCCAGAAGAAGGCCTGCGACCGCATCGACCCGGGGATATCCGAGCGGGGCCGCCGCGATCCCCGCCAGAACCCCCAATGCCAGCCCCGCATCGGTCAGTGCATGGTAGCCGCTGGCCGTCAGTGCCAAGTCGTTCGATCCCTTCCCTCCCCAGACCTGAAGGAATCCGACCAGGATGTTCACGACGGCGCTCACAAGCGCCATGACCATGGCAAGCCGGGGAAGGGCGACGGGGAGGGGATGGAGAAGTCCCCATACGGAAAGGGCGATTGTTGTCAGGGCACTGGAGAAGACGAGCAGGACCACGACCAGCGCCGTGAGGGTCTCGGCCTTCCCCAGACCGTAGGGAAATCGCTCGGAGGGAGTCCGGCGGAGAAGCCAGAGGCCGAAGAGCAGAGGGAGGATTCCGACGACATCGAGGAGGTTGTGGAGACCGTCTCCCAGAAGTCCCCGACTTTTGGCCAGAAATCCGGCCACGAGCTCGGGAAGGGCCAGTGCCAGAAGCAAAAGCCCTGAGACGAGAAGAATCCGAAGCACGGAGGGGGTGCGGGAATGGGGGACATGGGCATCATGGTCGTGATGGTCGTGGACATGGGGGGAATTCATCGCTCTCTCCGGGGTTGGCTGTGGGAACCGATCGTCTGTCGAGGAACAATAATTGAAGGAGGGGGATCTCCCCCTCCTCGTTCAGGGGATCAGCTTCCCGTAAAAACCGGGAGATTCGAGAAATCGTTCGATACTCCGGAGCCCTGCCAGAAGACGGCGAAGGATCTGGACGAAGGAGAAATCGGGGCGGAACGCCTGGGTCACGAAGGTCATGGTGAGACTCCTTTCCTAACTCTCCGGCCTTGGATTGCGGAGAGACAACGACTTTTCCTGTCGGTGCCATGGGCCAAACGCGGCCAAGACAGGACCCGACGGAGAAGGTGAGTGAATCAGAAGGCCGAAAGACATAGGGAAAGAGGAAAGAGAAGAAAGGCAGAAGAACATGACGAGACGTCATGTCGGGGGAGAAAACGGAAGGGCGCGAACCAGGTCGTTCCTCGACCTACACTGCCTCCTTTCCTGCGTTCCCCTCTTTCGGCAACCGAGAGGGACTACACGAGCCAGCGTCCATACGGGACAGCTCCTTTGATTGAGATGGGTCTTCGGTCGTTTTCCCGGGAAGAGACTTCCGGAAAAGACCGCCCGTTCGCCAGGGGAGGAGAAAGATCCCCTTTTTTACGAACCAACAAGATTATAGAAGAGAAATCGGAAATGTCAAGCAAGATTCGGGGGGCAGTGAATTTGAGAAATTCTTAGAAATATCGATGGATTGTCTGCAGATTCATGATTGTCTTTCGGATATTCGGGGGCGCCCTCCGTATTCCCATTCGTTTCTTCACGTAAGGTGACGGAACTCCTGTTTTTGATTCTGCCTCGAATCTCCCAAAGGTACCGGGCTTTTCTGCATCTCCAATGTTCTCTCGCGTTTTTTTTGCTCTTCCCCCAAAGACCTTCGATCCTTCCTGCATGAATCACCGATTTCCACAAGAAGTTGGTCCATGAAAGAGGGATCCCTCGCGCGTCGTGGCAAGATCTTGGCGTATGCGTCATCCCCCAGCGAAGGGGATCGCTCGGTTTCCCTCCCTGCAATAATCTCTCATGGGCTATCTATGTCGTGAGATGTTTGAGGAGCCACTCTCTCAACGCTTCATTCATACGTGTTTGCCATCCCTGTCCTGTCCGGCGAAACGACTCCACGATATCGGCGTCCAGACGAAGCGTCGTCGGAGGGCGCCATGATAAAAGATGCCAGGTCCGTCTGATTTTTTATTCTTTCTTCATGGAGAACAAGGCCCTAATCCCTAATCCCTAAAACCGAAAACCTCACCTCCCTTCCGGAGGCTTTTTCCTCGGGATTGGCATGAGGCTGCGCCGAGTTTTCCGGCTCTGCTGTTCAGCTGATGAGCCGTTCCCTGTGATGCTCCTCCCACTCGGCAGATTCGGCGCTCGATTTATTTACCTCCCCTTAACTTTCGTAAATTCTTGTCGTGAAAAAAACCTATAAGCGACAGGGTTTCTCTCTAGAAGTCCCCCTCTTGCGGCGTCACTCTCCGTTGATCTTCCCGTAACGGCTCTTTTCGTAAATTTTGTGTTCACTCCGGAGGATCTTGGGGGAAAACGGCTCCCGATCTTATGTCTCCGGAGTCTGATGGAGAGCTCTGTCCCCCGCGAAGGACGCCGATCGCGATCCTGGCACAAATCTTGTTCCGGATACCGGAGGTCCAGTTCTTGATGGTCCGCTCCTTGGGGTTCGTGACTTTCTTCGCACTGGTGATCGATGGCGCGATATGGGGCGAGACATCGATCCGGTGACGGCTGACCGGAGGGTCGGGCTCTCGCACCGGAACCGGACGGCTGTGGACTTCCCGACAGAACCAGGGTCTCCGTCGTCCTTGACCTTCTTCCGAAGCGATGCCTGAAAGGGCCCGGCGCTCCTTCTGCACTCAACAGGATCCCCCCGCTATCACCCTCCCATTTCCATATTGGTCTTTGGGGGAAAAGTCCAAGATTTGTGGCGTCGGGAGAGGGTGATCGACGGACTCCTCATCGGATCGAAAGGAAAGTCTCCCGCCTTCGGAGTATGCGCGCGATCGGGGGCAAACCCCTGGTATCGGAAGGCACAAGTTGTTTTCAATCGATTTTTCAAGGCCGGGGAGCGCTCCTCTCCTTCCGGTCGAGTGACCACAATCTGAACTGAATGAAGATGCTTTACGCCAAGGCGTATTCATTGAGTTCTTCGGATGACCAGTTGAGCCATTCTCCGAACCCGTCGACTGAACAGAAACCAACCATTGTCCTGGTCGAGGACGACTCCGACCTCTCGACCCTCCTGCGCCGGGAGCTCGAGCGCGAGCATTTTAAGCTCCTCCTGGCACGGGACAGGGACGAGGCGCACTGGGTGCTTCGACGGGTCTCCGCCCGCAAGATCCCCCTCCTCACGATCATCGACCTGAACCTTGCCCAAGGAAATGGCTCGGAAATCATCTCCTTCATCCGGAACCTCCGGGAGATAAAGCGCAGTCCGATCCTGGCGATCTCATCTAGGAGCGCTCCCGAAGTGCGCATCAGGGCGCTGGAGGAGGGGGCCGACGACATTCTGGAGAAACCTTTCGGAATGCGGGAGTTCCTGTCGCGCATCCGCGTTCTGTCCCGGTGCTACGAGCAAAGCACGTCCCCTCTGATGCCTGACGTGACCGTGACCCTCGGTCCTCTGTATATCGACACCCAGAAGATCGAGGTTGCCATCGAGGGCCAAGAGGTTCTGCTGACCCGGCTCGAGTTTCGGATCCTTCACTATCTGGCCCTCCATCAGGGACGGGTTGTCACGAAGGAAGAGCTGCTCTCCTCTTTATGGGGAGAGGAAGAGCCGGTTGCCGACGAGACCCTCAAGGTGCACATCTCTGCCATTCGAAAGAAGCTCGGAGACCGGAACCGAACCCCCAAGCTTATCGAGACACTCCGAGGATTCGGCTATCGCCTCAAGAAGTCCCTTCCTCCCCGGTAGACTTAGACTCCTCTCCTTCCCCCCTCTCCCTTTCCTCTGCATCTCCGAAAATGGCCTCCCCTTACCTTCGGAAGACTTTTTCCTGACCAGCGCGTCCCTTCGTTTCATGGCCTCCATTCCAAAATGCTCAAGGGTTCGTGACGCGACTTTACCTGATATTCACGTCCGGGTAATTCCTCTCCCTTAAAGTAGGTGCCCGGAGCCAGAAAACCTCCTGTCGACGGTTTTCCGCAGGCTTCCTTAAGGTATTCCTGTTCATTTATTCACACTTGGAGGATCGTTCATGAAGAATGCAAAGAGAGGGCTGCAGAAGGGGCTGATCGTGACGGTCGCCCTTCTGTGCCTCGAGGGAAATGCGGAAATGGCGCAGGCCCAGGCGGCAGGCGCCACTTCTCCGTCGCATCCCGGCCAGGGGGCCCAGGCCCAGGCCGTCGTTCAGACGGCCATTCTCTATGGGGCCGTCGTCTCAGACAAGGACCAGCGCCCTCTGAAGGGGGTTCCGGTTGTCCTGAAGAATGTCCAAACCGGCGAGGTTCTCGCCAAAGAAAGCGATCCGCAGGGAGCCTACATCTTCAACCATCTTCAGGAAGGAACGTATCAGATTTTGGTAGGGGGAGGCGGTTTTTCTGTCCAGAAGAAGGAAGGTCTCCTGAAGGCTGGCATGGTGGGAGAGATGAACTTCCGCGTGGCGGTCCTGTCCACCGGAAATTCATCCCTGCTGGGCTCAGTGTACGAAGGGCACGGAGACCGCAAAATCCCACTGGCAGCCCGGATGCAGGTCAAGAATCTGAAGACCAAAGAGATCTATACGGTTGGCTCGACTCCGGACGGCCGATTCTCGCTCTCGAAAATCCCCTCAGGAAGATATCTCGTCCAGGTGATCAAGAAGGGTTACCTTCCCGTATCCCAGGAGATCGCCGTCAACGGCAAGACGAGCCATGATTTCCAGATGTCAATCAACAAGCTGGCCCAGGCCGACATCAATGCCGACACCGACAAGACGATCCGGGATTCGACGGGGGCCATCAGCATCATCTCGAAGAAGAAGTTTGAAGACAACCAGTCGGCGGGTATCGGGTGGGTCCTCAATACCTCGCCTTCCATCAACTACTACAGCCGGTCCGGCATGAACGGACTCACCGGCGGCATGAACTACTTCATGTGCCGGGGCTATTCTACCGGGGGATCCAATACCGCTCCCAACGGGGATTCCAACATCGAGTTCATGGTCGAAGGGGTTCCGATGAACGTCAACCAGGACGGCGGGATGGTCTACGACCTCAACCTCATGAACCAGGATGTCGCCTCTGCCGAGATCAAGCGCGGTGTGACCACCTCCCAGGATCTTGCAAACTACGCCTCGGGGTGTACTGTCGACATCCATTTGGTCCAGCCTTCCAAGGACCCCTTTACCGAGCTGACGAGCGGAATGGGTAGCTACGGTCTCTACTATACATCGTTCATCAACAATACCGGGGTTATCGGCGACACCAACGCGGCTGCATACAACGATCTCTCCATCCTCAACAACAACGGATTTCAGATCGACACGAGCTACCTCGAGTACCAGGACTATGCCAACCTTACGAAGTACCTGAGCAACGGCTACGTCAAGCTGATGTTCACGGGAGCCTACAAGAACTACTCCCGCGGCGGATCGATCAGCACTCAGGACTTCAACACCTTTGGCCCCTCCTACAATGGGGCTCCGAATTTCAATTCGAACCCAGGATTTTCTAACGGGGTGTATGCTCCGGATTCTCCCTACTACCACAACTGGATCAGCCAGCGTTACATGGGAACGATCCAGTCGGCCAACCAGGTCAACGATTGGCTGACCATCAAGAACAACCTTTTCGTCTGGGCCACTCCCTACGGCGTCAACAATGTTCCCGTCGCGCTCCAGGGCACCTCCGCTACCCCGAATGGCGTGCTGGCCGGGACAGGGGCGGCGAGCGGACAGTATTTCAACAACATAAGCCCCCAATTCGGCGGAACGATGAGCACCTGCGGGGGAGCGGGGAATGCCATCTGCATGAACCCCTTTCTCTTCCAGTACATCCAGGGGCAGGGCTATAAGGCGGGAGATATCCTCAAGACCGATATCAAGCTCGCCAAGTCCGACATCCTTCACGTGGGTGCCCGGGCCTCCTGGTCCGCCAACCAGTACGGCGGCGCCGGAGGGATGCTCTCCCCGAACATCGCGGGAAGCTCGGAAAACCTCAATGCCAACATGTCGACCGTCGGGTTCTTTGTGGAGAACGAATGGAACCCCATCGACGAGATCCATACGGTGATCGGCTTCCGGGAGATGTTCCTGGGCGTCTACAATCAGCAGAATCTAGGTCCTGCCCAGCTGGCGATGATGAATCAGGCATACGCGGCTGGACTGGCTAAATCCAACCAGTTGGGGGGAAGTGCGGGCGAAAATTATGCCCTTTTCATGCCGCATGCGGGCATCGACCTCTACCCGACGAAGAAGTGGAAGATCTATGCCAACGCCGGAGAGGGATATTCCGCTCCAGGCACCCAGAGCTACCAGGGGCTTGCGGGGACTCCCAACATTCCCGTCGAAACCCTTTGGGATCTTGGCGTCGGAACCCGTTACGACATCAACGACAAGGGCTATGTCGCTCTCGATACCTACTACGACATGGTGAATAACGAGACGATCTTTACCTATACACCGCTGGCAAATGGCACACAGCTCCTGAACCCCGTCATCGCCCCCACCGTCCTCTACAAGGGGATCGAAATCGACGGGGCCTATGCGCTCGCCTACGGCTTCAGCGTCGATGCAAACTGGTCGATCAACTCGGCCACGTTTGGCAACTTCAATCCCGTTCAAGTGGCAGCGGCTGGGGTTAACCTTTCCAACCAGCAAGTGCCCTTTGTTCCCGCGTCTGTCGCAAACTTCGACGTGAACTGGACGCACGGTCCCTGGCACCTGACGGTAAACGAGCGGTTTACGGGCGACATGCCTGTGACCGATACTGCCACAGGTTACCAGATGACCTCTCCGGCCTACTGGGTCACCAATCTGATGGGGACCTTCGATCTGCCGAAGACCACGTGGTACAAAAAGGCCTCGCTCTTCTTCGATGCCTACAACCTGCTGAACTCGAACTACTATAATCCGGCAGGCGTCACACAAGGCGCCAACAGCCTCGAAACGCTCTTCGTCTATCCCGGAGAACCCATCAACGTCTTTGGAGGGGTGTCCGTCTCCTTCTAAAAGACCCAACGGCAAAAGAACGGGAGGGCCTTCGGGCCCTCTCCTTTTACAGAGCGTTTACCGAGTCTTAACCAATGTGTCATCTTCGGGTGGGATCATAGGGTGCGAGACAATTGGAAGCCTACAGCAATGACTCTTGTGGAGGGATACTTTCATGAATGTACTGTCGTATCTGATGCGGGGCGGCCCGATCATGTATATCCTGATTCCCATGTCGGGAGTGGCCCTGGCGGTCATCCTCGAACGGTATCTTTATCTGCGGCGCGAGAAGAACGGGACCATGGCCATTCTGAGCGTCCTGCGCAATGGGGCTCTTGGTAAAAAAGAAATGCCGGAGATCCGCAAGCTTCTGGAGAAGGCGAACGGGTCCCATCTCATCATCGGGAAGATTCTCTCCCTTTTCCTGGACAGGAGGCTTTCTGAAGGAGATCTCGAGCACCTTGTCGAGGCCGAGGCCCTTCTCGAAGAGAAGCGACTCAAGGAAAGAATGTGGGTGCTGGACACCACCGTGACCATGGCGCCCCTCCTTGGCCTTCTCGGGACGATCATGGGCATCATTGCCTCCTTTCATGTGATGTCGGTTTCGGGGCTCGGGAAACCCGCCCAGATTACCGGGGGCGTGGCCGAGGCTCTGATCGCCACCGCAACAGGCCTTGTGATCGCCATCGTTTCCCTGGGATTCTATAACCATCTCAACACCACGATCCGGGAGATCCGCAACGCCATCGAATCGTCCGCCCGACTGCTGTTCCATCTGCAGGACCACCTGACGAATTCTCCCTCGGGACAAATTCCGGTTGCCACGAGCCCTGTGGGGGAGAGTTTTGCTTCGAAGTCCCAGCCCCATCCAGCATTCAACGCCCCGTAACCAACCCCGGAAAGGCTCGGGAGGACAGGAGAATATTTCATGCGCATGTTTTCTGACCATGGAGAGGAAGAGCGGGCCAGGATCGAACTGATCCCGATGATCGACATCATGTTCTTTCTTCTGGTCGTCTTTATCTTCATCTCAATTTCCCTCATCAAGCTCAACGGGGTGACCCTGAATCTGCCCAAGGCCTCCCCGGCAGCGATTACCCAGAAGCCTCAGGTCATGAACGTTTCGATCCGTCAGGATGACACGATCTATGTCGACAAGGTGGCAGTCACGATGGAGGGGCTTCAGGACGACCTCGAAAAACTCCAGGCTCAGGGGCTCCAGGACAAGGAGCAGATCATTGTGAGCGGCGACCGCGACTCGAAGCTCCAGAAGCTGGTCGACGTGATGGATCTCTGCAATCGTCTGGGGTTCTCGAAGCTTTCGATTCGGACGGAGACGAAATGATGCCGGACATTCTTGAAAATCCCACAGTCCGTTTCGGCGGGCTCCTGGGTCTTGTCATGATTCTGGAGGCCGGAGCCCTCCTTGGGCTCCACGTCAAACTCGAGCCCATCGAGCTCGAGCGGCACGAGACGATCCGGATCGCCCTTGTCCATCCGAAGCCGCCTGCGCCAAAACCGGTTCAGCCCAAGCCCCACAAGGTGGTACAAAAGGCCGTCAAGCCGGCGCCAAAGCCCGTAGTCCTTCCCAAGGCCACCTCGACTTCAACCAATCTTCTGGCGGCGGTAGTGGGTAACCGGGTCTCGTTGGGATGGGGAAGCACGACGACTGACAAGGGGACACCCTCCGACTACACGCCGCCGAATCTTCTGACCAAGGTTGACACGGATTCCCTCTATACCGCCAAGATGAAGGACTCCGACGAGGAGGGCGACGTGGTGATCGAACTCTGGCTCGACAAAAAAGGGCACATCAAGCGCCACAAGGTCGTGATTCCTTCGGTCTACGACGATTTGAACAATGCGGCCCTGGGGGTCCTGAAGCGCTTGAGGTTCGATCCCGCGACCTACAAGGGCTCGGCGGTTGAGGGAAAGTTCCAGCTGAATTTCCGGTTCCGGATCCGGAACGATTGAGGGAAGATTCGTGACCCCCTCAATCCGGTCCATTAGTTCGGCCTTCGGCCTTTTGGCTCTCCTAGCCTTTTCCGGAGAGGCCTTTGGGGATCCCCCCTCCCATCCTCCCAAGAAGAAGACGGACAACTCGGCCGTCCTCGACGTTCTTCCGGGCCCGGAGGGGACGATCGGCATCCGGACCCTCGTCAAGAAATTCGGCCTGACCTATGTCATGATCACCATCGACCACCAGACTCCCCAGGATCCCATCAACGTATTGATCCGTTTCGAGCTTCCCCGCATGAAGAGCTGCCCGTTCGGCGATCCGCCGGAGCATCCCCCGGAGGTCGAGGCCACATGGCAGGCGGCCCCGGGAGCCGATGCCTTTCTTCCCATGAACGTCTGGGCCCGGAACCTCTCCCGCGGGAAGGAGGAGCTTTTCGCCGCCGCAGCCTGCGAATCCTCCTGAACGACATCTCTCCTCCGGATCCCCATTTCCTTTAGCGAATACCGGGGGTCCAAAACTCCTTCTCCCCTTTCCGTTTTTACAATGCCCATCTTTGATCCTAAAAGCCTTTTTAAAAGTACGCATTCGTTAAGACCTTAACCAAGGTCCTTGCAGAGTTTTTATGGAACGGGTGGAAGGAGCGTCAATCCGGAGGGAGGTCTTGCGCGAGGTCGGACGAAGAGCGCCGAAGGAGCGTTCCTCGAGGGGGAGAGAGCGTCGTGGGGGCATGACGGGAGGAATCGGAGGGGTCAGCTGGTGTCGGGGGGGCGAGGACGGGAAAGAAAAGCCTTCCGGTCGGGACCCATGGACCAGGGGAGCCAGGGAGAAAGGTCGTCGGGAGCCTTCCCGAGTTTAGCACAGGCGGTCAGGTAGTCGGCGAGTGCCGTGTGGATGTTAAGGCCGTGGAGCGACCATGTGGCAAAGAGCGTATAGATCCAGGCGGCCAGGGAGGCGGACCAGGGGGCCTCGGCTCCCCGGAAGTTCTTGCGACTCGTGACCGCATGGCGGAGAGCCCGCTCGCTGGCGTTGTTGTCGAGCGGGATTTCGGGACGGTCGAGGAAGCGGGTGAGTCCGTCCCAGTGGGCGAGGAGA
The DNA here is from genome assembly GCA_021820445.1 of Nitrospirota bacterium. Classification (GTDB taxonomy): domain Bacteria; phylum Nitrospirota; class Leptospirillia; order Leptospirillales; family Leptospirillaceae; genus UBA4572. Next base: position 945 of record JAKADN010000058.1, on the reverse strand, counting down.
CTCTTCACCGCCTTGAGACAGGGAGGGGGAAGGGAGGAGGAGAGAGCGTCCTTCTCGGCCTCCCGCTTCATGAGCGCGAGCAGGTCGACGAGAGCGGCGCGGTTCTTGATCCGGTCCTCGGATCTTTTCCCGAGACGGTAGAGGGTTCGGATGCGGCCAATCCAGGAGGTCACCCAGGGTTTCGTCCGGCGAGACTCGACAAAGGCCTTGATGAAGTCTCTCCGGGCATGGGCCCAGCAGAAGGCGAGCGTGAGTCCGGCGATGCGGGAGGCGGCATATTTGTAGGAAGAGTCGCGGTCGACGATGAGGGTGCCCACCGACTGGGCAAAGTGGGCGAGAGGCACCTTGGCGGATCGGGAGGGATCGACGACGTACACGACCGTCTCGATCGTCAGGATGACCCAGAGCCACCAGCGATGGGGGAATTTCTTGCTGCGGCGGTCCTCCCCCTCCGTGTCGCCGTGGACATAGAAGCGCGTCTCGTCGGCCTGCGAGAAGGAGGCGCTCCGGCTTTTCTCCACGATCCTGTCGTAGAGGGGTTCGAAGAGAACGGAGATCGACTTGAGTCCGTCCGTGATCGTGCCTTGGGCCAGCGGGAGTCCCTTGTCTTTCAGATCCTTGAGAAGCCGGAACGTGGGGCGATTGTAGAGGAACTTGTCGGTGAGGATCGTGATCCAGAGGGAGATCCCGAGCTTGCCTCTCGGGACGAGACGCGGAGCGGGAGGCGCGATCGAGATCCGGGGGGTGCCGGGGCAGGAGCATGTCTTTCGGGAGCGGTAGCGACGGAGAGTGCGCCTGTAAGGCCGGACGGCGATCTCAAGGATGTCGGCCTCCTCCGGAGAGCCATAGAGGACAAAGGGCGCCTGACAGTCGGGACATCTGTCGAGGTCGGGACGGAGAACCTCGACAACGGCCGGAAGGTCGGTGTGGCAGGTCCGTCCCGAG
>JAKADN010000057.1 GCA_021820445.1 Nitrospirota bacterium | reverse complement strand
CTTATGGATCTTGAATTGGCTGAAGGTTTTCCGCTCCCATGCCACATCAGAAATTCTATTGCAGGCAACATTCGCTTCCCTGAACGTCTCAAGGAGCGTTGCGGCCTGCTCTTCTGTCGGGAGGAGCTTGATCTTGAGTGTCAGCTTCATGTGTAAATGATGCCTCAATTGTTTGAATAATACAAACGAAAGGAGAAGCGCATTCCTCCCCGGCCTGAAGGCCGGGGTCTCCAGTGCGCGCTAAGGATGAAGCCGGCCCCTCCGTTTCAAGGAACCGACCTTCATTCGATTTGTCTGATCTTGTCTTGTTTAGAGAAAATTTTTTAAAAAGAGTGTCTATCTTACTTTGCAGGAAAGAAGTCCTATCCGAAACTTGTTCCTTTTTCCTTGGCCTCACGGAGTCTTGAGATTCTTCCCGTGAAGGAGACGACAGGCGATCGATTTTATCGGAATTGGAATGTCCGCCATTCCAGTCGCGCCTCCCGCGCTCCGAGGTTCACTGAGGCATGCTCCTCTCCCAAAAACCACCGACAGCCGGCCCTTCGATTTGAGACGATGAACCGGATCCTCATGAGTGCCTCCCAAAGGTTCCCTTGCAACCCGTCAGGAGCGATCCATGAGATCCGGCAGGTAGCCGGGGGCCCGGCGGACCCAGTCGATCACGAAATCAATGGCAAAAAGGACATCTTCCCGCGAAAGCTCCGGGTAGCACTCCGTCACGATCCGGTCGATCGAGTACCCCTTCTTGAAAAGCTCCAGAAAGACCGTCACCGGGATCTGGGTTCCGTCGAGGCAGGGGAGACCCCGGGCCACCCGGGGATTCATCCGGATCTGGCGTGTTTTCCGGGAGGGGGCGGGAGAGGCGGCCGAAGCGCCCTTCCCGTCCCCCTCCCCCTTGTGCATGGGAAGATCCATCCTGTTCTCCTTTCAAATCGTTCGTCAGGGTGTGGGAGGATCGAAGAAGGGATCCCCCGACCCGCCGACGATCGCGTAGGGATTGGCCGAGTGCCGTCCGGCCCGTTTGCGTGCGATGGCCCACCGGTAGAAGCGTTCGGTCCGGAGGGCCGCGGCCTCGATGCTGTACCGCTCATGATACACCTTTCGGATCCGGTCGAGCGTTGGACAGGACAGATCGGGCCGAAGGGCCCATTCCACCGCCGTCCGGCAGAGCGATGGAAATTGCCAGGGATCCACGAGATCCCCCCACTCCGACCATGCCTGGACCTCCGGAACTCCCCCCTGACGGAAGGCCACCACCGGGACTCCGAAATAAAGGGATTCCAGAGCCACCAGGGGAAAGGCCTCCCGGAAGGAGGAGATCACCGTCACCGCCGCCCGCCGGTAAAAGGGGACCGGATTGCACCACCCCGGAAGATGGATCCGGCCACGGAGCTCCTTGAAGCGGGGATCTTCCAGCCTGCGCTCGATATTGGGCCGCAAGGGGCCCTCCCCCAGGATGACCAGGTGGAGGGAAGGGTGGGCCAGGAGATGGGCTCGAAGCCCTTCCAGAAGGGGGAGTTGCCCCTTGTCCCGCTGGAAGGTCCCGATCTGCAGAATGATCCGGTCTCCTTCGGGAATGGCGGGGACAACGGAAGGCAACGGTCCCTTTCCCTCTCCCGGCTCGGGGATCCCCCGAGGAAGCGCCACCACCTTCCAGAAAGGGATCTTTTTCTCGACGTATCCGAAGCGGGCGATGTCGCTCACCGCCACGAGAAAATCGCAGAAATGGCGGTAAGGGAGCATTCCCTTCGGGGGGTTCAGAAGGTGGCGCTGGCGCACGACGACAGGACGGCTCCGCCCCAGCGAGAGGGCGGCGAACCATCCCAGGACGCTGTCGATGTAGCTGGTCGTCACGAGAATGTCCACGTGATTTTCGACGAGATATTTCCGGACGATCCGGAAGGAGGCGAGGTCGAAGTTCGAGCGGAAGGGGACGGAGAGCCCGAACCCTTTTCCCTCGGCCACCCGCAGGAGAAAGGTTCCGGGCCGAGCCGCGATCACGTAACGGTGGCCTCTCCTGGCGAAGGCCACCGCCTCGTGGATATGGTCCTTTTCCTGTCCCCCCTGCCCCATGGTGCAGTCGAGGTGCAGGATGGACAAAGGCGCACTCATGGAACATCCCCTCCCCGAAGGCCCAGGCTGTAGGACAGCATCGTCAGAGTGAATCGCGGAAGGCCCATCCGGCCCGAGACCGGGCGGCAGGCCATCCGGAAAGGGTCCGGACGCCCGCCGAACCGGTAGCGACGGACAGTCCGGGCCGCCCGGTATCCCGCCTCGCGGACCATGGCCGGGTGCTGCGGGCCGAATGAGCCGTAGGGATAGCAGAAGGTCGTCACGGGAGCGGAGAGTTCCTGGGACAGCCGCTCGCGGCTCTCTCCGATTTCCTGTCGGGCCAGCGTATCGGGTATTTTGGCGAGATCCGGATGGGTGAGGGTGTGGGATCCCGCCTCGAAGCCCCGGGAGACAAGGTCCCGGGCCTGGGAGGCCTCCATCAGGGAGTGTCCCGACCAGAGGGGGTCCCCGGTCCAGTCCACCCGCTTTCCCAGCCTTTCGGCCACGAAATAGATCGTCGCCACGAAGCCGAAGCTCTCCAGAATCGGCGCGGCATGGACATAGTTGTCCTCGTAGCCGTCGTCGAAGGTCAGGGCGACGACCGGACTCCCTTCCCCTTGCCCCGCCCCATCCAGGGCCCTCTCAAGAGAGGTTCCGGCAAATCCCAGCTTTTTGAGAACCGCCATCTGGGCGGCGAACTGCTCCGGCGTGACGCCGGTCCGGGGATCGGCGTCGGGAGAGACCCGGTGGTAGTAAAGGACCGGGAAGCCTTGATCGTCCGTCATCCGAGAACCCTCTCCACCCGTTCGAAGACCTCCCGGACCGAGATCCGGGACAGGCAGTTCCCCTCTCCCATCGCGCATCCCACATGGGCGCAGGGGGAGCAGTCGAGGCGATGGAACACGACCTCCCGCCGGGGACTCGCGGTAGGTCCCCAGACCGCCGGAAGGGTCGAGCCGAAGAGTCCGACCAGGGGGACGTGCGCCGCGTCGGCGATATGGAGGGGGCCGCTGTCGGCCCCCACGAAGACCGTCGCCCGCCGGATGAGGGCGTCGAGCAGTCCGACCGGAGCCCCAACCAGCGGGACGATACCCTCCCTTGCCGTTCCGGACAGGACCGACTCCACCAGGGTCCGTTCCGCTTCCGTCCCCGCCACCAGCACACCCCCGCCCGTCCTTGCGACCCAGAGGTCGGCAAGAACCGCGAAACGGTCGGGCGGCCAGCGCTTGAACCAGTGGCGCCCCCCCGGATGGAGAAAGAGCACCGGATTCCCCTCCGGAAAATGCTGACGCAGAAAGGCCTCGGCCGGATCGGTCCACCGGAGGTCCGGCGGATAGGATTTGTCACCAAGACCCGAGACGGGAACCCCCATCTCCGCCAGAAGGCGGCCGAACTGGAGGATCACGTGATCCGGCCCGTTGTTCAGGTCGACCGGAAGGAAGGTGCCCCAGGGATCGCCTCTTCTCCGGTCGACCGGATTTCCCGCCGCGCCGATCCGGCCCGCTCCCGAAGACCGCGTGAGGAGCCGGGAGCGGTCGGAAAGGGTCAGATCGAGGAGAAGATCCAGCTTCCGCCTCCTGAGCGCTCCCGCCAGGGACAGGGTGCTGACGAGTCTGCGCGCTTTTCCGGCTGTCGCAAGGGTGAGAATCTCCACCCCCGGGATCCGTTCGAGCGGATAGGTCGTTCCGGCGTTGACGACCACCGTGATCCGGGCCTCCGGGTCAAAGGCCCGGATCTCCCGGACCAGTGGCACGAGCAGAACGACATCGCCCAGATAGCGGGTCCGGATCAATCCGACGGAGAGGCCCATCTCAGATCCGGGCGGAAAAAGGCGGCGCATGGAGCGCCTCCCAGACCGTGTCGGTGTCGATCATTTTCATGCACTGATTGTCGGGACATTCGGCGGCAAAAGCTTGGCAAGGCTGACAGGCCAGATCCGCCTTCAGAAAACGTCCCAAAAAAGGAGCGTAGGAGACGTGGTCCCCGGGCCCGAAAAGGACCAGCGTCGGAGAACCGACCGCCTGGGCGATGTGGGCCGGCCCCGAATCGTTGGAAAGAGTCCCCCGGCCCAGTCGGAGGAGACCCTTGAGTGTTCCCCAGGGAAGCTGGGTCCGGAGATGGACCCGGGGTGGAAGCGCCCCGCAGGAGGCGGCGAAGGCTTCCTGCTCCGGCCGGTCGGACGCCCCTCCGAGACACAGGACGTGGAGGCCTTCGTCGCCAAGGCGTCTGGCGATCGCCGCAAAGCGATCCGCCGGCCAGTTCTTCGTCCGGGCCCCGGAGCCGCAGAAAAAGACCCAGTATTTTCCCTCCGGGATCCCCTCTTCCGAGAGGATCTCGCGGGCGTGGGCCAGGTCTCCGTCGGAGACCGAGAGGCGAGGCGGATGGGGACCTTCGAGCCGCCCGAGTCGGCTGACGAGGTAAGGAATCCGGTCCCGGGTCAGGGCGAGCTGGACCGGAGGAGAGACGGTCTGCGTGTAGACGAAGCGGTCGATTCTGCGATGAATCCAGGCACTCTTGTCCACCAGTCCCAGGCGGCGGGTGGCCCCGGAAAAAAGGGCGATGACCCGGGAGCGGGGACCGCGGGCGAAGAAGTCGACCACGAGGTCGTACCCCTCCGCGCGGATTTCCCGAAGAAAACGGAAATACCCCAGAAGTTTTTTCGCGCCGGAACCCGTTTTGGAGGGAAGAGAAAAGGCCCGTTCGAGATCCGGCTCCTCCCCCAGCAAGGTGTCGAAGGGGGTTCGGGTCAGATAGTGGATTTTGGATTCCGGGTAAAGGCTTCGCAAAGCGGAAAGGGACCCCGTCGTAAGGACGACATCCCCCAGGCTCCGAAGGCCGATCAGGAGAATCTTCCGGACAGAAGCGGGCGGAGCGTTTTTCAGGGGCGCCCGTCTCCAGCGGTGGTCAGAGGCAGGGCTTCCTCCACCAGCATCACCGGAATGTCGTCCTTCACCGGATAGAGAAGACCGCAGGCCGGACAGGCGAGCCCGTCCGGGTTGTTCCTCAGGGTCAGGGCCCCGCGGCATTTCGGGCAAACCAGGATCGAGAGCAGAAAGGGATCGACACCCAACGAAACCTCCTTGAATGACATAAGTCGAGGTTGTTTTCAAAGACAGGAAACAAAAGTGACCTTTTGGAGAAGGATAGCATGATCGGGGATTCGAATACAGGGAGGGAGGGACGGATGTTTCCACATCCTTTCTTTCCTCTTTTCTTCATCGGCGGCTTCCCCTGTCGGGACGGGCTCGTAGCGGGTAGGGCTTAAATGCGGAGGCGGTTCCTGGTCCGAGGGTCGATCAGGCCGGAAACAGGGCGCGGACCGGAAAGGCGAGGCCGGGAAGGAGCGGAGTGGAGAGAAGGGTGTCTGTCCGATAGACCCCGGAATCGGCATATCGTCCATCGGAGAGACGAAAGGACTGGACCGATTCCGACTCCGGATCGACGATCCAGTATTCCGGAACCAATGACCGTTCGTAGAGCGAAAATTTGTCCCGACGATCCCTCTGTCCCGTCCCTTCGGAGAGAATCTCGACCACGAGGTCCGGACTTCCCTCGACGTGACTCGGTCCGATGATGGAGCGGCGTTCCCTGGAAACGTAGAGCAGATCGGGCTGAACAACCCTGAGCGGGTCATGGGAGAGCACGACATCGTAAGGAACCCCGAAAACTTCTCCCAGCGGATGACTTTGAAGAAAGAGATCGAGGATCCGGAGAAGATTCCGGGCGATCCTCTGATGGCGCGTATCGGGCGAAGGGGTCATGAGGAGCTCTTCCCCGACGATCTCGTAGCGGAAAGGCCCTCCGGCCGGAAGAGCCATGAATTCTTCTAAAGTCCACCCTTTGGCTTTGGCGGCACGCATCGTTTCTCCTCCCGGGCCACACGTCGAAGTCAGAATAGCATATTTTTCCGGTCAGTCTTCCCGGCTGGACCCTCCCTTCTCGAGAAAGGCCAGAAAGTGCTCCACTCCCTCGGCAAAGGACGCCACATGAAGAGAGGGATGAAGGGCCGACTCTCTGCCCTCTCCGAGGATGCGATACCCCTGAGCGCACCCCGCCGCCTCTCCCGCCTCGAGGTCCCGGTCGGCGTCCCCGATGACGACGCTTCGCGCGGGATCCCCCCCGAGGTCGGCCAGGGCCCGGAGGATCAGATCCGGCCCCGGCTTCCGGCAGCCGCAAACCCGACGGTAGCGGGAGAGGGCGGGATCCGCCTCCGAAGGTTCGCCTTCCGGTGGCAGATGGGGACAGTAGTAGAGCCCCTGAAGGGTCGCCCCTTCTTCCGCCAAAAGCTCCATGAGGCGGGAGTGGCTCTCCAGGACGAAAGATTCCGGGAAGTATCCCCGGGCCACCCCGGACTGGTTCGTGACCAGGGCCACGGGGATCCCGAGACGGTTCAGATCCCGGATCGCCTCTGCTACGCCGGGAAGGAGGGCGATGTCCTCGATCCGCGACAGATAAGGGACATCCCGGATCAGGGTTCCGTCCCGGTCGGCCAGAACGACCGGCCGGCCTTTCTTCATTTTCTTCATTCGGAATCCTTTTCTTTCAGTAGGCGGAGGATCTCGGGCAAAACCATGTCCGGAAGAAGCCGCTCCATGCACCGGTGATCGATCGGACACTCCCGGAGAAGGCACGGGGCGCAGGCGGTCGGAACCGACAGGATCCGGATCCCCTGCCCTTTTTCCGGAAGAACGGGACCCGTCGCCACCGGATCGGTGGGCCCGAAGAGGGCCACCCCGGGGATGCCGGCCGCCGCTCCGAGGTGCATCATCCCGGAATCGTTGGTCACGAGGGCGTCGCAGAAGGAGAGAAGTGCGGCGCTTTCCGGGAGGGAAAGCCTCCCGGCCACCGAGTGGAGGCGGGGATGGGGCAGGCGCCGCAGGACTTCCTGCGCCAGGGGCCGGTCGGCCGCTCCCGAAAAGAGGAGGGCGTGAAGACCCGCATCCTCCGAGAGGAGCTGGTCGAGAAGGGTGACGAAGTGATGCGTCGGCCAGGTCTTGGCCCGCCCGTAAAAGGCTCCCGGATTGACCGCCAGAACCCGGTCTCCCTCGGGAACCAGGGTCCGGAGTCTCTGTCCGGCTTGCGCCAGATCCTCCCCGGAAAAGCTGAAACGGGGCGGCTCGAACCGCGTCCCGGGATCGAGCGCCTGCAGGAGGGTCTCGTAATAGGTGGACTGGTGAAGATGGCGCTCCTTCCAGCGGCGATAGTCGAGAGGGTCGGTGAGCAAAAGGGACCGCCCCTCGGAGGCGAAGCCGATTCGGCTCTCCGAGAGGAAGACCGACTCCCAGGCGCTCCGGAAGGAGCGGGGCAGGATCACCGCCGCGTCGAAGCGGACCCCCGAGAGAAGGGGCGGCGGGACGATCACCGCGTCGACCGCATCGGAGAGACGGTAGACCCCGGCCGTGGCCGGAGGGGCCCCCACCGTCACATGGATCCCGGGACGGGCTTTTTTGAGTCCCTGGAGGGCTCCGAGAGAGAGAACGGCGTCCCCGATCCAGTTGAGCCCCCGGAGATAGACGGTTCCCGGGGACGATGGCCTCTCAGTCATGAATGAGCCCCTCTCCTTCCCTTCTCTCCGAGAAGACGGAGGACCGACTCCATCGCGAGAGCCGGCGTCAGGCTCACCTGGCAGGTCATGTGGGCGCAGGACTTCTTGAAGTCCCCGCAAGGGGAACAGGCAAGGGGCTCCCGTAGGACGACATTGGAGAGCGGGTCCCCCCAGGGGCCGGTCCGGCCCGGGTCGGAGGAGCCGTAGAAGGAAAGGGTCGGCGTTTCGACCAGGGCCGCCATGTGGAGGGGGCCGGAGTCGTTCCCGACGAACAGGATGGCCCGGGAGAGAAAATGAGGGAGAAGATCGAGGGGAATCCTCCCCGAAAGGACGGGAACGGACTCCCCGGAGCGGGACGCGATCTCGGACAGGAGGGGCTCCTCCTTCCGGTCTCCCAGAAGAACGGGCCGGGGAAGCCCCTGCCTGACGAGCATCCGGATCAGATCGGAGAAATAGGTCGACGGCCACCGTTTGCTGTCCCGCCGCGCCCCGGGATGGATGGCGACGAAAGGCGTTCCGGGAAGGATTCCGCATTCGAGCAGAAGACGGTCCACCGTCTCCTGGTCGGATGCTTCGTAGCGGAGGGGGACGGGAGGGGGCGTTTTCCCCTCCCCTGCCCCCAGGGCCGAAAGGAAGAGGAGGTTTCGGGGGACGGCGTGGAAGGGGGATCCGGGGCCTTCGGGGATAGGAACGGTCCGGTCGTAGAGAAGGGTCGCCCCCTCCCGGGCGCTGTCGAAGCCGATGATCGTTCCGGAGCGGCCACGATTGCGGGCCATCCGGGCGAGAAGTGCCGACCGGAGAAGTCCCTGGGCATCGAGAATGACATCGTAGGGATGGGCCGCGAAGTTTCTTGAGAGCTCTCCCATCTTCCGGAAGAAGACGGAGCGTCCGAACTCCTGCCGGGGAAATTCCCAGACGTTCCGGATGCCGGGGTGGCGGCGGACGAGAGGGACGAAGGGACCGTTCGCCACCCAGTCCACCGAAAGACCCGGGTACGCGGAGCGGAGGGCTTCGACCAGGGGAAGGGCGTGCAGGATGTCCCCGAGGGAGGAAGGCTTGACGATCAGAAGGCTTTTCGGCTCGGGAAAAGCCTCCCCCTTAAGACGAGTCATGGCCCTGCCTCCCGGAGGAGACGGGCCTGCCCCGCCAGGGTTCCGGTTTTCATGATCTCCGAAAAGGCTTCGAGCACCGCCTCGGGGGTCAACTGCTCCTGGCAGAGCGTTCCGATGGAGCACCGCCGCTCCATGCAGGGCTGGCAGGAAAGCCCGGCCGAGACCACCATGCCGGAGCGGCCCATCGTCTCTCCTCCCTCCGCCGTTCTCCGGGGACCATAGGGCCCCAGACGGACCGGGTCGGTGGGTCCGAAGAGGGCCACCACCCGGGTCCCGGTCGCGGCGGCGAGATGCATGGGGCCGGAATCGACCGCCAGGACGGCCTCGGAGGCGGCCATGGCGAAGGCCAGCTCCCGGAGGGTGCCTTTTCCCAAAAAATCGACTATCCCTCCGGGAACCCCCGAGGCGATCTCCTCCGCGACCTTTCGCTGGGCATCGCCCCCCGCCCCCGCCAGGACGACGCGGTACCCCCTTCGGGCGATGTCCCCTGCCACCCGCGCCCAGGAATCGGCAGACCAGTTCCGGGTCTTCCATGTGGCGAAGGGGTGTATCAGGACATAGGGATCGGACCCCACGAGGCCACGGACATGGCTCCGCTCCTCTTCGGAAAAGTCGAGGAGGATGGGCTCGGCGGCGACCTCCTGCCCCAAAAGGGCCCGAACGACCAAGAGATGGCGCTCGACCAGGTGGAGCCCCTCCCGGGTGAGCGGAACCTGGCGGGAGAAGAGACCGGCGCCTTCCTTCATCCGGCCGTAGGTGGAGGGGGATCCGAGCTTGATTCTCCCACGGGCCAGGAAGGTCGCCACCCCGGATTTGAGAAGGCCCTGAAAGTCCAGAACCGCCCCGTATTGCTCCCTCCGCACCGTCCGGACGAGATCCCGAACGATCCCCCAGGCCGAGCCAAAACGCCTTTCCCGGACTGCCCGGCTATAGTCCCCCCTCCGGAAAAGGAAGACCTGGCGAAGGGCCGGATGATTCAGAAGAAGATCGGCGCACCGGTCTTCCACCAGCCAGTCGATCCGGAGGTCCGGACGGGCCTTCTTCAACGCCAGGATCGAGGGAAGGGTGAAGATCACGTCCCCGATCCGTCCAAAGAGGACAACCAGGACGGAACTGCCGACGGGGAGTTTGGTCGTTCCAGGTATATAGGGGCTGTTCAAGGACAGGCCTGAATGATCGAAGGGATCTTTATCTTTGTGTTCGGAGACATTCATCCGGACATTTTAACACATCGGAAAAATAACGGAGAAAGGGAATTTTGGGAATCAAGGGACATTTGTCGGAACAACAAATGGAGCACGAGGAAGTCGTTGAGGAAGAAATAAAACCTTTGAAAACGAAGGTTATGCTCCATGCAACAAAAAAGAGATTTAAAAAGAATTTCCTACTTAAGTTTGCTTACAGCACTACCTAAGTACAATTTACATGGTTTTTCATGTTTGCCAAGATTCATCTGTAATTTATTAATTATATTTTTCATTTTTTTAAATGCTTCGTCATTTAAAAACTGTCTTCGGAAAAGAACCCTTGCTTCACGGAGGTCAAGGGTCTTCATCCGAGCACAGAGCTTTTCAAATCATAAAGTGGAGGTGAACGATGAATTTACCAAGAAAACATCTGGACGCCAGTCGAGCATCCGGAAAATCCTTTAGGTTCAACCATCTCTTCTCAGCCATTGTTCTTGTCCTGACTGCCTCTCTTGCGGCCTGTGGGGGAGGAAGCAGTGGAGGGAGTTCGAGTCCCACCGCCTCCTCTGTGACCGGTATTTATACTGGAGGAACCACCCTAGCATATTTTCATTTGCCTGGCTTGCTTGATATTGATCCGGCTTATGCCTCAGGTTATTCTCCAACAACATTTACTCTCACCCTTAACTCTACCGGGCAATTTTCTATTGCAGACAACCAGGGAAATACGGGGGGGGGAACTTATACTATTAGCGGTGGTTCGGTAACGATTTCCTCTGGGACTCTTTATCTTAATAACGGAAGTTGTACTCAATCATCAACAAATAGCTGTTCTTATACAATCCAAAGCGGCACTGGGGGGTTAACAGTTTCATCGGGAAACATATCAGGAACACTTAATTTTTATAATAGTTCGAATACCCTTGCGTTCAGTACAACTCTTGGATTGTCAGTAAACACTTTATCGAGTGTGAGCCTATCACAATTAGTATCCCAAACTTTCACTATGACATTCGGGACGGCAACAGCCCCAAATCCAAGTGGTACACCGTCATATAATTGCACCTCACCCAATGCATTGAGTGGAACCACTGGGGTGACCGTCAATGGTTCCACCGTTTACGTTCCTTGTATTACTTGGAATACTTACCCTGATGGAAATACGAATGTGACCTCCCCAAATCCTCCTTGTTCCACAACTACTCCCTGCAGCTTTCTTCCAAACAACAATGCCGCGTTCAAGATGGTTACTTGTCCTACCCTTGGAAGTACTTGCTATCCAACATCTTTTCCGTTGTTTATAAACACCCCCAATTATCCAACCTTGAGTGTCCCTTCCAATGCCTTGGCGTTTTATGTAGAAGCTACAGATTGTCCAAGTGGATCATGCACAGGAGGAGGTGCCAATGTAGGAGGTTACATCATCCCTGCCTCGGGGACAGGAGGAGGAGTAGTCGGGAATTTTTTCGTTGAAACCAACTATTGCAATAATACCACTACATATTCTGGAACCATAAGTATTGTTGTGAGCACCTCTGGATCAGTACAAGGGAGTTATTTCCTTGGGGCGGGGATACCAAGTAAATCGACATACACTTGCTCCGGAAGCACTTATTACAATTATCCGATATCTTTTACAGGATTCACATCTCATCAATATTGAGCTAACTTTTTGACTTTTTCACTATCCATCACAAGGTTTAAGCCACCGGCTTTAGCCGGTCAGCTTTAGCTGCCATAATAGCCTCCGGAAAGGGTATTTCGTCACCCGAAAAATAAAGAGGAGGCAGATGGAGTACCGGTATGGAAGTCATACGATATTTCAGATTGAATACCATTTCGTCTGGGTGACGAAATACCGGTACAAGGTGCTGAGGGGAGAGGTGGCAGATCGGGTTAGAGAGACCTGTGAAGCCTTTGAGATTCGGATAGTGAAGGGGGTCGTGAGCCAGGATCATGTCCATATCATGGTGAGTTGTCCGCCAACGATGACGCCATCCGAGATCATGAGGCGAATCAAGGGGCGGACAACGAACAAGTTGTTCGAAGAGTTTCCGCACCTTCGGAAGAAATACTGGGGGCAGCACTTGGGCGCGGGGATATTTTTGTGCGACGGTGGGACAGATGACGGAAGAGATGATCAAGAATTATTTGGACCATCATTTTGAACCGCGCCCCGATGATGATTTCCGGATGGAAAGGGAGTAGGACGCGTCGTTTAGCCAACGCGTATCCGGACTTCCAGTCCGTAAGACGAACCCACCAGCTTTAGCTGGTGGGTGTTCAGGTCCTTGCGGTGGAGGTACTCCCCGTCAAGTAGACCAAAAAGGGTCTTGTTTAAGGTAGTAATCGGTTTCCCAAGATTGTTCGAATTGTCTCCTGTGGGTTTCAGGAGGTTTGTCCCA
>JAKADN010000008.1 GCA_021820445.1 Nitrospirota bacterium | reverse complement strand
CGTTCCGGCCGCCGTCAGCCCGTCCGCCATTTCCTCGACGAACAGGGCAATCTTCGCATAGAGAAGTCCGGAGAATCCCACCAGGATGCCAAAAACGACCGCTGCAACGGAGTGCGAATGGCTTTCTTCCGGAAGCCCCCGAAAAACATGGAAGACCAGCAGAGGGGGCAGACAGACAAAGAGAAGCTGGTCCGCCCTCAGGAATCCGGGCGAGAGGACCTTCTCCGTGCGGCGGGGAAAGGGGGCCGGGAGAAGAAAAACCACTCCCAGGAGGAGCATCGGGAGAAGAAGGACCGGAGGAATCCGGGCGGGAACGACCCAGAGAGCTCCGAGGGTGAGGACAGCGCCTCCCAGACGGAGGGGAAAGAAGCGCAGGTAGGCCCCCGGATAGGCTCCCCCCAGAATGAGGGCCGAGAGAAGGAGCGCCAGGGACAGAAGAGCCCCGCCGGCCTCGATTCGCCCTGCCCCCTCCTGGAGAAAGACGCCCGTCCCCAGGGAGAGGAGGACCGGAAGAAGAATCGGGGCGGGAGAGCGCCGCTCTTCCTCGGGGAGGACCGGAAGGTAAGCCAGGAAGGCCGCAGTCAGAGCCAGCGACAGAAGGAGCCCTTCCCTTGGAAGCGTCCGGCACGAACCGCACCCCCCCGGAAAGATCAGGACAAAGAGAAGGGCAAGGGCGAAGAGAATGACCGGCAGAAGACCCCAGACGGTTCCTTTTCCCTTATTTGCGGCCAGGGCGCGCGAGGCCGGAAAGAGGAGCGGAAGAAGAAGGAGGACCAGGAGCGGAAAAGGGAGCCCCAACACCATCACGCCTCCCCTCGTCCCGGAAGGAGTCCCCGAAGCCGGCTGACCATGCGGTCGAGAGGATCGAGAAGGCGGTGGAGGATAAAGAATTCCAGCGTCCCTCGGTTCAGGAAGAACAGGTAAAGGGCCTCCTGGCGGGAAAGGACCCAGGCCGGGAGAACCACCGCCCCCCGAAGTCCCCGGAGGAGGGCGACGCCCCAACCGGCGACGATCAAGGCGGTGATAAGAAGAACGATGGGCGTAAACAGCACCCATCCGACCCCTCCCGAGGCGAAGAAGAGGGCCCGGGTCCCCGGATCGGGATAGAGAAAGAGGTTGAAGAGATGGGCCGCCTTGATGTAAACGAACACAAAGACCACCAGGAAGGCCGTCCAGGGAATCGCGGCGGCAAAGGAGTCGAAGAGGCGCGCCCGGGTGAGGCTGATCGCCACCTGCGACACGGTGACCCAGCTGAAGAAGAGGAAGACGACCGTCCCCTCCTCCCGGGAGAGGTGGATTCCCGCCAGCTGGTGGGCTCCGAGCAGGATGACCAGGGGAAGAACGAGCGTCACGAAGGCGACCGGAAGGATCCGGGAGAGACGGAAGGCCTCCGGAGTCCGGGGTTCGGTGGCGGTCCTCTTGGGAAGGCCGGGCTCCTGGCGGGCGATATGGATTCCCATGCCCGATTCGAGGAAGAGGGTCGCCTTGAAAATCCCGTGGGCGATCAGATGGAAGACGGCCAGGGAAAAAGCTCCGAGGCCGCACTCCATGGTCATGTACCCCATCTGGCCCATCGTCGAGAAGCCGAGCTTCCGTTTCACGTCGCTCTGGGTCAACATGGTCGAGGATCCGAAGAGGGCCGTGACGAACCCCATGAAAAAGACGACATGCATCGTCAGGGGCGCATGGGAAAAAAGAACCGAGGTCCGGTTCATCAGATACCCCCCCACATTGACGATCCCGGCATGCATGAGGGCGGAGACGGGGGTCGGCGTTTCCATGGTGTCGGGAAGCCAGACATGGAGGGGGAACTGGGCCGACTTGGCCATGCACCCGACAAAGAGGCACAGGGTCATGGCCACGAGAGAGCCCTGGGAGACGACCTCCGGAGAATTTTTCAAAAGGGCGGCCATGCGACCAATGTCCAGGGTGTGGAAAAGGTGCTCCGCCAGGAGAAGTCCTGCCAGGAAAAAGGCATCTCCGAGCCTGTGGATGATGAAGGTCTTGTGGGCGGCCTCAACGGACTGAGGGCGAAACCGGTTGTGGGACATCAGGAGGGAGAGTCCGAGGCTCATGAGTTGCCAGAAGAGGAAGATCAGCAGGAGGTTCCGGCTGGTCACGAGCAGAAGGAGAATCCCCGTCTCCACGCCGATCAGCGCGAAAAATCGTTCATAGTTTGCCTCTCCCAGGAGGTATCGAAGGGAGTAGGTCTGCACCACCGTGCTGACCCCGGTGATCAGAAGGACCATGATCGCAGAAAGCCGGTCCACCCCCCAGAGCGGGGGAGCGGAAAGTCCCGGGAGGGAAACGGGGAGCGCGAGAATCACAGGCCCCGAAGAAACAACCCGCACGAGGAACCAGAGACCCAGAAGAAAGGCCGCGGCGGTCGGAAGGAGCGACAGAAAGGCACGACGCGGAGATCGACCAGGGAAGAGCCATTCGGCAAGGAAGAGGCCGCCTCCACCCAGAAGAGGCAACCCGGGTAGAAGCATGGCGAGTCCGCTTTGCAAGGTGTCTACTCCTTCATTCCCGGAACACAAAAACGACCGGAAGTCCTATCAAGGGAACTGCGCCTTCCCAGTCGATTCAGCTTTCCGCGAAGGCAGGGTCACAAATAACGATGTCTGAGGAGATATGACACAATTGAAGGGAAAGCTGACGCGGGGGTGGACGCCATGGAACGCGAGGCGGGGGAGGACAGGGTGTTCCTCCCCGCCTCCCGGACGCCGGAAATCAGAATTCAGAATCCCCGAGAGTTCGACTTCATTTTCTTCAAAGACTCCGCAAGCTTCATGAA
Source organism: Nitrospirota bacterium (assembly GCA_021820445.1). GTDB lineage: Bacteria > Nitrospirota > Leptospirillia > Leptospirillales > Leptospirillaceae > UBA4572. The sequence continues at coordinate 42,915 of JAKADN010000008.1, read as the reverse complement.
GGTTTCAGGGGAGGTGTCCCTGACCGACAGGTTGGCGTCTTCATGGCCGGACATGGAGCAATAGGCCAGGGTGTAACAGTCGGTTCCACCCCGGATGATCTTGAGCGCCAGGTTGGCCTGATGGCAATGAACCCCCACGAAGAGGCAGGCGTCGATCTTGTTGTGCCAGATGGTCAGATTCGGATGGTTCGGGTTGATCTCCGTCTCTGGGTCGATCTTCGGATATTTTGGCCGGTAGTCGGACATGGGAATGATCCGGACGCCTCCCTCGACCGCCGCCTTCTTGATGGCCGCCGCCATGAGGGCTGACTTCTCGTTCCATTTCCAGAGGACCAGGGGTCCGGGGAAAAAGGTGGGAACCTTGGCCTTGGCGAGCACTCGGGCGCTTGCCTCGATCGCCTCGTCCTGAGGAACGAGCCTGCCTTCGATATGGCCCTCTCCTGGTTCGGGGAGAACGATCCCCATCATGGCTGCCGCCGGCGGCAGGAAGGCTTCGGGACCCGGCTTCACGCTGTAGTTTGACACGTAGACTCCCCTTCATTCAGTTGTACGGGAGAGGACAGTCCTCACCCTTCTATACATTTCGCACCTGGGACCATGGATTATGTCCATGCCGGCCATCAAAAGAGAGAACTTGTTGGAAGTTCCATTTTACGGGCAGTGATCCGGATCGTCAAGAACCCCATGAGTTTCCCGGAAAAACGTGAGGCCTCCCACACAAATCCGGAAGTCCGGAAGAAGTGTGACGGTTCGGTGAGGGCGGGCGCCCTGACGAGAACGATCGGCTCAGTACCGTGAATCCGAAGGTTTTTTCCCGTGGGGCCAGTCCTTGATCTTGTCAGGAAAATCCGGGCGGGGCTGATGGGTAAAATACGCGGAAACATCCACGGCTTCCTGGTCTGTCAGCCCTCCCTGACCCAGAGGCGTGTCCATCCCGTGGGAGATGGGCATATTGTTCTTGACGAAGGCAGCGGCGGTATAGGTTTTGGCGATTCCCGCCCCGATATTGAAGGAGTGCGGCCCCCACAAGGGAGGAAACACAAAGGATCCGTGGGCATCCCGAAGGCCTTCTCCGTGCATCCCGTGACACGAGGCGCAGTCCTGCCGGTAGATCCTCTTTCCTTTTCGGAAATCCGGCACAAGCCTCTTGCTGATCCGCCCGACCCCCCGCCCGGCAATGGCATCGTGGCGGTGAAACCCTCCGTTCATCCAGTTCATGTACGCCACCATGGCGGACATCGCCTTTGACTGCTTGTCGAGGGCGGTTCCATTCATGGATCGCAGAAAGCAGCCATTGATCCTGTCGGCCAGATCGATCACCTTCCCCGCCCGGGAAGAATAGGAGGGAAACTGGGAGGAGAGGCCGACAAAGGGAGAGGCATAGGCCACGGTTCCGGCATCGAGGTGGCAGCTCGAACAGGTGAGCGCATCCCCCACATTCTTCGGAAGAAGCGTGTTCGTCTCGATCATCAGACGCATTCCATAAAGGATCTCCTCCCGATGAGGGTCGTTGAGGATCCCCGAAAGGCGGGGACCGGACCAGGATCCCGGGGAGGAGGGACGGGGGGTGATTTCGGAACGGATCCTCCCGATCTCATCCGGGGAGACGGCCGGAGCCTGATTGCCCCACGCGGTCCGGACGAAGGTGACGATCTGGGCCAGCTCTTCATTCGACAGCCCTCCGTAGTTCGGCATGGCGAAGGCTTTCGGATACTCCGCGGTCACCGCGGAGCGGGATCCGGAGAGGATCACGTGGACGACCGAGAGAGGATTGCCCGAAAGGAGCGACGGATTTCCCGCAAGAGGGGGAAACACCTTGGCCACTCCCTTCCCGTCGAGCATGTGACACGAGGCGCAGAACTGCACATAGCCAAGGCCTCCCGGGGTCGTGAAGAGGGCGTCGGAAGCCATTCTCCGAGGAGGATTTGTCCGTTCCGGGGAAGAGCCGGACGGGGATCCCGCCGGGTTGACGATGAGCGATTTCAGATAAACATCCATGGCATGAAGGTCGCTGTCCGAATATTTCTGGGTGCTGAAATGATCGACCTCCGCCATGATCCCGAAGGCGGCCGCCTGGCCATTTCGCCCGGTTTTGAGGAAGGCTTCGACCCCTTTGAGGGCCTTGGGGTTTCTGAGGCTGGGGGCATACCATGAATCGATGGTGGCCCCGCTCAGATAGAAGCGTCCGTTCGGACCTCTTTCGTCCATGGCCTTCTCCTGAAGTCCGAATCCCCGAGGCGTGTGACACGAGCCGCAATGGCCCAGCCCCTGGATGATATAGGCTCCGCGGTTCCACTCCGCGGATCGGGATGGATCCGGGCGATACGGCCGGTCATCGAGAAAGAGCCATTTCCAGAGGGACAACCCCTGCCGGATGCTGAAGGGCCAATGGATCCGGTTTTCCCTGTTCTTCTGGTAGACCGGCCGGACCCCATGCATCAGGTAGGCATACAGCGCATACAGGTCCTGGTCGGAGATTTTCGCATAGGAGGGATACGGCATGGCCGGGAAGAGATTGTTCCCGTTTCGGTCGACTCCGTCCCGCATGGCCCGGACGAACTGGGCCAAGGTGTAGCGCCCGATCCCGGTGTCGCGATCGGGAGTGATATTGGTCGAATAAAGAATGCCGAAAGGGGTGTTCATGGGAACGCCCCCAGCCAGAGGCATTCCGCCGCGGGCCGTGTGGCAGGCAAAACAGTCGCCCATATGGGCCAGATACTCTCCTTGCCGGATCGTGTCCGCATTGGGGAGGACGGAGGTGGGGGCAGCCGAAACCGGGGATGGCGGGAGGACGAATCCGAAACCGGCCCCCATCACAAGAAGGAGAAATACGAGGGACAGCCATCGGTCTTTTGAAAACAGAGCGGTCGGATGCATCACGTTTTTCCCCTTCCGGAAGATGGGCCGGAGCGGAGTCAACGCCTCCAGCCGGTTTTCCCGATTGACCAGAGAATCCGGAGCCCAGGACCACGGATCCCCCGATTCTTTTCAAAAAAATCCCAACCTGATCGCTGGCCTTCCCCTGGAGCGGATTTCGAGCCTCTTCACGCGGAGAAAAAGCCGACGATGCGACAACAAAGACGGCGAAAATGCGAGCCGTGCGCGGGTATGAAAAAAGTGCGACGCGGAGACGAGAAAACGATGGGCCAGCACGGCTCAGTCACGCCGCGCTGGCCCAATAACCCTGCGTCTATTTCAGGTCTTTGCGGGTAACGGGCTTGAATCCATAGCGCTCGAACACATGGAGTGCCTCGGGCGAGGCGAGAAAGGAGAGCCATCGTTTCGCCCACACCACATGACGGCTTCCCCGGATGAGTCCGGCCGCGTAAATGGCCCGGACATTCTGACTGTCGGGAATCGGCACATTTTCGATTGCGTGGCCCTCCTGCTCCTGAAAGATGGCCTCCGATCTCCAGGTGACACCGGCATCCGCCTTCTTCCGCATCAAGGTCATCGGACTTTGCCGGTGGTGGATGCGGGTCAGAACGGTCTCCCCGTTCTTGACCTTGTCCCCATAGACGGACCGGACGAGACTTTCTCCCCCCGCCTTTCTCAGAGCCCCCTTGATCTGACGGGCGACCCCTTCCCAGGCCGGATTGGGCATCACCAGCCGGACTCCGGGTTTTCCAAGATCGACCAGACCTTTGATGCCGGCCGGATTTCCCTTCGGAACCATGATGGTCAGATCATTGGTGGCATAGACCACGGGTTTGCCGACAAGGAGCTTGCGACCCACCAGGCTCCGGACCTTTCGGAGCCCCGCGGCATAGACGTCGCCGGGGATGGTCATGGTGGCGTTTCCGATTGTCAGACGTCCCTTTTTCGCGATCTGTTTTGCCAGGAGGCCGGGGGGGAGCGTTTCATAAAAGATCTTCCCCCGAATCCCGGGATACTTTTTTTCGAAGGCTTTGACGAGCGGAGCCATCGCAAAGAAATAGTTTCCTCCGACATACAGCACAAGGCGGGGTTGGGAGAGGTTCCCGTGGAGGTCCGGAAGGTTGTCGACATCCGGCACCGTGACATCGATGCCCCTGTGTGTCGAAGGGTTGTTCCGGCCATGGCTCCAGGGAGGGTAGACCTCCGGAGCGGCCGCAAGGGACTCGGGCGGAGAAAGAGGCCCTTCTGGAAGGAAGAGCGTGAGACTTGCGAGGAGCACGGTGATGAATCCAGCCTTTTTCATGTTTTCTCCCTGTTTTCTCTATAAACCGGCTTCGCCTGAGTTTCATTCATGGAATTCCCCTGGGATGGGGGGATCGACCTCAGGAACGGGCGTACGAGTAACCGACCTCGGCCAGAAGGGGAAGCGTTCCCACGATCCCGGGTGTCAGCACCACGCCAGGAATCAGATGATTGGTCAATTCGCCCGCAATCTCTCCGTGGGTCTTGTGGTCGGGGTTGATCCCTCCCTTTTTCAACGCCCCCGAAAGCTCCCAGATCATGTTGTGGCAAGCCAGAAAGACAACGCCCCGCGCCTGGAGGACCGGGATGTTGTTGTCTTCGGGAGAGAGAACCCCGTGGGGGTCATTCAGGGATGACAGGGGTTTTGACGAAGCGGGGGAGAGACGGATGAGGGGGTTGGTTTTGGATTTGACCCCTGCCTTTACGGAAAGACGGTATTTCTCCCACATCTCATCGTCAAACAGTGCCAGATGGGCGGTTCCATGGGTGGCGGAGAGAACCAGGGCCTCTTTTTTGCCAAAGCTGTAGACCTGGGCATTCAGGGAATTTCGCATGAGGTTGAGCCAGGGAGATCCGAAGACGGTATTGTCCCAGACCTGCTTCGGATTTCCCCGGTAATGGAGAAGCAGGGCAAGGGCCTCATGATCCCATTCGTCCCGGTGGAGGCTGATCATTGTCAGCGAGCGATAGTCCCGGCGGCTTTTTGTCCTGGCCAGCGCCGACAGGAGCGCGTGGAGACGGTGATCCCCGCGGGGTTCCAGATCGAGGTGCTCCGACGCCGATGCCAAGGGAATTCTTCCGTTACCAAGGCCAAGCGCCAGTCCGGCCGTTCCCATCATGGCCACCATTCCCAGCATTTCCCTGCGTGACATCGATTGACTCATCGGTTCCCTCCTTCTTAGGGTGATTGAATAAATGGCTTGCTCATTGAGGGCTTAAAAAAATCAACACAGATTTCGCGACCCTGTTGAACACTCTTTTTCGGTCACATCATTAAGGATGGATCGCGCCTCAGCCCTCCAGGAGGCCCTTTTGGATCCAGAAAGGATCCAACCTGTAAAGTGAGTCCCTTGCCGCCCGTCCGTATGGCAATCTCCCCCGGGCCGTCTGAAATTCTACCTCTCGAACATTGGCCCCCCCTGCCCGATTCCCTCCCGAAGGGGGAGGACTCATCCGCCCCGGACGTCAGGAGAGCCGAAGGAGCGCTCCCCGACCTCGATCAGCGGATTTTTCGTGGATCGGCCGGACGAGGCTGGCTGTCCACGTAGGCGGCGACGTCCCAGGACTCCTGGTTGGTGAGCGTATCTCCCTTGGAAAGCGGCATGTTCATCTTCACGAATCCGGCCAGCTTGGAGACCTTCGCCAGCCCGGCACCCATGTTGTAGGAACGGGGTCCCCAGACCGGGGGAAAGGCCACGTCGTGGCCGGAGGTCGCTCCCAGTCCGTCGGCCCCGTGGCAGAGGGCACAGCGGGCGGCATAGACCTTTTTCCCGCGGAAAGGGTCGGGCTGCCTTTTGGGACGGGGCATCCTGTACATGCCCTGGCCGGCAAGCTTGACCCCGACTGGAGCCCCCCGCGACATCCAGAAACTGTAGGCCACCAGGGACCGGATGGTCTCACTGTCCAGGGGAGGGGGAGTTCCGTTCATGGAAAAGCGGAAGCATCCCTGGATCCGTTCCCCCAGGCGGCTGACCTTGTTGTTTTTCGTCCGGAACCTCGGGTAGCTCACGTAGGCCCCCCAGAGCGGGGCGGCGTAGGGTTTGCGGCCCCGGTCGAGATGGCAGCTTTCGCAGGTCAGGTCGTTCCCGACATAGGGACGGGCGTAGACTCCTGTCTGGGTGAAGATGTGCTCTCCTTTCCGGACCAGGTCTCCGAACGGACCGGAAGGGATCTCGCTGTCGGAGGGCGGCTGAAAGGTCGCGGGCTCCTGCCCCCGTGCAATGGGAGGGAATGACTGGCTTCCCGAAAAAAGAAGGGTGGCTGAAGCCACGACGAGAAGGGAGGATCTGATCTTCATGAGAACTCCTGACATGATGGCTATTTTCCGCGGCCGGCGGTCGCGGGGGGATTAAGGCTCGCAAAGTATTCGGCAACCGCCTTGCGCTCACGCTGTGTCAGATGGCGGGCGATTCCCCGCATCAGCCCCTGGGGGTCGTCCTTGCGCTTGAGAAAGGCAAAGGAGATGAGCTGTCTCAGGAGATATCCCTTGTTCTGCCCCTCGATGTAGGGAAAATGGGGGGGGATCCCCCGTCCGTTCGGTCCGTGGCAGAGGACGCAGGCCGGAACATTCTTTTTCCAGAGGCCTTTCTGGGCGATGTGTTTTCCGAGGGCGACGAGGGCGGGGTCGGGGGGCGAAACGTCGGGGAGCTTCGGGGTCCTGACGCTCGCATAATAGAGGGCAACGGCCCGGATGTCGTTTTTCGAGAGGTTGTAGACAACCCCTGCCATGACGGGGGCGTAGCGTGTTCCTTTCTGGACGCCAAGAATCTCATGCTCGATGTAAAAGGCCGTCTGTCCCGCGATCCGGGGGCTTCCGATGGAAGGCATGCCCCCACCGTTCAGCCGATGGCACTCCATGCAGGCGATGCTCCCGGGCGAGCCGTTTCCCTCCTCGGCAATCTTCTTCCCCCAGTTCATAAGATCTCCGGCATGGGCCGTCGAGGACAGAAAGACGACAGACAGACACCCTGACAACACGGATCTTCGAAAGAATGACATCGCGCTCCTCCCTCTTTTTACGAGATCATTTTATCCTCTCGGTAAAATAGATCCAATCAGGAAATCTTTCCTTGGCCATAAGGGGCCCTCGAGGGAGCGACCCGAATGTCCCCGAGGATTTCAACGAAACTCTCCAATGTCAACGATTCCCGGCCCATCCTCTCCCCTGGTGTTCACGGAACTTCGGACGGAGAGATCCGCCTGCATCGGGAGGGCCCTCCCCTTGCCGCCATGATTCGACGTCGTTTTTCCGACCGATCCGGAAATCCCGAATCTTCCTTCGCCTGGGGAACCCCCACGCCCCTGAGATTGCCCTCTCTTTCCCAAAACGGTATATTTGTCGGAAGGACAATCCCTTGTGACCCCTTTTTGGTCCCGGCACATAACACCCAACTCTCCGGAGTCCTTCCTACGTGACCCTTCCTCCTTCCCTGCCCTTCGACACGACCGGCCTTGAACGGGCCCGGGCCGGTGTCCGGGGAAGCTCCTTCTACCGCTCCTTTTCTCTTCTCGACCCGGAAGGACAGCGCGACCTTTTCGATTTCTACGTCTTCTGCCGTCTCGTCGACGACCTTGCCGACGAACCCCGCAGCGACATCGATGTCACGGAGCACCTCGCCGCCTGGGCCTCCGCCTTCGACAGCGATTTTGCCCCCCCGGCCGGATGGGAGAACGAGCCTTTTTTTCAGAGGATCGTCGAGATCTCCCGGCGCCGCGGAATACCGGCCTCTCTCTATGGCGAGATCGTCCGGGGCATGCAGGACGATCTTTCGCTTGTCCGGATCCCCGACATTCCCTCCCTCGAACGCTACTGCTACCGGGCGGCCGGCGCCGTCGGGCGGATCTGCATCCCCATCTTCGGAGGAGACCTCTCCCGCCTCTCACCCTATGCCGACAGGTTGGGAGAAGCCTTCCAGCTGACGAATATTCTCCGGGACCTCCGTCCGGACGCGGAACGCAACCGCATCTATCTGCCGGCCGACCGGATGGGTCATCACGGCGTGACGGAGGAAGACGTCCTTTCAGGTCGGATCCATCCCGGAATGACCGCCCTTCTGGAGGAGATCTGGAGCCGCTCCGAGGAAGACTACCGTCAGGCCGCCGCCCTTCTGTCCGGTCCGGAGGACCGGCAGACCATGATCGCCGCACGCGCCATGGAATCGGTCTACCATGCCATCCACCAGAAGATCCGCCGGTCGGGGTTCGACGTCTACAGAAGGCGAATCGGCCTCGGTCCGGTGGAAAAGGCCCGAACCCTTTTTTCCTTCTGGCGGGAAACCCGGAAGGACCGTCGCCAGATGGCCCGGATGTCAGGGACGGGGTCATGAACGGTCGGCCGCGGATCACCGTAATGGGCGGGGGGCTTGCCGGAATCGCGGCATGCGAGCGTCTATCACGGAACCCCGACCGCTCGTTCGACATCCTCCTTCTCGAGGGACGTCCCCACCTGGGAGGGCGGGTCGGCTCCTACTTCGACCCCGCCATCGGACGGGAGATCGACACCGGCCAGCACCTCTTCCTCTCCTGCTATACGGGGACCCTGGCGCTGCTCGAGGCGCTCGGAACCCTTCCGGGGCTCGTCTTCTACGACCGCCTCTATCTTCCCCTCTGGGATCCGGAACGGGGGCTCAACCCCCTCGATCTCCCGGGAAGCGACAACCCCCTGGCCCTGGCGGGAGGACTCCTCCAGTACGAGGGACTCCCCTTCACCTCCCGTCTGGCCTTCCTGAGACTTTCCCGGGCCATACCGAAGAACGACAACGACGTCGACCACCTGAGCGCCTACGAATTCCTCCGGAGGGCGGGCCAGCCGGAGTCGGTCATCGACCGCTTCTGGGAGCTTGTGATCCTCTCCGCCACCAATCTCCCCTCCCGCAAGGTGAGCGCCGCCATCCTCGTACGAATCCTGAAGGAGTCCCTCCTGAAGGGAGGAAGCCATTCCCGTCCCGCCTATAACGCCGTTCCCCTTTCGGAGCTCTTCGTGCTTCCGGCCATGAAACTCTTCCGGAATCGAGGCGTGACGGTCCGGACGAAGACGCGCATCGTGGGTTTTTCCGCCGAGCAGGGGCGCGTGATAGGGGTCTCCACCGCCCAGGAGGAGCTTCCCCTGGGACGCTCCGACCATCTTCTGTCGGCGCTCCCTCCCTGGGCCTTCGAGAAGATCGCCCCGATTTCCCTGCACCAGGCCCCTCTCGTGGACCAGATGAGCCGACTGGCCTATTCTTCTCCGATCCTTTCCGTGAACCTTCTCTTTTCGGAACCCGTCGACCTCCCGCTGATCACGGGGTTTCCCCAATCCACCGTCCACTGGATCTTCAACAGGGACGCCATGGAGCAACGTCTGACCCCCGAGACGCGCCCCTGGTTCGACTGGTCCACGCGAATCGAAGACGACATGCATCCCACGCGGGTGGCGAGCGCCACCGTCTCCGGGGCGGACGACCTGATGGGCCTCTCCGACGAAGACCTCGGTGCGCTCTGCCTGGAGCATGTCCGGAAGATCGATCCGAAGAGCAGGGCCACATTGAAAAGCGTCCGGGCGGTCCGCGACCGCTTCGCCACGCCGGTCCTTCCGGCCGGCCAGGGATCCCTCCGGCCGGAGGCCCGGACCTCGATCCCCAATCTCTGGATGGCCGGGGACATCACCGACACGGGACTTCCCGCCACCATGGAGGGGGCGGTCCGATCCGGTTACCGGGCCGCCGAACTGATCCTCGAGGCTCTGGGGGAAAAATGATCGATCTCGAAAGCTCCTACCAATACTGCGCCCGGGTCGTCCACGACCACTACGAGAACTTTCCCGTGGCCTCCCGTCTCCTTCCGGCCTCCACCCGCCCCTCGATCGCCGCCATCTACGCCTTTGCCCGGGCCGCCGACGATTTTGCCGACGAGGAACCGGACACGGGGCGGGCCCTCGAGCTTCTGTCCGGATGGCGACGACTTCTTTACCAGGCGGCGGAAGGGCCGGTGGACCACCCGGTCTTCCGGGCCCTCTCCGACGTGATCCAGCGGACCGGGGTCCCCGTGGAATGGCTCGATCACCTGATCATGGCCTTCGAGCGCGACCGCACGATCGTCCGCCACCAGACCTTCGAAGATCTTCTCGCCTATTCGGTCCTTTCGGCCAACCCCGTCGGCCGCCTTCTCCTCTGGATCCACGGGATCCGCTCGGAAAGGCTCTTTGCCCGTTCCGACGCCATCTGCACGGCCCTTCAACTGGCGAACTTCTGGCAGGACATCGCCGTGGACTGGCTCAAAGGACGTGTCTACGTCCCCCAGGAGGAGCTCCGGACCGCAGGGATCCCCGAATCCGCCCTGGCCAATCCCCTCAACACGGAAGAGTTCCGGCAGCGGGAGCAGCTCCTAAAGGACAGGCTGTTCGCCTACACCGCCGGCCTCTTCTCCACCGGGATCCCTCTTCCTTCGGCCGTGGGGGGCCGGGTCGGCCTCGAGCTCTCCCTCGTCTGGAAAGGGGGGGTCACCATCCTCCGGAAGGGCCGGGACCCCGCCCGCCGCCTTCTCGAGCGCCCGCTCCTCACAAAGAGCACCTGGATCGGGGCCCTTTTTCTCCCGCTCTCCCGGACCACCCTCGACAAGACACTCCGCACCCTTCCCGAGCGCCGGGAAATGGACCGCCTGTTCGAACGAGGACGGGCGGTCTACGAAGGCAAGGCCTCAGCCCCTTCCTGATGCTCTTCCCCCGGCCCCTCCCCGAAGCCTTCCATGATCGCGTCGTGGAGGACGGGACGGAACTCCCGGATCCGGTTGTCGGTCCGGACGGGATGCACCCGGTTCGTCAGAAGAACCACGATGCGCTCCCTTTTCCAGTCGATCCAGAGGGAGGTCCCCGCATATCCCAGGTGTCCAATCGCTCCACCCGGAGTCATGAGATGGCCACTCGAAGAGCCGGGAGTGGGCGTGTCCCATCCGAGCGCCCATTCGAGTCCCGGCTGGCGGCTCCGAAATTCCGACAGAAGGGACGCGGGGAAGAACCCGCCCCCCAGCCAGGGTCGGGCGAGCCCCCAGACGGACCGTGCCGATCCGAAGAGGCCGGCGTGGCCCGAAACCCCACCCAAAAACCGCGCATGTTCGTCATGGACCACGCCGGTGAAGGGTTTCCCCGTCAAAGGATCGATCTCGGTCGACGCCACCGGAACCCCTCCCTTCCGGACGGCCCCGGAGAGGGGAGAGTCCGGGGAGAGAAAGTCGCCCGAAGAGACACCCAGGGGCCGGGCGACCTGCTCCCGGTAGAGCCGGTCCAGAGGCTCCTCCCATACACGCTCGAGGATCCACCCCAGAAGCATGAATCCGAAATCGCTGTAGACCGATTTCGCGCCTCGGGGGGCGGCGGGAGGAAGATCGAGGATCTGGCGCAACAATTCCTCTCGACGCGCCTCCCGGGAGAGGGAGGGATCGATCCGGTCGTAGAGAGGCGCCCACGCGCAGAGCCCCGAGGAGTGGCTCAGGAGCTCCCGGAGAGTCGCGTTCCCCGCAAAGCGTCCCGCCGTTTCGGGAAGAATGTCCGAGACCCTTCCGGACAGATCGAGGCGCCCCTCGGAGACCGCCAGAAGGACGAGCGCCCCGGTCGCAAGGGGCTTGGTGAGGGAGGCGAGGTCATAGAGGGTCTCCGGGGTGACGGGAGGGCCCGGAGGGGGAGGGAGGGTCCGGAGTCGCCCCGCCACAACCTCGCCGCGAATTCGCTCCCGGTCTCCCCAGAGCGCGACGCCTCCGGGAAAGATGCCCTCGGAGACTCCTGTTTCCATCAGCCTTCGAACCCTGTCCTGCCCCTGTTTCTCGTCCATCGTCCCTTTTTCCCCCTGCGTCCCGATCTTGTGCGCTGCGTCTCTCTTCCGGTTTTTTCATGGATTCCGATGGCTTCCCCCCTGTATAATGAAAGGATGGAAGGCCCAATACAAGACAGGAAGAGCCATCCGCGAGGCCTAGTAACCGTACTGCTTGCAAATGTGGCGATGAAACGTTTCCTTCAACCGTCCTCATTCCTGTTGACCCATATCCGGAGGATCCCGACTTGACGACCCCCCCGCATGAGATCGCCCTTTTCTTCGAAAATCAGTTCGGAACCTCCCCCCGCGTTCTTGATCGCGTGATGGGGGCGGCCGCCCTCTCACCCTCTGTAGACGACGCCGACCTCTACTTCGAGTACACCGTCAGGGAGCATTACAGCCTCGAGGACGGAATTGTAAAAAAGGCCGGTCAGGACGTCTCCCAGGGAGTGGGGGCCCGGATCGTCTCGGGAGAACGGACCGGATTTGCCTTCACGGAGGAGTTTGACCCGAAGGCCCTGACACGGGCGGTCGAATCGGCCCGACGCATCGCCGACCGGGGGGGGAGTCCCTCTCCTCTTTCGGTCTCTTCCCCGAACCGCCCGGCGACGGACCTCTTTCCCGCGACCGACCTGACCCTCGACCGGCCCGTGCCGGACAAGATCGCCGTCCTCGAGGCCCTGGACCGCCTGGCGCGCTCCCAGAGCAACAAGGTCGTTCAGGTCATGGCCTCCCTCGCCTCCGAGATCAAGACGATCCAGGTGGTTCGCCGGGACGGAACCATCGTCGCCGACCGGATCCCCCTGACCCGCATCAATCTTTCCGTCATCGCCCAGGAGGGGGACAACCGGCAGACCGGAACCTTCGGCTGGGGAGGACGGACGGACTATGCCGGTCTCGTGGCCATGGACCGGCTCTCCCATGCGGCCCATGAAGCGACGCGCCAGGCCCTCGTGAACCTCACCGCCCGCCCCTGCCCTTCGGGAACGATGGATGTGGTTCTGGGACCGGGATGGCCGGGAATTCTCCTCCACGAAGCGATCGGCCACGGACTGGAAGGGGACTTCAACCGCAAGGGGACCTCCGCCTTCTCCGGACGCCTCGGAGAACGCGTGGCCTCCCCGCTCTGCACCATCATCGACGACGGCACCATCCCGGGAAGGCGGGGATCCTTGAACGTCGACGACGAGGGGACCCCGACCCAGCGGACCGTCCTGATCGAAGACGGCATCCTCAAGGGATACCTCCAGGACCGCCAGAACGCCCGGCTCATGGGAACCCGGTCGACCGGCAACGGACGCCGCGAATCCTACGCCCATCCGGTCATGCCCCGCATGACCAACACGGTCATGATGGAAGGGGAGTCGGACCCCCGGGAGATCCTCGCCTCCCTCGACCGCGGGATCTACGCCGTCAATTTCGGCGGCGGCCAGGTGGACATCACCTCCGGCAAGTTCGTCTTCTCGATGTCCGAGGCCTACTATGTCGAGAAGGGCAAGATCCTCTACCCGGTCAAGGGGGCGACCCTCATCGGCAACGGTCCCGACGTTCTGACCAAGGTCCGCATGGTCGGAAACGACATGGCCCTCGACACCGGGGTGGGAACCTGCGGTAAGGATGGGCAGTCCGTCCCTGTCGGGGTGGGCCTTCCCACCATCCGGGTCGACGGGATCACCGTCGGCGGCACCCACTGATTCCCCTTCCCCCGACCAACGATTCCGGGGAAAACCCAGGTAAACAGGCAAACGAGGAGAGACGATGAGCACAGCAATCAGGGACTTCGACAGCGGGCAGGATGCGGTGGCCCACATCCTGGAGGCGGCCAGGCGGGCAGGGGCCACCTCCGCCGACGCCCTTTATGTCTGGACCGACGAGGAAAACGTCACCGTGAGGAAGGGGACACTGGAGAAGATCCAGGCCTCCCAGAGCCAGGGGCTGGGGATCCGGGTCTTCGTCGGCCAGTCCCAGTCGAGCATCTCGACCCGTGACCTCTCCAGAACCCACATCGACGAACTGGTGGGCCGGGCCGTGGCGATGGCCCGCCACACCGCCTCCGACCCCTTCGCCGGCCTTCCGGAGGAGCTTCTGCCCCCGACCGTCGATCCGGAGTCCCTCTTTCCTCCGGAGACGGAGATCCCGACACGGGAGAATCTCTTCGAGCGGGCAAGCCGCGCCGAAGAGGCGGCCCTGGCCTACGACTCCCGGATTACGAACTCCGAAGGAGCCGACTGCGCCCGTTCGCAGGCCCGGATCGTCTTCGGCAACACCCTGGGATTCCTGGGAGGATACCGGAAAAGCTCGTATTCGCTCTCCTGCTCGGTGATCGCAACCGAAAAGGATGCGATGGAGCGGGACTACTGGTATGTGGTGGGCCCCCATTGGGAGTCGACGAAGGATCCCAGGGCCGTGGGGGGGAAAGCCGCCGCCCGGACGGTCTCCCGCCTTCACGCCCGCCGGATTCCGACGGGCTCCTACCCCGTCCTCTTCGACCCCGAAACGGCCCGGAGCCTGATCGGACATTTTACGGGCGCCATCTCGGGCTCCGCCCTCTACCGGAACGCCACCTACCTGAAGGACCGGGAGGGAACTCCGGTGATGTCGGACAAGGTGACTCTCCGGGAGGATCCGTTCATTCCGGGAGGTCTGGGGAGCCGACCCTTCGACGGAGAAGGCCTCCCCACGAGGCCCAAGACGATCGTGGACCGGGGAATCCTCACCACCTATCTCTTTGACACCTATTCGGCCCGGAAATCCCGCCGAAAATCCACCGGTAACGCCGTCCGCTCCCTCTCGGACGGTCCGGGAGTCGGCGTCTCGAACCTGGTGGTCTCCCCCGGGACCGAATCCCAGGAGGAACTCATCTCCGGGATCTCCGAGGGGCTCCTGGTGACGGAGCTGATCGGCTTCGGAGTCAACACAGTCACGGGAGACTACTCCCGGGGGGCCTTCGGGTACTGGATCAAGAACGGGAAGATCGTCCATCCCGTCTCCGAGATCACCATCGCGGGCACGCTCGACGACCTGTACCGGGGAATCGTGGCGGTGGGATCGGACCTCGAGATCCGCTCCTCGGTCAATACCCCGTCCCTCCTGGTCGAGGGACTGCGCATCGGAGGGGAATGAGCATGGCGGAGAAAAAGGCCCGGACGGGTTCCCCGATCACCCCGCTTCTCGCGGAACGCTTCAGCACCCGGGCCTTCGACCCGGACCGGCCGGTCCTCTTCGGCGCCCTTCTCTCCCTGTTCGAGGCGGCCCGCTGGGCCCCCTCCTCCTTCAACGACCAACCCTGGCGCTTCATCTTCTGGAACCGGTTCTACGACCGGGAGGGCTGGCAAAAGGCCTTCGACTGCCTGACCCCGGGGAACCGGCTGTGGGCGAAGAACGCCCAGATCCTGGTCGCCACCGTGGCCCGGGACCACTTTTCCCACGACCGCTCTCCCAACCGGTGGGGCGGTCACGATACCGGCATGGCGACAATGGCTCTTCTGGTCGAGGCCCAGGCCCAGGGGCTGGCGGCCCATGTGATGGGAGGATTCGATCCGGAGCGGCTCCGGGGGGAATTCGGGATTCCTGACGATTTTCATCCCATGACGATGATCGCGATCGGGTACGCCGGATCCCCGGCCCTCCTCGACCCCGATCTCGCGGCCCGGGAGGCGGGGGAGCGCACCCGGGAGCCCCTGGACCGGATCCTTTTCGAAGGGGCCTGGGCCCAGCCTGTGCGGGACAGACAGAATCCCCCGACCCCCTGAATCTTCTGGCCCCCCGTTCGGATCAGGGGGCTTTTTCGAGAGAGATCCGGATCCCGACACCCCCGATGATGTCCTTGAAAAAGGGCGGATCGAGCCGGGCTTCGGAGGGATTTTGCGGCCAGGGATCCCGGACGAGAAAATAGTCCACCCGTTTTCGTCCGTCGACAAGGGTGTATTTGGCGGCCGTCACCACGACGGCGTGACCGATCTTGTTTCCGACCTTGAGCGCCAGGATGACCGGATAGTTCAGATAGAGGTCCTGGAGGATCTGCTCGCTGGAGGGCTCGAGAAAGGCGGTGACCACCACCGTCTTCCCCTTGTAGACCGAGCGCCATCCGTCGATCGCCTGCATGATCTGGAGCATGTTCGCGGGCTCGTTCACCTTTCGTCCGAAGACCCGCTTCACGATCTCGTCCTGGGTGACGGGGACGTGGGAGAAGTTCAACACCATCGCGACGGAGGCCGCCCAGCACCAGTTCGTCTCCTGCTGGCGACCCACCTCCCGGGGACGGGCCCAGGCCCGGATGTAATTGGGGGGAATTCCGACCACATAGCTCTTTGGCCCGACAAGGGTCCAGTCCGCCCGAGCCGGCAAGGTCCCGCACACAATCACCAGGACCGCCGACAGAAGAAAAAACCTGATCTTTTTTCCCTGCTCCATCGTTCTGCCCTTTCGCCCGGTCCGAGATCCTTCACACTCCGCATTCCTCTTTTTTCATCCTATTCCAAAGATCCGGGAGAAAAAAGACCGGGGGTTTCAGGGGAGTCGGACCTGAAACCCTCTCACTTAAAGGGGGTTTCACGGGTGAACGGAGTCAGAGGAGGAAGGTGCCCTCTTCGATCAAAACCCGGCGAAGCCAAAGGACATTCACACCTCCCCCTCGACAGATTCTTTCGGCATGGCGCTTGCAATATTTCTTCTGCCAGTTCAGGCGAAACCATTCCTCCATCCGAAAGGAGCTCCTCTGTGACACATTTTCGCACGATTGGCCTTTCGGCGGTTCTTCTGCCCGCCCTTCTGGCCGGGACGCCGGCATTCGCCTCGACATCGGCCTCCGGTCCCGTGGATCTTCGCACTCTCGTGATCCAGACCGGAACCCCGGGGACCCGCATCCCCATTCCGAAAACCCCGGCCTTCGCCGGAAGCCGGAAGATGGTCTTCCACTTCCTCGGAACGCCGAAGTTCTTCGTGGGCGTGATCGTCCAGAGCTTCGACGGAAAAGGACGCCTTCTCCACCATGGCCTCTTCGACCAGGGTCCGATCGACGAGGTCCTCTCCCGGGCCCTCTTCCACAAGGAGGAACGGATCCAGATCGCGGGCATCTTCCAGTCGGGCAAGGGGAAGATCCTGCGGATCCGCCGCTTCGACACGGGAAAAACGATCGACCTTCCCCTCGACCGGGCCCTCTCCCTCCTCACCGCCCGCATCGGCTCGAAGAAAGATCTCGTCTGGGCCGCACGGTAATCCCTCCCCACCCCGGCCGGAGGATTTTCTCTCCGGCCGCGCCTCTTTCGCCTGGTTCCTGTTGCCGCTCCAGAGGCCGATCCGGAAAATATTCCGAGGAAAAGGCCTCCTGACGGCGATCACGAATGCCCTCGCCCCCGATCTTCAGAGTCCGACGACTCCCTCCCCTCGCGTCTCAAGACAAACGGACTGTTGCCCGCCGAGGCGGCCTCCGGTATCGTGAAAGAAACCGGTCATCCGGATTCTTTCCTCCCTTTCCGACAGGAGTCTTACCCTTGAAAATCTATGTCGATGCCGACGGCTGTCCGAAGGCGGCCAAGGAAATCCTCTTTCGGGCCGCGCAGCGGATCGGGGTGCCCCTGGTTCTCGTGGCGAACCGGGCGATCCATTGTCCCGACTCCCCTCTCTTCGAACGGGTGGTGGTCGGATCGGGGCTCGACGTCGCCGACGCCTGGATCGCAGAGCGGGTCGCGGAAGGAGATCTGGTCGTGAGCGCCGACATCCCGCTTGCGGCGAAGGTCGTCGAAAAAGGGGGCGTCGCCCTTTCTCCTCACGGAGAAATCTTCGACCCGGAGACGGTGGGGGAGCGTCTTTCGGTGCGCAACTTCATGCAGGAGCTCCGGAGCGGAGGAGTGACGACGGGTGGTCCCGCCCCTTTTTCCTCCTCCGACCGCGAGCGCTTCGCGAACGCCCTGAACCGTCTGCTTCTAAGGAAAGGCGGATAAGGGACCTGAAAGGTCCTCCCAGGAAGACCCCTTAGGACAATCCAGAGGTGCCTTTCGATGTGATCGCATAAATGAATGCATACTGCTATCATCAAAAAAGGAGGATGGGCCATGGCCATGATGAGCATCCGCGGTCTTGACGAAAATATCCTGAGGGAGTTGAAGGCATGCGCGAAACGCGAAGGGATCAGCCTCAATAGCCTTGCGCTTCGTCTTCTGAATGAGGGGTATTTTTCCAAAAAAAACGGCGGAAGGCGGGTATCACGATCTCGACGCCCTGGCAGGGAGATGGAGCCGGGAGGACGAGGAAGAATTTGGACGGAACACGTCGACCTTTTCAGAAATAGACCCGGATCTCTGGAAATAGCCCTTGCACACGGTTCTTGTCGATACCAACGCTTATGGGACCTTCAAAAGGAACGACCCGATCCTCCTCAAAGTCTTCAGGCATGCTCTCCACATCATCGTGCCTTCCATCGTCCTTGGAGAACTCTTGGCCGGCTTTCTTTTGGGCAGGCGGGAGCCCCAGAACCGTGAAGACCTAGCTCGATTTCTTGAGACACCTCGTGTGGAGATTCTCTCGGCAACAGAGAAAACGGCAGACTTTTATGCCCTGTCATTCCGTCCTGAGCCGCTGGGCGGGGCTCCTAAAAAAAGGACGTCCAATCCCCTCGAACGATCTGTAGATTGCCGCCGCGGCCATGGAGCGCGGAGCTTCGTTGTTGACCCTGGATTCGCATTTCAAAAACATTGATGGACTCCGAACCGGAACCTGCCTCGAAGACTTTTTCCCCTGACTGGAAGATAGACCTGACCTTTGAACGACGGGCTCAGAACCATTTCATCCCCTGATTTTTTCATCCCTCTTAAATCGGAAACGCCATGATCGTCCTTCCCATCTTCAGGCCTTCCTAATATCCCGTCTCGGAGTGGTCCTGGACCATCTCCTCCGTCTGGTCGGAGAGGTACCACATGAGGTAGGCGACCACGAGGGGAAGGAGCACGGTATGATGGTTCGCGGTCTCCTGGAGAAGCCCCCGGAGGTCCTGCTTGACGGCGGGGACGTTGGTGGTATCGAGGATGATGTCGACAGCGCTTCCCAGGGTCCGGACCGCCTCCCGGTAGTCGGGATAGACGGTGATGCCGTCCTTATGGACCTGAGGAATGCAGGCGTTCCGGGAATCCCGTTCGCAGACCCCGACGATCCGGACGCGCTCGCGCCCCACGGCGTGAAGCTTGTCATAGAACTTGCTTCCCACCCGTCCCAGACCCACCAGAAGCACGCTGACCGTTTTCATGCTTTCTCCTCCTTGTTGGGGTTTTGAGTCCGCCGACTGTTTCGATTCTGGACCCTGAGACAAGAAAAAACAACCGGAATCACCCTTTGGCGGAAGGTCGGTCCCCGGAGGAATCGGGGGGACGAAGCCCTCCGAACCGGGCCTTGAGCAAACAGACGTCGATCAAAACAACCCGCTCGAGGTTGGCCCGGGTGAAGCAGGCGCCGAAGACCACCGCCGACGTGAGGTTTGCCCGGGAAAGATCGGCGTCGACCAGGACGGCGTTGCCGAGATTGGCCCGGGTGAGGTCCGCCCGTCTGAGCCGGGCACGGGTGAGGTTCGCTCCGACGAGCCGTGCTTCGACCAGATGCGCGCGGGTAAGATTGGCCTCGTAGAGATGGGCCCCCGAGAGATCGGCTCCCGTGAGGTCGGCGCGGGAAAGTTTTGCCCCCGTGAGGTCGCATTCGATCATCGACGCTCCGACAAGCCTCGCGCGCGAGAGTCCCGCCTTGACGAACCGGGTTCCTGTAAGCTGGCATCCGGAGAGATCGGCGTCGACGAAGTCGAGGCCCGACAGGTCGAGGCCCGACAGGTCGAGGCCGCCCAGATCCTCTCCGAAGAAATCCCGGCGCCCGAGCCCCAAATCCCGGATGAATTCCTCCTGCGTCATCTCCCAGTATCCCCCGTGTGCCCGACCGGACTGTCCGAAGACAGAGAGGTGTCCTGATCCCGATTGATGGCAGGAGAGGATTCTGGCATCCGAGGACAAAGGGGGAGTATGACGGCGGTCATGGTGCACCCCGGACGGAAGGACCTCATGGTGGACGGTTCGGAAAGAATCAGGGAATGATGGGAAAAAGAGGGAGGAGAGGCTCCTCCTCCCCCAAAAGACAGGAAACCTAGAATACGAAGGTGGCGCCAAACTCGATGGGCATGTAGTTGAGGGCCCCGCCTGGATATGCCCCAATAACTTTTGAGTTATTTGATGTATCAACAGCAACTGCAGTGTCTGCCAATCCACTGATATTACTCAAATATGCCCAGCGGATATTTGCAAACAAATCCACCCCTGACAATGCATCGGAAATTTTGGCCAAAGGAGTTACCACCCCCACACCGAAATCCGCATACAAGGGCATTGATTCCCCGTTTAGGGTCACAGCTGGTCCACCATCTACAAAAATCTGGGGATTTACCCAAGCCCCCCCTCCGGTAAAGTCATACACACCCCCAAGGGTAATCGGAATTACCGGAGTACCTGCTTGGTGTGGGTAACCCGCAGCATTAATTGATAAATAATTATTGATCTGTCCCAACCCAAACGATTCAATTTCGATCGAAGCGGTAATCCCGAAATGAGAGGTAACCCAATGTGTCGCGGTCACTCCACCGCCATAGCCACCATTAAACGCACTCTCGTTAAAAGTATCCATCCAGGCAAAGTTGGCCGAGAGCGAGGTCGACTTGGGCACGTTCCCCTGGAAGGGGTCGCCCGAGACGTTGGCATTCTGGCCCATCGCGGCCTGCTGCATCGCCATCATCTGGCCCATGGTGGAGTTGTTGGCCGGATTGGAGGCGGTGGGCAGGGAGCCTGTGGAGGACGGTGTCGGCGGCGCCATGGTTTCGCCGGCAAAGGACGGGGAAGAAAGAAGGACGGCGGACAGAAGCGCCGCGGAGAGGACGGATGTTCGGAGAAAGGACCGGGACAGACCCCGGGCGACAGACACAGTTCCCTGCTTAGCCATAATAAAACCTCCTGAAGTTGTCGTAATTGGGAGGACCTCTCCCTTTCCCCCGCCCATCCGATCGGGCAGGTTTGGCTTACCTACTTGCATCAGGCGTGCCAGGGGGAAAACAGTTTTCGAACAAATCCCTCAAGAAACTGTGACGAAAGAGAGAAGCCTCCTTTCCATTGAAGCCTTCGACAGGATTTTGGATCTTGTTTGTTGCCGGCCCGCATCCTTCGTGGTCTTCCTGTTTCACCGGTGAATCACGAACTCCGTCCATTTCCTACCGGAGCCTGGTTCCCCCTTGAAAGCAATCTCCATGCCCGAAACCCATTCTTTTTTAAAGCATTGGTATTTTTAAACAATATTTTTAGCACACCCCGCACTCCCCCCGCTCCTTCGCAAAAACGCTCCCCATCCTCCGCACGATTCACGATTCGCGGACACTCCGGAGATCTGTCCATTCTGGCAACCGGACGACCTCTTTCCCCTTCCGCTCTCCTCGCCCTCTTCAAAAAACCCTTCATTTTTCCTAAAATGGAGGAAGACTTGCCGGACCCTATCCCCTCCCGAAACCGGGAGAGGAATCCTTCTCGCCAGCCTCCCGGCGCTTCTTCCAACTCCCTATCCGAGGACGGTCTCCCTTGGCCCAGCCCCCCGAAAACGATCCGGTCCGCTACTACGAACGGCTCTCCCCTTCGTCCCGCCTTCTCCTGGGCCTTGTCATCGCGGCGAATCTCAAAGACGACAAGCGCCTGCTGGAGCTTCTTAATACCGGAGACCACTTTCTCCAGGACAGGAACGGAAAGGGCTGGACCCTCGCAGAGGTGTCACTGCTCAAGGGGCGCCTCGATCTCTCCCACTGGGAGACCGGCTCCGCGAACCGCTGGAATCCCACCCTGACCTCGCTCGCCCTCAGAGAGCTCTTCGAAGGACCGGAAGGGCCGGCCCGCGCCCAGGAAATCCTGAGACGCCTGACCCCCTCGCACACCCCATCGGACCCCGTCTACACCAACTTCTACGATCCGGTCTACATTCGCCGACTCCTCGTCGCCTTCTACGCAAAAGACATGAAGGAGATCGAATCACTGGAGAAGCTGGCCAAAAAAGGCTACGACGGCCACTATCTGCGCTCTCACTTTCAGGATCACCTCTTCTGGGCCATCCTCCCGGGAGATTGGGCCTCAACCCTGCCCGCTCCCATTCTGGCGGACGCGGTGTCAATCAAGATCTCGATCCTTTTGGGCTCGGGCCTCCTCTCCCCCGACCTTCCGGGGCTTATTGCCCCAGGACGGAGGGTTCTCGAAAAACCGCCCGCTCCTCCCGACCTCGCCTCCCACTTCCTGAGCTTCGACCTCGTCGGAGGCCATCTCTCCGGGGTGGGGCGCTTCGTCGCGAACCATCCCAAAAGCGAACTCTATCTTCTTCTGGGCATCCAGGGGTGGGAGGCCTTCTTCCGGGAGGAGTTCGGTGAGGCGGCGGGCCTCTTCAAAAAGATGCAGACCGAATTCCGAAAGGCCGTCACCAAACGGAAGATGCCCCCCGAAGAACCTTTCGGTCTCTTCTACGCCCTCTCCCTCTTTCTCCTGGACCGCTCCGACAAGCGGCGCGAGGACCTCTCCCGCCTTGTGGCGCTGGCCACCCCCGGCAACACCTGGAACTACGCCGGCTATATCGCCTTGTCGGCCCTCGACTCCGCCCGCCAGGGGCTCGACGGTCCGGCCCGGGACACCCTCGAAAGACTCGCCCCAGGAGCCGGCCGCTTCTCCCCTCTCGCCGGGGCCCTCTTCGCCCAGGCCCGATGGCTTCTCTCCCCGGAGAAGACCGAGGCGGACCGGACGGAAATCCTGGACCGCTTCCGGGAGTACCGGAATCTTCTCCCGCTCGTGGCCGGACTTTATGCGGAAATTCTTGTCCGCATGGACAATCCTCCGGAGGAGGTCCGGGAATTTCTGAACCAGGAGACGGTGGCCTTTCTCCTTCGCCCATTCCGTTCCCTTCTGCTTCAGGAGGCGGCCTGGGAACGCTCCCTGGCCGGACTTGAAGGAATCCTGGCCCAGAACGATCCGGAGGGAGACACCTCCCGGGAAAAGCGGATCGCCTGGCTCTTCGACCCCCGGACCTTGGAGACCGAAGCAGTGGAGCAGTCCAAAAAGAACGGGGTCTGGCGGGGGACCAAGAGAATCGCCTTCAAGAGACTTCAGGCGGGAGATCCCTCCCTTCCCCTCTCCGAGGCCGACAGGAGAATCGCCGACTCCTTCACCACCGAGGTCTACTACGGGAACCGCACCTTCTCCCACCCCGACCCCCACCGCACCCCGCTCGCCCTGGCCGGACATCCGGCCGTCTTCCACCGGGACCATCCGGAGGAGCGTCTCGACCTCGTTTTAGCCCTCCCCGAACTGATCCTCTCCGAATCCCCCCAGGGCTACCGGATCGAACTCTCCCACCGGGCCGACTATCCCCGGGCCATCCTCGAGTCCGACTCCCCCTCCCGCTTCCGGGTGGTCGACGTCTCGAAGCCCGTGGTCGCCCTGGGGGCCCGGATCCCCCCCAAGGGGCTGGTCGTCCCCCGGGAGGCCCGGGACCGGATCCTGGCGCTCCTCAGGCGCCAGGCCCCCTTCCTCTCCCTCCGCGCCGAAATCGGCGAGGCCGACATCCCGGCCCTGGAGGGGCAAACCATCCCGGTCCTTCAGCTCGCCCCCTTCCAGGAAGGCCTCGCCCTGACGGCGGGTGTCCGGCCGTTCGGCCCCGGAGGCCCCTTCTACCCCACAGGCCGTGGGGGACGTCTCGTCACAGCCTTGGTCGACGGGAAGACCCTCCACGCACGCCGGGACCTCGATACCGAAAAGAGCCGTCTGGAGGAGCTCGTCGCCACCCTGTCCGTTCTCGCTGGCGTCGAGCCGGAGCACAACACATGGCTCATGGAGGAAGCCGAGGACGCCCTCGACTTTTTGACGGAGCTTCGCGAGTGCCCCCTTCCCAAAGAGGTCGAATGGCCCCAGGGGGAGAGTTTCCGCGTCACGCCCCCTGTGGGAACGAAAAAGCTCCGGATCACGGTTCGCGAAGCCCGGGACTGGTTCGAGCTCGAGGGCAAGGTGACGGTCGACGAGGATCTGGTGGTGGACCTCCGGGAAATCCTGTCCCTTCTTCCTCGGGCGAAGGGACGCTACATCCCCCTCTCCGACGGACGATTTCTCGCGCTGGCGGATGAACTCCGCCACCGTCTCGAACGACTGCAGTCCGTCTCGGAGGAGTCCGGATCGGGATCCCGGGTCTCCCTTCCGGGGACGCTCGCCATCGAGGATCTTCTCTCGGAGGCGGGGGAGGTCAAGGGGGACAAGAGCTGGAAGGAGTTCCGAAAGCGCCTTCAGGAGGCGGCCGACCATCGTCCGGAGATTCCCGCAACCCTCGCGGCGGAACTTCGGGACTATCAGGTGGAGGGGTTTTCCTGGATGAGCCGGCTGGCCCGGTGGGGGGCGGGGGCCTGTCTGGCCGACGACATGGGGCTCGGGAAGACCGTCCAGGCGATCGCCGTGATGCTGGAACAGGCCGCCGGTGGACCCATCCTGGTCGTGGCCCCCACCTCCGTCTGCCACAACTGGGCCTCCGAACTCGCACGCTTCGCCCCGACCCTTAAGGTCCATCAGTTTCGAGAGGCCGCCAGCCGAGGTGAGATGACAGCGAAGCTGGGCCCCCGCGACGTTCTGATCGCGAGCTACGGACTTCTGGCCCAGGAGGAGGCGATTCTTTCGGGGATCTCCTGGCAAATGGCCGTCTTCGACGAAGCCCAGGCCTTCAAGAACGCCGAAACCAAGCGGGCCCAGGCGGCCCGGAAGATCGATGCCCGGTTCCGGCTCGCCCTGACAGGAACGCCGGTTGAAAACGACCTCGACGAGCTCTGGAGCCTCATGAGCGTCATCAACCCACGACTTCTGGGGTCAAGGGAGCGCTTCGCCAACCGCTTCGCCGGCCCCATCGAGCGGAACCGGGACACCCGGGTCCTGGCCTCGCTGCGCGCCCTGATCCGGCCCTTCATGCTCCGAAGGACGAAGAGCGCCGTTCTCTCCGAGCTCCCGCCCCGGACGGAGATCACCCTCGAGGTCGAACTCTCCGCCGAGGAGCGGGCCTTCTACGAAGCCCTCCGGCGAAATGCCCTCGAAAAAATCGCCGATCTGGCCGACCGAAAGGACTCCCGAATCCACATCCTGGCGGAGATCACCCGCCTCCGGAGAGCCCTCTGCCATCCGGCGCTCGTCGATCCCGAGACCCCCCTTCCCGGCTCCAAGCTCGACACCTTCCTTGGGTTGGTCGACGAGCTCCGGGACAACCGGCACCGGGCCCTGGTTTTCAGCCAGTTCACCGGCCACCTCGAGAAGGTGGCGAAGGCTTTGGACGCCCGAAAGATCCCCTACCAGTATCTCGACGGGAGCACGCCGGCCAGGGAGCGGGAGAAGCGGGTGGAGGCCTTTCAGGGGGGATCGGGCGACCTTTTCCTGATCAGCCTCCGGGCGGGAGGGACGGGACTCAACCTGACGGCCGCCGACTACGTGATCCACCTCGATCCCTGGTGGAACCCGGCGGTGGAAGACCAGGCCTCCGACCGTGCCCACCGGATCGGCCAGCAGCGTCCGGTCACCATCTACCGGCTGATCGCCACAGACAGCATCGAGGAGAAGATCCTCGCGCTCCACGCAAAGAAGCGGGATCTGGCCAACGACCTCCTGGAAGGGGCGGAGATGTCGGGCAAGCTGACCAACGAGGAGCTGATCGCCCTCATCGGGTGACCGGTGCCTCTCGGAAAAAAAGAACGCACGACTTTCCTTCTGGCGCCCGAACCTGACTGTAAGGAGACACTGCGACTAAGGAAATCTCCATAATTCAGGGCAACCTGACACCGAATCAAACCGGATCATCCCGGGATGAATCGCTTTGGACTGCTCAAATTTTGGAAACGTATGATTAAGAGGAATTTCAAAAGAATGACTTGAAGAAATGGTAGGCACGGGCGGTTTCGAACCGCCGACCTCTACCGTGTCAAGGTAGCGCTCCACCCCTGAGCTACGTGCCTGCTGGACAAGACGGGACCACGGAAGACCATGGCCCCGCATCTTCGGGACAAATTACTTGATGGCGGCCTTAAAGGCTTTTCCGGCAGTAAATTTTGGAACGCGCATCGCAGGGATCTTGATCTCCTGGCCAGTACGGGGGTTCCGGCCGGTGCGGGCCTTTCTCTTCACGGTCGAAAAGGTCCCGAACCCGGGAAGGGTCACGCGCTCGCTGTCCTTCTTGAGGGCCTTCTTGATGGCCTCGACAGCGGCATTCAGAGCTTCGTTCGCCTGGGTCTTGTTGATCTTTGCGGACTGGGAGATCTTGTCCACGAGTTCCGATTTTTTCATCGTTTTCTTCCCCCCTTTCGCATTTTAATTATGAAAAATACAACGTCCATCGGGGAAATTACACTGAACCGACCGATCTGTCAAGCGTCCTGACCAGAAATCACAGAATTTTTTGATCAAACCCAAGACACAAAAAAGGAATAAAATTATATTTAAATAATATTAACATGCATTTAGCAACAATCTCCATTTTCAGGACCTCGTTCCCCTTCCGTGATCGATTTCATCTTGCTGCGGAAGGTCGTCCGACTGATCCCCAGGATACGGGAGGCCTTGTGCTGGTTTCCTTCGGTCACGTCGAGAGCGGTCGGGATGAGCATCCGGTCCAGAAGGTCGGAAAAGAAGGAATAGGCCGAGTCCGATTCCTTCAGACTCGACACCGCCTTCAGGTACTGCCGGCACTTGGTGTGGAGAAGGTGTTCGATCCCCACCGCCTGGGAGAGAGGTTCGCGAAGATAAAGAAATTCCGTGAGGGCCTCAAGGAGCGCCTCCCCCTCCCCGCAGAGGATGATCCGGAAATGACGGTCCGACAGATCGACCGACGGAATGGTTCCCCGATCGATGAGAAGGAGCCGACAGTCGGGAGAGACCCCCTCCCACCCCTTCCAGGAATCCCGGACAAGAATTTCGAGAGGCCAGTGAAGAACGGTCCTTGATATCTGCTCCGCCAAGCCGGCATTCTGCGTAAAAAGGAGTCCCTCCCTGATCGGAGTCCCCCCGTCTGTCACGAACTCTCTCCGGACACAGCCGCCGAATTGAACAGGAAATTCGCCCCGTCCCAGTCGACTTCGATTGTTCCACCCTTCTGGACGGTCCGGGCCAGGATCTGCTGGGCCAGCGGATTCATGATGGCCTGCTGGATCGCCCGCTTGAGTGGCCGGGCTCCGAAGACCGGATCGAATCCGACCTGAGCCAGCTCTTCCCGGGCCCGGTCGGTCAGGGCAAGAACGATATTCTGGTCCTTGAGCCGCTTGTTGATCGACGAAAGCTGGATGTCGACGATCTGCATGATTTCGGCCATGGTGAGGGGATGGAAGAGAATGATCTCGTCGATCCGGTTCAGAAACTCCGGCCGAAGGGAGCGCCCGAGAATCTCCATCACCTTTCGCCGCACCTCGGCCTCGGGAACCCCGGCCGAATCACGAATGACGTCAGAGGCGATGTTCGAGGTCATGATGATGACGGTGTTCTTGAAGTCCACCACCCGTCCCTGACCGTCGGTGAGACGCCCGTCGTCCAGAACCTGGAGAAGCACGTTGAAGACGTCCGGATGGGCCTTTTCCATCTCGTCGAGGAGGATGACCGAATAAGGACGGCGCCGGATGGCCTCCGTCAGCTGCCCCCCCTCCTCGTAACCGACGTATCCGGGCGGGGCACCGATGAGGCGCGCCACCGAATGCTTCTCCATGTATTCCGACATGTCGATGCGGATCATCGCCTGGTCGTTGTCGAAGAGGAATTCGGCCAGGCTTTTGGCGAGCTCCGTCTTTCCCACCCCGGTCGGACCCAGGAAGAAAAAGGAACCGAGGGGCCGGTTCGGGTCCTGAATTCCGGCTCTGGCGCGCCGGATGGCGTTCGACACGGCCACGACCGCCTCCTTCTGGCCCACGACGCGCTGGGAGAGGCGCTCCTCCATCTTCAGAAGCTTCTGAAGCTCCCCTTCCATCATGCGGGTCACAGGGATCCCGGTCCAGGCCGAAACCACCTGGGCCACATCCTCCTCCGAGACCTCTTCTTTAAGAAGACGGCCTCCGGTCTGGCTTTCCTTCTCCATCGCGGCCTGGGCCGCATCGAGGGACTTCTGGAGGGTCGGAATCGTCCCGTAGGTGATCTGGGACGCCTTTTCGTACTGGCCTTCCCGCAATGCGGCGTCGGCATCGAGCTTGGACTGTTCGATCTTTTCCTTGAGCTCGCGGATCTCCTGGATCCGGGCCTTCTCCCCATCCCACTGCGCCTTCAGGGTCGAAAAGCGCCCTTTGAGCTCCTCGAGCTCGTTTTCGACATCGGCCTTCTTTTTCCGGCTTTCTTCGTCGTCCTCCTTGGAAAGGGCCATCTTCTCGATTTCGAGCTGTCGGATCTTGCGGTCCACCTCATCGAGCTCGAGCGGCATGCTGTCGATCGCCACCCGGAGGCGGCTCGCCGACTCGTCGATCAGGTCGATGGCCTTGTCCGGAAGGAATCGGCCGGTGATGTAGCGATGGGAGAGAATCGCCGCCGCCACGATTGCCGAGTCCTTGATCCGGACCCCATGGTGAATCTCGTATTTTTCCTTGAGGCCCCGGAGAATGGCGATCGTGTCGTCGATGGAGGGTTCCCCCACGAAGACGGGCTGGAATCGGCGCTCGAGGGCCGCGTCTTTTTCGATGTACTGACGGTATTCGTCCAGGGTCGTGGCGCCGATCGCCCGGAGTTCCCCCCGCGCCAGGGCGGGCTTCAGCAGATTGGAGGCGTCCATGGCCCCTTCGGTCGCCCCCGCCCGGACGATGGTATGGAGCTCGTCAATGAAGAGGATGATCCGTCCCGATGCCGCGCTGATCTCCTTCAGCACGGCCTTGAGACGCTCCTCAAAGTCCCCCCGGTATTTCGCGCCAGCCAGAAGGGCTCCCAGGTCGAGAGAAAAGATCGTCTTGTCCTTGAGCCCCTCGGGAACGTCCCCCGCCACGATCCGAAGGGCGAGCCCCTCGACGATGGCCGTCTTTCCGACGCCAGGATCGCCGATCAGGACAGGGTTGTTCTTGGTCCTGCGGGAGAGGACCTGGATCACACGCCGGATCTCTTCGTCGCGACCGATGACGGGATCGAGCTTGTTCTGGCGGGCAAGCGCCGTCAGGTCCTTCCCGAATTTTTCGAGAGCCTGGTAGCGCTCCTCGGGATTCGGATCGGTGACGCGCTGGTTGCCCCGCACCTCGGTGAGAGCCGCAAGGGTCTTTTCCCGGGTCAGCTTGAACGATTTGAAAATCCGGCTTTCGGGGCCGGTGCTTTCGGTCATGGCCAGCAGGATGTGTTCGGTGCTGACATAATCGTCCTTGAAGGGACGGGTCTCCTCCAGCGCCTTGTCGAGCAGGAACGAGAGATTCCTGGAAAGATAGGGCCCCCCGGAACCCCCCTCGACCCTTGGGAGGAGCCCCAGCTGTTCGTCGACCTTTCTGAGAAGCTCTTCGGGGGAGACCTCCATTTTCAGGAGGATCGCAGGGACAATGCCCCCCTCCTGCTCCAGAAGGGCCTTGAGAAGGTGCAGCGGCTCCACCTCGGTATTGCCTTTCTGTCGCGCCAGGTCGACAGCCCTCTGCAATGCTTCCTGAGATTTCTGGGTCAGCTTGTTCACATCCATGGTCGTTCCTCCCTGATCATTTCAAGGTTCAGAGTGGTTCCCGCTTTTTGGCATGCTATGACGGGTCGTTATCGATGCAGGATTCCGACTGGGAGTCCCGGAAGCGGTTCCGGTGCCAGAGGAGCTGGTGCCTGAGGCGCAGAATGATTTCGACACCCGCCAGGTTCACGCCCAGTTCCTTCCGGAGAGTCATGATGACCCTTACGCGCTCGATCATTTCAGGGCGAAGAAAAGGCGCTGCCCCCTCTTTTTCGATCTCGACGAGGCCTTCCCGGACCAGGAGGGACAGGGTTCGCCTGGAGACCGCAAAGGTTTCCGTGACCCATTCGACCGGCATGGGCCGGCCCGGGACTTCTGGATATTCTTTCTCAACCATCGGTCATCCTCCTTGACGACAACGGGAGACGGGACCCTCTTTCCCGGATCACCGGGTCTTCCATCGGAAGTCCGGCGGATAATGGCTGTCGAGTTCGCGGATGCAGGATTCAAGAGAGTCGGGAACCCGGGGGGGAAGAACCGGAAGGACCTTGACGAACAGATGTCCTTTTTCATGGTCCACCGGAGAGGCCACCCCTTTTCCCTTCATCCGGAACGTCTGGCCGGCCTTAGTCCCCGGAGGAATCTTGAGGCGGGCCTCCCCCTCGAGGGTCGGGACGGTGACCGTTGCCCCGTACAGGAGTTCGGAGAGCTTGACCGGGCAATCGAGGAGAAGGTCCGACCCCTGTCTCCGGAACAGGAGATCCGGCATAATGTCGTCGATGACCACCCGGACCATACGGGATCGGGAACCGGACCCGACTTGGAGGGTAAAGGCCATTCCCGCCTCGATTCCGGCAGGAATCCGAAGCGTCACCTGTTCGGGCTTCTTCCCGGAAACGTCGGTCAGGAGGACCGATTTGTCCGCCCCGAGCGCCGCCTCACGAAATGTCAGAGTCAGGTGGACCTCCGAGAGGACGGTCCCTCCCCCTCGCCCCATTCCCCCGAACAGGTCCCAAAAATCTCCCATCCCTTCTCCGGAAAAATCCTCGAAGGGGTGTCCCGTCCCTCCCTGAGAGGCGGCTCTCCCCCGGCCTGCTCCGCCCCCGGAGAGAACCGCGTCGTATTCCTTTCTCTTGTCCTCGTCCGAAAGAGTCTCGTAGGCTTCGTTGATCTCCTTGAAGCGGAGCTCCGCCTCCTTGTTGTTCGGGTTGACATCGGGGTGGTATTGGCGGGCAAGCTTTCGATAGGCCTTCTTGATCTCTTCGGAGGTCGCTTTCCGGTCGACTCCGAGACGGTCATAAAAATCCTTTGCCATTCCCTATCCTTTTTCTATCTCCCGAACCGGGGATCCTGCATTTTCCGGAGACTCGTCAAGAAAAAAGTTCGCGCCCACCCTCGGAGCGACAAGGAGATCGTCAAAAATCTCCCGCGAAAGCTCAAGGGCGTTCCACAAAAGGACCCCTTCCGTCGTGACCGGGCCTTCCCGCATCCTGGAAAGATAGCCCCTGATCTCCTCCCGGCCGGACTGTACCAGGGAGAGAAAGCGGACAATTCCTGCCTTTTCCCACAGAATGTTCTGCACCATTTTCATCGTCACCTGTCCGGGAGGAAGCGTCGGAATGACCCGGGGAACGTCCCTCTCTTCCTCGGAAACCAGACCCAAAGCCCCGTCTCCGATCCGGTCTGATACGATTCCATGGACGACCCTGTGGCCCATGACCAGCGCTTCGAGAAGAGAGTTGGATGCCAGGCGGTTCGCCCCATGAACCCTGGTGCTCGCCACCTCACCCACGGCATAGAGTCCGGGAAGGGACGTCCTCCCCTCCATATCGCTTTTGATTCCCCCCATCTGAAAATGGGCGGCCGGGCGGATTGGCGCACGATCCCGTGAGAGGTCGATGCCGACCGACAGACAGTGGTTAAAGACCTGGGGAAACCTCTCCTTCAGGTAAAGGGCCGGAAGGTGGGTCACCGACAGGTAGAGTGCCGATTCGGGATGGGCGCGGGCTTCGAGCCAGAGGGCCCGGGAGACCACATCCCGCGGGGCCAGCTCTCCATCCGGATGATACCTGAACAGTATGCGCTCCCCCGCTTCGTTCACCACGTGTCCCCCCTCTCCCCGGAGGGCCTCGGTCAAAAGAAAGGGAGCCTCTCCCGGAAGGTCGAGAACGGTCGGATGAAACTGGGTGAAGGCCAGGCGTTCAAGTTCCGCTCCTGCCCGATGGCAGACCGCGGCGGCATCTCCCACCTGCGATGGGGGATTGGTTGTTCTGGCAAAAAGGGCGCTGAATCCCCCGGTCGCCATAATGGTCGCCTTGGCGACGATCTCCAGCCACTCTTCCCCGGTTTCATCCATGAAGAGCCCTCCCGCCACCCGGCCGTCGCGTCCTTTGAGGAGCCGGGTCAGGCGGTAAGGGGTCAGAAATGTGAAACGCTCATGGCCGTGGACGTTTTGAGCCAACGTCTTTAAAATGAGCGATCCAGTCTTGTCTCCTCCCGCATGGACGATCCGTGGACGGGAATGAGCCGCTTCCCGCGTGAAAAGGATTTCTCCCTTTTCGTTTCTGTCGAAGGGAACCCCGTAGGAGACCAGGGTGGCGAACGCTTCTTCGGCGTCTTCGATCAGGAGACGAACCCTCTCCTCATCGCAGAGTCCGGCTCCCGCACGGATCGTGTCTTCGACATGGGAGTCGATGGCGTCCCTGTCAAAGCCCCATGGAATCGCGAGCCCTCCCTGGGCGTAGTAAGAGCTCCCGGAAGAGATCGACCCCCGGGATGCCAGGGCAACACTTCCCAGGGGAAGGAGATCAAGGGCCGTCTGATAACCGGCGATTCCTCCCCCCACGATTAGAAAATCCGCCGCGATTCTCTTTGGTTTCGGCCCCCCTGTCATGTTTGCGGGGAAAGCTTCGCAGGAGCAGCCAGGAAGGTGTCGCCCGAAATGGATTCGATCCGCGATGGATGGGGGGCCTTCGCCATCGAGACGACAATCCGGCACTCCCCCGTCTGAAAATAGCGTGGGCCGGATCGCGACTTGGGGAGACCTGTCATCGTCCAATGGGCATGGAAGGTAATCGAATGCGTCGTTGGATCCACCTCTCCGGAATCCATGACCAGGGTCAGGTCCAGCTTCCGGAACATTCCGAACAACCGGGTCAGCTGAGCCCGCGTCTCCGGCCGGGTAGCCAGTGGTGAACTCAAATGGGAGACGACATCGTCCACCGACTCCTTGGAATAGGCTCTCTGGATCGACTTCCCAATCTTCCAGGCGGAAACAAGCGACTGCTCATCCGGAGTCAGAGGCTTGACCTCCCCACACCCGGCCGCAACCAGGGCCACCGCAACGACCAGGAGAAGAATCGGCCCGTTGAATTTTCTTCTCAGAACCCCCATGACCCCCCGGGAGATTCGTTTTTTTTCCCCAATCATCTTCACCCCAGCCCTCAATCGAATCACATTTCCGATGGCGCCCTCCCGGGCACACGCGTTGGAATTATAGACCGCCTTCCCCGACAGGTCAAAACGCCGCCTTTTGAAAGGCCTCTTTCCAGACTTGTTTTTCCGTTTGTCCGTCCCCCTCGACCATGTTATTCTTATTTAAAATCCATTCCGGAATTCACGCTCAAACCCAGGACTTCCGCCTTGCCCCTGCCCAAAGATTCCTCCATGCGCGTTCGATTCGCTCCCAGCCCGACAGGCCATCTTCATCTGGGAGGAGCCCGAACGGCCCTTTTCAACTTTCTTCTCGCCCGGCACTACGGGGGAACACTGGTCCTCCGTATCGAGGACACCGACCGGGAACGTTCCACCGAGGAATCCATCGCGGCTATCCTCGAGGGAATGGGCTGGCTAGACCTTTCATGGGACGAGGGACCTTTTTACCAGACCGAACGTCTCGACCGTTACCGGGAACTCGCCTCGGTTCTTCTTAAAAATGGTCACGCCTACCGGTGCGACTGCCCGCCTGACCTTCTTGAATCGAAGAGAGCAGAGGCCATGAAACAGGGCCTCCCTCCCCGATACGACGGCCGCTGCCGGGAACGCTCGGTTTCTCCCGATCGTCCCCATGTTCTCCGTTTTCGCACACCCGACCGTGAACCGATCGTTTTTGACGACCTCATCCGGGGTCCCCTCTCCTTCGACAGCGCCGTCTTGGACGATCTGATCATCATCCGGACCGACGGGGTCCCCACCTACAATTTCGCGGTGGTTGTCGACGATGTCGACATGAAGATCACCCACGTTATCCGGGGAGACGACCATATCAACAATACTCCCCGTCAGATCCCAATCTTCAGGGCCCTGGGCGCTCCGCTCCCGGATTTTGCCCATCTTCCCATGATCTATGGACCCGATAGAACACGGCTCTCCAAAAGGCACGGAGCCACCTCCGTTATGGCCTACCGCGAGATGGGATTCCTCCCCCAGGCTCTGGTGAATTATCTTGTTCGGCTGGGATGGTCCCACAAGGATCAGGAGATCTTTTCCCGGGAGGAACTGATTCAGTACTTCGATCTCGACCATGTCGGCTCATCCCCGTCTGTCTTCAATCCTGAAAAGCTTCTATGGCTTAACGCCCACTATATCAAGGATACCCCGGGGGTCGATCTTGTTCCTCTTGTCAAAGAAGCGCTCCCGCCCCTGCCGGATCCCCTTCCCCAGGCCTCTGATCCTGCCCATTGGACGCGGGTGATCGACGAGCTCAAGGGGCGGTCAAAAACGGTGAAAGATCTGGCCCAGTTCGCCCTTCCTTTTCTGGATCGCTCACGGTCGATTGATCCGGAAGCCCGCAAGAAAGTTCTCACCCCCGCCAACTCCTCTGTCCTGGAGGATCTTTCCCTCTCCTTTATGGCCCTTGACGACTGGACGGGAGAATCCCTCCGGAACGTTTTTGCCCAGGTGGGGGAGTCGTTGCACCTGAAACTCGGAGAACTGGCCCAGCCGGTTCGCGTGGCCATCACCGGGAAAACTGTCAGCCCGGGGATCTTCGAGGTTCTTCTTCTCGCGGGGCGCGAGATCGTCCTTGCCAGGATGGAAGAGGCTTTGCGGCTTTCTCGGGAACCATTCAACGAAGACGAAACTCACGCTTAATGAAGGAAGGTGACCGGTGATCGATCCCTCCCCCCATTTGCCCCGACCAGACGGTCATATCGAGTTTGTCCAGAGATTAAGAAAAGTCCTTTTGAGGATCGACGACATCATTCATCTGATTGTCGCCGTCTTTCTGATGTCCGGGGCGGTGATCGTCCTCGTTCATTCGGCCATGGGTCTGACCGATCTCAAGACAGATTCCGTCCTCCAGCTGATAAACGACATGCTATTTGTCGTCATCATTCTCGAGCTTTTATGGATCATGCTCAGTTATCTTGGCAGAAGGCGTTTCCCGATCGCCTCCTTCATTCTGATCGGGATCATTTCCACCATTCGGCGCATTCTTCTTGTCGAAGCCCAGTCCTCCTACAAGGAAAGCGAACGATTCGGGGACTTTTCCTACCATTCCCTTCAACTTATTCTCTATGTCGTGATTGTTCTGATACTCGTTTTCGCTTACAGCATTCTCGTCAAAATCTCCATCGCCAACGAGGCGGAGAACCGGCAGCATGACTGAAAACTTGCGCCTGAGGCGCTTTAAAGCCATTTCCCTTGCCACGATGGTCCTCTTTTCGATTTCCGCCTGTGCTTCCTTTTATCACTTTCGCCCCCTGTCTCATCCGGATCCCGAAACGATGCCCATCGTCGACAAGATTCCTGGCTCACATCTCACCATTGGAATCCGATCCTTTCATACGGCTCAGGACACCCATGCCCTTTTTGGACATCAGGGACTCTGGCGGGAGCAGGTAATACCGATCCAGGTCGTCCTTGCAGAAGATGGGGAAAACCTTAAGGCCCAGATTGTCCCTCATTCTGTCTTTCTCTCCCAGCTCAAAAAAAACTATCGGAACATTTCCCCATCCGAGGCCTTCGATAT
The DNA here is from genome assembly GCA_021820445.1 of Nitrospirota bacterium. Lineage (GTDB taxonomy): Bacteria > Nitrospirota > Leptospirillia > Leptospirillales > Leptospirillaceae > UBA4572. Next base: position 7,608 of record JAKADN010000008.1, on the reverse strand, counting down.
CGCATGGCAGGCCAATGTTCCCTATCAGAACGTCAAGCAGGTGCTTTATTATACGGGACTCATACTCTTCACGATCGTCACTTTGGGCTTAGGATCCATGATCTGGGTCCTTCCTTCTCCCTTCTCGCAACCGACCCCCGCCCAAACCCCTTTTGGACGCGACCTCGCCTACAAGGCCTTTCCCATCAAAGCCATCCTTTATTCTCATGGCAAGGCTGGCGGGCTTTTTTACTTCAAATTGCCTTTCAACGAGAAACTTCTCTCCCGAACCAAGCTCCTTTTTCAGGTCCAGGAATTCGATCTTGCCGCGAAAACGCCACCCAAATTGATCGATGTTTCCATTCGGCTCGCATCGAAATCCAAATCAAGGGTGAATCCCCTGATGGAAATTCTCCACGGATTTTTTTGATATGATTTTTTTAGAAATCTGGGAATCGGACCTGGCTAAACGATTGTCAATCGAGGAGTTCGTCTTCCGGATTGTGGGGATTGGGGACTTCGTATAACCGACTGAGATAGTGCCATCCCCAGTCGAGATAGATGGATGCGCTGTCGCGCAGGGCCTGGGAGGCCACAAAACGGGATTTCAGATCTTCTTCGGAGAGAGGACGCGATGAGGCATCCTGATTGACCGTATCGAGGAGGGCATGGAAGGATTTGATTGACTCTTCAACTTGTCTGAAGGCCTCAGCAAGGGCATTTTCTTGGGACATTCGCGCTTCGTCAATAAGGTCATTTTTCATAGGGGATAGAGTGGGGGTGAAGGAAGAAATCCTTCACCCCCGCCTTTCTTCAGGCTATCGTGCCACCATCTTGATGGCATTGTGTTTCGCAGCATCACAGACAACCACGCAAAGTTCACATCCCTTGCAACGGGATTCGACGATGGTGGCTACCATCTTCGTCGTGTCCATCTGAATGCAGTTGGCTTCCGGACAATACATGATACAGAGCCGGCATCCTTTCTGGGCGACACATTCCTCCGCATTCACCTCTGCCACATTATACATTGATGCCCTTCCTGAGTCTTTTTAGGGTTACATTCCGACGCCCGCGGAGATCGCGGGATGTTTGGCTGCGAAGGCTGACGCCTCATCAAAGGTCCTGCGGATCGTTTCGAGATTCTTTTGCAGGAGCATCTCCTTTTTGGCGAATTTTTTCTTGATCGCCTCGTCGAGAGTTGCCGTTCCGCCAGAGGCCACATATTTCTTCCCGAAGCGGTCCTGGAGGGCCTTGTCCAATCCATCCATCGTCACCACATGGGTCAGACCGGCCACTGCCCCGAGCATCCCCATGTTCGTCGCCAGCTCGGTGCCGGCGAGTTCAAGGGCAATCTTCGTGGCGGGGACGTAATAGACCGTCACATTTTTTTTCGCAAGATCCGCTCGTTCATCTTCAGTCAGAAGCTCAACATCATCATTGATGATGACAAGCCCCCCGTCTTTGATCCCGGAATAGAAGGGCATGGTGTAGCTTTTCCCCATCGTGATCACCTGGGGATGATAGATCATCACGACATGAGGAAAAACCAATTCCCCACGGTCGTAAATCTTTTCTGGGCCGATCCTGACATAGGACTCAGCCGGGGCCATTCGTTTTTCCGCCCCGAAGAACGGATTGGAGATCGAAAAATTCCCTTCATGGGCCGCCGCCATAGCCATCAGATGGGCAGAGGTCACGACCCCCTGCCCTCCAAGGCCCGACATGCGTATATTGACGCGCGCTTTCATCGGCTCTCCTTGTTGTTAGGATGTTGCTCCAGTGGCGGCCAGTTTTTCGGCCTTTTTCTTTTCTGCCAGACCATCGAGGAAGGACTGAGCCTCGGGGGAGATGAATTCCCGGAACTTGAAGCGTTCGCCGGGCGCCTCCGAGGTGCGCATTTCCTGAAGACCTTCCATGCTCTGCTTTCCGATTTCCAGAATGCAGGGGGTATAGATCTGGATATAAGTGGGACCAACCTCGCGGGCAATGAGAACGGCCTGCTTGATGACCTTTTCGACCAGGCTGGGCTTGCTGGCCGTCATGATCGCAACGTAATCGCATCCCGATTCGCGTGCAATTTCGGGAAGACGCACCTTTTCAAACTTCTTGCCCACCGGAGCCATTTTTGCCAAAAATCCTTTTTGCATGAGACCGGATTCCTGTCCCCCGGTATTCGCATAGAGTTCGTTGTCGAAGCAGATTGTCGTGAACCTCTCCTTACGGAACCAGGACTGGAGGGTCATGTCGAGCCCGATGTCGACCGTAGCGCCATCGCCTGCCAGGACGATGACATCCTTGACCCTGTCCGGGAAGCGGACGGCAAGGGCGCGCTTGAGACCGGTCGCAATCGCGTTCTGATTTCCAAAGAGCGAATGAATGTTGTGAACGGCGATCATCGGGAAGACCAGGCTGGTACACCCTGTCGACCCGACCATCACAGTGTCCTCCGGGTTCGGAATGGAGGCCATGATATGCCGGAAGGCGATCGATTCGGGGCACCCCGCACAGAGCGAGTGTTCGGCGATCAGCTCTGTCGCTGTTCCGAAGTCCTTCCATCCACGGTTGGGTGATTCATAGGTCCCATTATCCACGAGGTCAAGGTAATCCTGTGGCATGATATCGACAAATTCCTTGTTTATCTGAATTTTCTTACCCATGGACGAGCTCCTTATTCCGGCGGTGCGCCAGATGTTTTTCGATCTCTTCAACAATAATTTCCGGGGGCATGGTCATGCCACCGGCGACATGCGGGCCGGCAATGACGCGGCCGTTGCGATCGATCGTGGATTTGATCTCCCGGGCCAGCCAACCGGCCACATTGAACTCAGGAACAAAAATATGCTTTGCGTGTTCCGTCGCCTTTCGAATTTCTTCCGTCGGGAAGGGCCGAAGAGTCTTGATCTTGACCAGACCGACCTTGACTCCCTTGTCCCTGAAGAGACGGATAGCTTCCCTTGCCTGGGAAACGGCGGTGCCTGATGCCACCATCATGATCTCCGCATCTGGATTTTCAACATCGATCAGCCCATCGAGAATCGGAATGGTGTGCTTTCGCGAGCGCTCGATAGCTGCCCGGATTTCCAGCTGCCAGCTGGCATGTGTCATATAACTGATATAGTTGGATTTCATAACGAAAGGATCGCGCATCATGCGGACTGGAGGAACCTCCATGTCCATGCAGACGACGGGACTCCGGTAAGGATCGTAATGCGGCAGGGCCAGATCCTCCGGGGTCATCATGACCATATCCTTGGTGTGGGTGACGAAGAACCCGTCACAGATGACGCCGATAGGGAGATGGACCTCCGGCTGTTCCGCCACATAGTACCCCTTGAGCATGAAATCGAAGAGGTCCTGGGCGGTTTCCGCATGCCAGAGTAGCATGCCGGTCTCAAGCATAAAGGCGATTTCCAGGGTATCCGGCTGGATAGTCAGGGGAGAATTGACCCCCCGGACCGTAAAGACCACCTGGATAGGAAGACGGCTTCCGGCCCACATCGGAAAGTTTTCAAAAGCCCGGAGGGTTCCCGGACCGGCCGTTGTCGTGAAGACCCTGGCCCCGCCAAATGCCGCTCCCGCGCACTGGCCCATGACGGCAAACTCCGATTCACCGCGCATGTAATCGCCGACATAGCCCTCTGCAAAGAGCTCCCCGACCAGGGAGGAGGCTTCGGACTGCGGCGTGATGGGATAGGCAACGGAAAAATCAACGCTGGCACGTCTGATCGCCTCGCGAATGACCTCAGACCCTGTCAGGAACGAGGGTGTCCGAGGGGAAAGAAAGAACATCTCGTTGGGATCCGTGATCAGCTGGTTCTTCTTGTTTCGCTGACCAATCTGGGGAACCCGGGAATTTGTCTCTGTCGCCATCTTTCTGCTCCTTAAGTAAAAGTGCTATCCCGGGAGTACCGGCTCTCATCAAGAATCAAAGAGTCAGGTCGGTACACTCCGGGAGCCCCGGTTGATCCTTTGAGCATATCCGCAAGGAGCCCCGGCATTCGCTCATACTCATGCCAGGCCCGCGAAATTTCGGTGACCTGAAAATCCTTTCAGACCGGATACGTCTCCCCGGACCCTCCGAGAACCGAAAGGCCTTGGAGAGCGCGAAATCCATGTCGTGGGCTGACCAGGAACCAGGTGGATCCTGCATTGCAGACCAAGACCGGCAAATGGGAAACGGTCCGTCAATTCTAAAGGCCGCCGCCCGCTAAAGTCAAGGACATCCTCGAAAAATACAGACGAAAATCCTTTCCGGTTTCCAGGGACAATCGAAGCAGGGCTAGAGGAAAGCCAGCCCCTGGAGATAGCGGGATTCGTCAAACGCGTCGCTCTTCCGGACGGACTCAAAATAGAGCTTGCCGTACCATCCCATCAGCGCATGCAGAGCCTCATGCTCGCCCTCTCCCCGCTCCACGAGATGCAGGTAGGCCTTCTTTACCTCTGCCGGAAATCCCTGTCGGATCTGGCGCCCGACAATCAGATGCAACGCGACATGAACAAAGGGGTTGACCATTTGCCCGTTGATTTCGAGTGGCCTGGATGGGTCCTTTCCGGGATCGTTCCATATCTCCGCATACTCAGGATGCATATCAAGGATTTCCGAGATTTCCCGATCCTCCCCCGAGAGATCCCCCTCCCGGGCGATCAGCCTGATATGTTCGAGAAGATCGGCGTCAAAAAGCATTTTTCAACCTCAACACGGGTTTTAATAGTTGGCTCAGGGTGTTTCGGTCACATGAATTCTGCGACCCCTCGAACCCATTCCGTACACATTCACGACTTTTTTCCCCTGGCGCAGGTGGTATGTTTCCCATGCGGGGGACACTCCGTTGAGCGAAGCGGTCGGATCCTCCCCCGCCGCCTTGAAGTAGTCGGGATAGGTGAGTCCCGCATCCCAAACATCCTCCAGGAGACATGCCGTCACGAAACCTTCCCCCGAAAGAGTGACCCCCTTGAGGATTTCCTGAATTTTCTCAGGGTCGTTTATTTCGACCGGGTCCATGCCTTCAATCCCTCCCAAAATGCATACCTACGTATCAAACTTATTTTTCCCTTTCCCTTCCCATCCCGAAGTATTCCTTGAGAAAAGCGTAGGCATCGAGAATTTCCCGCATCCTGGCTTCCTGACTCCTGTCTCCGGAGCGCATATCCGGATGCAGCTCCTTCAGAAGAACCCTGGCTTTTTTCCGGATCTCTTCCCACAGGGAGGATTCGGGCAATCCCAGGGTCCTGCAGGCCGCCTTCAGACGCTCCTCACGTCGAACCTCAGGATTTTGACCCCCGTCCCCCGTCCCCATCCGGAAGAACTTCTCCCAGGGAAAGGCCGCCCTTTTTCTGCGGGGGCGATTTCTGAGATGGCTGTCCATTTCCTCGAAGCGGTCCTCGAGAAACTCCGCCTTCCGGGCGATCTTGCCCAGGCCGGACCGAGACGATTCCCGTAAGACCTCTTCCAGAAGTCCGGAGAAAAGCCGGTCAAGCTCGGCGAATCTCTCTTCCATCTCGCCGAAGCCGCCCACGGCCCAGTCCATTTCGAGGGAGCGCTCGAGAGAGAAGCAGGAAGAGTCCTGGCATCGGCAGACCATCCGTTCAATATGGCCCACCAGTTCCCGCCTGATCTCTTCAGGGGTTCTCTCCAATCCCGCGCTCCTTCCACCTTGAAGGTCCTAAAAAAATACTGGGAACCTCCATTTTAATGGCAATCTCCCTGATGATCAAATCGACCCACAATTTATGTTTGCATTGAAACTAAAATCATGAAACAATAGATTTGGATATTAGATGAATCATATGAAATGGACAAAGGCTTCCCCGAAAATTCTTCACACCTCAACCCAAGGAGCTTTCCATGCAAATCACCCCAGGGATTATGAAACCGCACCTCGTCAAGGCTGCCACCACGGCCCTGCTTCTTCTCTTTCTTGTATTCAACGGAAGTCTCCCTGCATGGTCGGCCTCTTACAAAAACGGCAGCGGAGATCCCTCCGGCCTCTACAGAATCGACCCCGATCACACCTCGGTCACCTTTACCGTGGGACATGCGGGGGTCGCCACAGCCGTCGGCCGCTTTGATACCATCAGCGGCCATTATCGGCTTGATCCCGGAAAAACGGATGTGGTCATCAACATCGCCACGAAAAGCATCGACACCAACCATCCCATGCGCGACAAGGATTTGAGAGGGCCAGATTTCTTTGACGCCAAGACCTTCCCCACGATCCGCTTCGCGTCCACCCGTTTTAAAAAGACAGGAAAAAAATCGGGTCTTCTGGTCGGAAAGCTCACCATTCATGGAAAAACCCGCAACGTCTCATTCAAGGTTCATGAAGTCGGAGCCGCTGATGTTTCAGCCCTTCCGAAACCCTGGGGCGGATACCTGACTGGATACGACGCCGAGGGATCTGTCCGGAGGAGCGATTTCGGAATCACGACCTATCCGGGCATGATCGGGGACAAGGTCCAGATCTACATCAGCGTCGAAGGAATCAGGGAGAAGAAGTAAGAAGTAATGGGACATGAGGGGGGGGCAAGTCCCCCCTCCATTGACATGATTCCCCACTCCACCTTGATTCAGTCCGTACCCGGAGAATGTGCCCCATGGAAACCCTCTCCATCGCCCCCGCCATGGCATTGATGTGGCCGGCCGTCCTTCCGTTCCTTTCCGTTCTGCTCCTCCTTTTCTCCTTGAAACTTCTTCCTGGAAAATGGCGAAAAAACACCCTTCCTCTCGCGGATCTCATCGTCCTCCTCGGGATCATTCTCTCTTTCGCCTTGTTCGATCCCGGCTCGATCCGCCACTTTCTTGACCCGGATCGACCTATGGACTGGATTCCACTTCTCGCATCCGCTTCCTTCATTTTGAGAAACATGGTTCCTCTGAGGGTTCGATTTCTGGTCGAATCGGGCGCCATGAGTGCATGGCTCCTTCTTCTGACCCTTCCGCTTCTCAGACAGGAAACCCTGTTTCAGGGAACCTTTTCTTATTCCTTGACCCTCGCTGCCTGGCTCGCAATCCGTTTCAGTTACCCTGTGGACCGAACCACAGGACTCGATCCATTCTTTCTCATTCCCTCATTTTTTACAGCTGCGGTGCTCGGGGTCCTGTCCCCCCTCTCGGGAAGCCTTCTCGTCGGACAACTGGCGGGGGGACTTTCGGCGGTTTTCGGAGCCATGCTTCTTTCGACCCTTTTCGGGACCCGCCTTTCCGGTATCGAACCCGGATGGGTGCTCGGAGCCCTTCTCGTCATCGGACTCATGTATGTGGACATTTCACCGGGGGTGATCGGCTCACTGGCCGGCGCCCTTTTACTCGGAGGAGTGGCTGGCCGCCTTTCGCTGTTGGGCCAAAGGACCGGATCAGGAAAGAGGGCCCTCATCCTGGCGGGATTGTCGCTTCTGCCGCTGGCGGTAGGGATCATCGTCACAGTCGAGAATGTCAGAAATCAGGGAGGAGGATATTGACATAAACTTCAAAAGTGGTCGACTGCAGGCATTTTTGTGATATCACTGGGGGGAAAGAGTCATCCTCCGCCCCTCAGACCGAAAAAAAATCCGATGGCAGCACCCACCGCCGAAGCGGCCGCCGCGATGATCCAAAGTTTTTTCCAGTCTCCGGCCATGGCCGCATCT
>JAKADN010000056.1 GCA_021820445.1 Nitrospirota bacterium | reverse complement strand
GTTGTAGGAATTCGACACCGTGCCGTTGTTGTCCCCCACGACCCCGCCGACGCAGGAGGAGGACGTCCCCGTTCCCTTCACGCTCCCGGTGTTGTAGGAGTATTTCACTACTGTGCCCGTTCCGGCGTTTCTCCCCACGACTCCGCCGACGTCGCAGTGTCCGCTGACGGTCCCGGTGTTGTAGGAATCCGTCACCGTACCGCCGAAGTTTCCCCCCGCGATCCCGCCGACGATGACGAATGTTCCGCTGACGCTCCCGGTGTTGTAGGAGTATTCCACCTTTGCGCTCGACCCGTAGTTTTCCCCCGCGACCCCGCCGACATCGCAGTGTCCGCTGACGTTCCCAGCGTTGTAGGAATTGGACACCGTTCCGGCGTTTTTCCCCACGACCCCGCCGATAAAACAATGGGATCCACCGTACACCATCCCGGAGACACCCAGGTTCTCGACCGTGCCGGTCGAATACCCGATGAATCCGGCATCGTTTGCGGTATAGGGGGAGGCGGAGGTCCCAATCGTGTACCCGCTCACCGTATGCCCGTTTCCGTTGAAGATGCCGGTGAAGTAGTCGGAGGACGCGGATCCGTTCCCCAGCGGGGTCCAGGCGTAGGACCCTCCGAGGTTGATATTGGCGGTCAGGGCAATACACACATTGGAGTTGTTCAGGTAACCCGACTGGCTCTTGTTGATCGCTTCCAGGGCCGACGCAGATCCCACGTCCGTTACGGTGGGGTCGATTGTCACCGTTCCAGGGGTTCCGTCCGGGGCCGACACGTCGAGCGGCGCCGTCTCGTCGAGCACCACCTTGTAGCCGTTCACCGTAATGCTTCCCCCATTGCCCCCGGTGGGGGCCCCCGCGTCGAGGACGGCGGCTCCGGCAAGCGTCGTCGTCCCGGAGTTCATGCCGCTCTGGAGGGTGATCGCCCCCGGGGTGCCGTCGACGTTCTCCGCTTCGATCACCCCGGAGTCCGAGACCGCTCCCCCGCCGGTCGTAGCCACCGACAGAGACGAGGAGGGGCTTTCGGAGACCGTCACCGTTTTCCCCGCCGCCAGCACAACCTCTCCCGAGGGGGCGAGAATGGTTCCCGTGTTGGAGACCTGCGTCCCCACCAGGACGATCGGACCATTGGTTCCGGCGGTCAGGGTTCCGGCGTTGGAGATCGCCCCGGTGGGGGTGATCGTCCCGCTACTGGTACTGGCCCCGTAGGCCCGGATCCCGGCCGCCGAGACGGAGCTTCCGGAGCCGAAGACGATCCCGTCGGGGTCCATGAAGACGAGCTGGCCGTTCGAGATCACCTTCCCGGCAATCTGTGCGGGTGTGGGGCCTCCAATGAAATTCATGGAAACGGACGACGCTCCCGGGGTCTTGTACTGCACCGTCTGGTTGGAGCCCACATTGAAGGAGATCCAGGAGAAGGAGGCGGACGAGGTGCCCTGGTTCACCAGGAGCCTGTTCGTTGCGTAGGAGAGCGTCGCCGTCCCTTTCGTCACCACGCCCCCGTGGGGGAGGGCCAGGGCCACCTCCGGAAGGGTCGACAGCGGGAGAAGGGCGGACAAAAAGAGAGCCATGGCCTTTGCGACAGCCGAGGTTTTGATCTTTTCGAGGAACGTTCTGTCGGCGTTCATGCGATCTCCTTGGTTAGTACCGGTATCCGACCGAGAGCCAGAGTTCGAGAGGGATCCCCCCCTGGGCGATGTTGCCCCCCGTGAGCGCGGCGATGGGGCTCCCCATCGCCTCCGTGGGGAGCGGCCCCACCGGGACGGCGAGATCCGCCTTGCCGAAGAGGTGCTGTCCGGTCCACGACTCCTCGATCCCGGGGCCCATGGCCCCGTACTCGAACCCCACCCCCGTCACCTGCCCCGCGTCGAAGAAGAGCGAGGAGAGGAGGGCGCCCCCCTTGACCGTATCGCTCCGGATGAAGGAGAGGCTTCCCGAGTAGAGGTCGTTGCCGAAAAGAGCCGCGGTGGGTAGGGCCCGCACGTTCGACATGCCCCCCAGCACCGCCTGGAGCATGGGATCGAGCACCCCGCCCCCGATGTACTGCTGGTCCACGGTGGAGAGGTAGACGGAGTAGACGGGGCTTATGGCGTACCGGATCCCGCCGTTTCCCGTCCAGTAGTTCTGGATCCCCTGCGTGTCATAGTAGAAGGGGTTCTGGGAGGAGGATCCCGCCCCCTGGGTCAGGCCGTACTCGGTGTCGGCGATCTCGAAGGAGCCGGACCAGGCGCCCCACGTCCGGGACCCCGAGAGGTCGAGCATCCCCCCGATCACGCTCCGGTCGTTCTGGACGGTGGGGGAGTAGGTGTCGGTGAACTCCTTGAGGAAGACTTCCCCCTTCAGGGCGAGATGGGCGGTGGGGCTCTGGACGAAGGTGTGGCTTCCCCAGCCGTCGAAGGCGTAGTTGTCTCCGGAGAGACCCAGGGCCACGAGCTGGGCCACCGTCGCCCCGTGGCCCCAGGGGGACCAGCCGCCCCCGATCTGGTACTCCATGACGTTCATGTCGAGCCCCAGGCGGTTTTCGAGGTCGATCGGGGCGGAATAGGCCAGCGTCCCCGAGGCCATCCCGAAGAAGATGGTGCCGAAGGGGGTTCCCGAGGCCGAGACGGTCGTCTGGTCCCCGGTGAAAAGCGTGTCATTCACATTCAGGGTGCCGTTGACCGTCACCTGGCCCATGGCGGCGTAGCCGTAGTTGTCCACCTCGATCTGGGAGCCCGAGAGGGTGTCGGTGGGTGTCGCCCGGACCACCAGGTCGGTCTGGCCCGGAAGCGTCCCCGGCACCAGGAGGGCGTCGGCCCGGGAGTAGCCCGGAAGCTGCGACAGGGCGTAGAGGGTGTCGGGAAGCGCGCTCCCCCCGGCTTCCGGGAGGGAATTGCCGGGAGCCACCCCGAGGTTCTTCGCCACGAAGCCGGTGTCCCGGGGACGGACCCCCGAGAGGATCACCCGCCGGATCGTCGACGGGCCGGCGGCGCGCGTCACCTCCCGGTCGAGGCGGTCGGCCAGGAGGTTGAGATCCTTCTTCGTCAGGACGGTCCGGAGGGCCGGGTGGTCCTTCACCCGCACTGTCTCTCCCGAAAGACGCCAGCTTTTGTCCGCCAGGATCCGCCGGGAGGCCTGCGCGATCTTCGCGCCAAGGAGCGGGTCGGGACGGGAATAGACCCGCCGCGCCACATAGCCCAGCACCGCCCGCCGGGGATGCCGGGCGTCCACCGTGAGACGCTTGCCGTGGAGGAACCACTCCCGGACGACCGGAGGGGAGGAGGTCGATGAGGGCGGAACGGCCGGGGAGGCTCCCGGAGCCACCTCGCCCGGAAGGGGAGGGTCGCTGTCCGCCACCACGGGGGAGGAGCCAGACGAGGGTCCGGGCGGACTTCCAGGGAGATTTTCTGGAAGCACTCCCGCTCCGGCCAGTACGGAGGGAGGAAACGACAATAGCCCTCCCAGAACGAGGGGGGCAACCAGGCTCCGGCCCGCAAGAATCCGGAGGAGGGCTCCGGAGATTTTTTCAGAACGCCTTCCTGTCGTTTCCGCCGTCTTTCGATCCATAAATATTCTCCTGTTTTCATTTACGGGCGCTTTGCGCACCGATGCGGATTTCTTGTCCGAGCGGCGGAAGCGCCGAAGACGGAAAGCCAGAAAAAAGGCGCGACCATGAACGACCCTTCACGCGGCCAATTCGCAAGGCTGGCCTGGGAGATTTCCTCCCCGCTTCAAACCCCTTCCCGCCATTCCGTCGAAGAACCTCCGCCTGTTCCCCTGCCGCGCCGATAAGGAAGAGTCTTTCCCGGCCGCCCTCCCCCTCCGAAGAACGGGCCGCGACGGGGCTCCGTCCGCGTTCCCGGCGCCGACCCCGGAGTTCGATCCGGGAAGGTCGCTCCCTTGCCGGAAACCGGGTCCCCTGTCCCGACCGGAACACGCGATCTCCCTCGTCGTCTATTACCTCCGGCGAAACGAGAGTGCGGCCAGATCCCATAGAAAACGAACCTGCGCCATCCTGGAGGCTCAGGGATTCCTCTTGAACACCGGCTGACCCGACCGGATCCCTTCGATCGACGGCTCCCCCCTGTCTCCTATTGTCTCGTTCGAAGCGGGATGACGGGAGAGTTGCGTCTTTTTGACTCCTTCCGGCCTGTTTTTCGACAGATTTTTTCTTGAGAACCCTCTCAAAAACGGGACGTCCCCCTTCCCATCCCCCGATATTTTTTCCGGGAACCCTCTTTTTTGCCTCCGAAACCGTCCTCCCGATCCCCCTGCCGTGCCCGCCTCCCCCCCCAGAATAGGGGGGCGCAACTAAAAAGCCGCTGTAGTGCTAACATCTGCTCAGGGGGCCGAAACGCGTCACAATATGTGAATGCAAACAAAACTTGGCCGACTGGTCACCTTATGACTGCTTTTAGCGTCGGACATTTATGCCTGTTTCCTTGGCCCGGTGCCGTCCGTAGAAGATCCCCTATTTGCGGGCTTCATGAAAATCGGGAGAAACGGAATCGGATCTCGATTCGTTTCCGGAAGAAGAAGGTGAGGACTCAACAAGATTCGGCCCTGGCCCGAAGGCCACCCCTTCCCGACACGAAAAACGGAACCCCCATGCACAGGTGCCCCGCTTTGGAGAGCATCAAAGGCGGCTGAGCTTACGCCGTGTTCCGAATTTCCTTCTTTTTCCTCACGACCATGAGTCCCATCAGGACGACACCGGTTCCGAACAGAAGCCTTGTGGATGGTTCCGGAGTTCCAGAAATAGGAGGGGAAGATGAAACCAATGAGAGGGTGACGAGTCCATTGTAAAAATTCTCCCCGGATATGGCGACTGTTTCCGTGCCAATCACTGTATCAAGGTAAGAACTGCCACCTTCTCCGGCCCCGCCGCCGCTGAAGCCGCCGCCTCCGCCGAACCCGTTACCGTAGAAGCTGAAGCCGCCGCCTCCGCCGAACCCGCCACCCTCGAAGTCGCCGCCCCCCCCGGAAACGAAGCTTTGGCCCCCGTCTCCTTTGCTGAAGGACCCGCCCCCCCCGCCTCCATTGCTGAAGAACCCGCCGCCGCCCCCGCCGCCAGTGGTGCTGCCGCTACCCCCGCCGCCAGTGCCAGGTGGATTGATATATCCGTCACCCCCGGCCCCGCCGCCGCCTCCGGCCACCAGCAAAGGTGTTGCTTTTTCATAGGAGGTTCCCAGAGCCACGAAGCTGCCTCCCCCGCCGCTTATGCCGGTGCCGATAGAACTGCTGCTGCCGACCCCGCCAATCAAAATCTGGAGAACGTCGCCACTGACCAAAGAAAAATCTCCGCCGATTTCAGCTCCGAGGCCGGGGACGCTGCCAATGCTGACGCCCCCCGAGGCCCCGTAGGCGGTGATGTCGTAGATTCCCGTGGTTGGCACATCATAGGTCACAATGGATCCCGAGTAATTGAAATCCATCATCGTGGCTTGCGCTTCGCCGTTGACAGCCAGAAGCATGACCATCGGGAGTAACGCGCTCAACAGTGTGCTTTTCAGATTCCATCTTTTCATCTGGGAGATCCTCATCTTTGGATTTTTACTTAGTTCACACAGAAAAACGCGGTTCTTGAGAATTGCCCCTATAAAATCGGGGGTCAGGTGTCAGGGCGAGGTTGCGGACGGACGAGCCCAGAAGTGCGGCTTCCGGAGGCGTCGGGTGTGGAAAAACCTTCTTCGCGACCCAGGCGGCGATCTCCTTCCGCACCTCCGGCTTTCCATTGGCCTTGGTCACCCGGACCTTGAACCGCATGGGCGCGGAGAAGAAGTCGGTTCTTGAGAGCCCCGACCCCGTTCCCGAAGGGGGAGCGGACGGGGGCTTCGAGCACCCACCGACCCCCGAGCCCAAGGCTCCCGTCGAGTTGCAGGGCGTCCCGGGAGAATTCGCCCAGAGGGGGTCCGCTACCCCAAGAACCAGGGTGCACACGGCAATCGCCGTCCTGGTTCGGACGGATCCCCTTCTCACAAGAAAGAAAAACATCAGTTTTTGCCGTCGGGATGTCATAGAGATCTCTACTCCTCGTGTTTTCCCAGGGAAGAAATTGGTCCATCGGACAATGTTCGTTGCCCATTGGACCAAATCCGTTTTTCTGAAATTGTCCTGATTTATTGGCAAACTGCGGAGGCCCTGACCTTATAGATTTGTATGAGTCCCAAAAAGTCCCTCGTGCTGAGCTGTGTCTGAACATCCGTCAGTTTCCCGCTTGAACATTTTGAGAGGAGTTCCTGATTGGCCTTCTGTGTGAGATCTTTTGGCGCTACGAGGTGCAAAATGCCTGGATCTCCGGAAACCGTGACCTTGACAGTCTGCCCTGAAGACGCATTGGAGACCTCCGAAATAGAGCTTGAATTGAGCGACACGCATCCACCAAGAAGCCCGAGACAGAGGATCGAGATTGCCATGCCCGCTTTGAGATTTTTCAAAACAATCTCCTTTGTTTGATTGTCGGTTCCTTCGATCGTACTGAAAAAACATGTTACACGACGTCCGTTTCCTCTCCGTTTCCTCATCAGTGGAACGATTGATTGTCGATGACTTAAGGGCTATACTGCGAAGAGTGCTCATACATCGGCATTTCTCCGGCGCCTCCACCGTGGAAGTGTCCAAGACCTCTTCCTTACTTGAGGTGCAATCCGGTGGTCTTCCTCAGGATCCTCGGTCCACCCGTTCTTTCCCGGGACGATGAGGTGGTTCTCACCCTCAAGAAGTCTCTCGCCCTTATCTCCTATCTCGCCACGGAGAGAGGGAGCATTCACGAACGCGCCCATCTCTCCAGCCTTCTGTGGCCAACTCTCCCCAAGCCCCGGGCCGACGGAAGACTTCGGAAGACGATTCACTCCCTTCGAAAGACCCTGGACCTGCCCGGCGCTCCCCTTTTCTCCGCAAACCGGACCCATGTCGGGCTCGATCCGGACTTTCCCCTCGAGCTCGATCTCTCCGGACTCCTTGATCCTCCCGCCTCCTGTCCCTTCTTTCACGACCCCGGAGAGTGCCCCTCCTGCGAATCCCGGATGCGAACGCTCCTCCAGGGCATCCGGGGGCCCTTTCTCGATGGCTTTTCCCTCCCCGACTGCGAGGACTTCGAGAACTGGAAAATCGGGACGGGAGAAATGGTCCTGGCCAGGGTCCGCAACATGATCAGCCGTCTTCTCCGTCTCTACGAAAAAAACGAAAAGACCGGCGAGGCCATCGAGGTCCTCGATGGGGCTCTCCGTCTGGACCCCCTCGACGAGTCCTGCCACGGACGCAAGATGCTTCTCCTCGCCGAAGGCGGGGACGGCTTGGCCGCCCTAAGCCAGTTCGAGTTTTGCCGGAAGGTTCTCAAGGAACGTCTGGGGATCGAGCCAGATCCCGAAACCCGGGCTATCGCAGAGAAGATCCGGAGCCAATCCTTGGAGACTGGGACCCCGGACTCCCGAAAAAGAGCCCCGCTCTTTCCCGGGTCTCATCTGCCGGCCGAGTTCCGGCTCGCCGCATCGCTCGATGTCGAACTCGCGGACAAAGACCCGGACCGGGATGAGGACCTCCTCAAGGAGGAGCTCGCTTTTCTCTCCCGGGCCGTCACGAAGGCCTTGGAGAAGGGAGCGGTCCTCGGACGCAAGGACAGCCGCTCCCTTCTCTTCTGGTTCGGGCTTTCCGGCCCAGCCGAGGGGGCGGCGATTCAGGCCGCCCGGACGGCGCTCGCCCTCTGCCACCTGGCGCAGGAGTTCGGGGCCGAGCGCGGGATCCGGATCTCCTGCGTGGCAGGGATCCATTCCGGGAGAATTTTGAAAGATGCCTCCCAGGAAGGCCCCGACCCCTCCGGAGCCGTTTCCCGCTTTTCCCGGGCACTCTCCCTCGCGGCCATGCCCGGGGAGATCCTCCTCTCCTCTCCCGCCTCGCGTCTCATCAAAAACCTGTTCGTCCTGGGAGAGCCCCTGGAGGTCCGCATCCTGGGACAGAACACACTGGCCTACCCTCTCGTTTCTGAATGCCGGAGAGAAGCTTTGGATGAGAGCCCGCCCCTGCTTGTCGGCCGGGAGGAGGAGATGGCGGCCCTCGAGCGGCTCTGGGCTTCGAGCCAGGGAGGAGTGGTCGTTCTGGAGGGGGAGGCCGGCATCGGAAAAAGCGCCCTCGTCCGGGCCTTCGCCGGATCTCCCGGTCCCCGCAGGGCGCTCCAAAGAACGATCGAATGCTTCCCCCAGCTCACAAACAGCCCGTTCGCCCCCGTCGTGGGCATTGTCAGGGGGGCGGCGGGCATCCCAGAAGAGATGGACTCCGGAGCGGCCTATTCCCGTCTCGAGAACTATGTCCTGTCAATCTCCCTCCCGGAGGAGGCCGCCTCCGTCGCCCTCCTCGGACGACTCTTGTCCCTTCCTCCCCACCCGGACTTTCCCCTTCCGGCCCTTCCGGCCGCCTCTTTTCTGGAGGAGACGACGAATCTTCTCCTGAGCATTCTCCGGACCCGCTCCGGAGAAGGGTCTCTCTTTTTCGTCATCGAGGATTTGCACTGGAGCGATGCCTCCACGGGGGAACTCCTTCGCCGCATCCTCTCCGACCCGACCTTCACCCGGCGGGTTTTCTTTCTCCTCACGACCCGCACCGGAGAGGACCCTTCCTGGCTCTCCGCGCTCCCCGAGCGACATACCCTCCGTCTTTCCCCTCTGGGACGGGAGGAGAGCCGCGCCCTCGTCCGGACCCTCGGGGCCTGCTCCCCCCTTTCCGAGGATGAGGTCGCCCTCATTCTCGAGACCGCAGACGGGGTTCCCCTTTTCCTTGAGGAGCTGACCCGGGAGAGGATCGAGTCCGCCACGCTCCCCGCCGCCTCCGCCTGCACTCCGTTTCCCTCGACCCTCTCCGAGATCCTCGCCTCCCGCCTCGACCGGCTTGGAGAGGCACGACCCCTTCTCCAGCGAGCCTCGGTCTGGGGGCGGACCGTCCCCCTGGAATTGCTGCGGGCCCTCTCCCCCGAACCTCCCGCCCTCTTCGAGGCCCTTCTCGGGCGGGCCAAAGCCTCGGGTCTGGCGGCGCGCACCTTCGACGACCTGGGGGAAAACCTCGCCTTCCGCCACGCCCTGATCGCCTCCGCCGCCTACGAGAGCCTCCCTAAAACGGACCGGAAGGCGCTCCACCGGCAGATCGCGGAGATCCTTCCCGAGCGCTTCCCCGAACGGGCGCACGCTTCGCCCGAGATCGTCGCCCGCCACTTCGAGTCGGCGGGCGAAATTCTCCCGGCCCTTCAGTGGTACGAGACGTCGGTCGAGACCGCTTTGGCGAACGGCTTCCTTCCGGAGGCGGCCAAGCTGGCACAAAAGGCGCTGGACCTCCTCCCTCTCTCCCCCGACTCTCCGGAGAGGCGGTCCCGGGAGATCCGGCTTCTCGTCACCCTGGGATCCCTTCTCGTCGACCTGGAGGGGCACAGAAGCCCCGCGGCGGAAAAAGCGATTCGGAGGGCCTGCGACCTCGCCGAACGGGAAGAGTCGATCGGCGAAGAGACCTTCTATGCCTTCTACAACATGTTGGCCCCCGACTTCGGGAAGACGGATATCCGGGCGTTGCGGAAAAAGGTCGATTCCCTTCTCGCCATCGCCGAGGCAAGCGCCCGGACGGACTTCCGTCTGGCCGCCCTCTACTCCGACGGAAGAACCTCCTTCTGGGAGGGGCGCTTTCAAGAGGCCCTCTCCTCCCTCGACCGGGCGATCGTCCTCTCCTCCTCGGTCGCCCTCGGACCGGACAGCCCCCTGTCGCTCGTGGAGCTCCAGAGCTACCGGCTCTGGAATCTCTGGTTCCTGGGGCACCCCCGCTCCGCCCGACATCTCGCAGAACGTCTCGAAGAAGAAGGCAAGATGTCGAAAGACAGAAAACAGGGATTTTTTCTAGCCTTCGCCATGGCCCTGTACCGTCATCTCAGACTTGACGACGAGGTCCTCCGGATCGCCGATGCTCTCGCGCAGCTTATCGAGAAGATGCACTTTCTGAGGTGGGCCGCACCGGAGAGGGGGTTCCGGGGATGGGCCGAGGTCCGCAAGGGAAATGCGAAGGGCATCTCGCTTGTCCTTGAGGGGCTGGCCCTCTCCCGGAAGTTCCACCGCATCGCCGAGAACAATTTCCTCCCGACTCTTGCGGAGTCCTGGCTTCTTATGGGAGAGCCTAAAAAGGCGGCGGGAGTTGCTTTCTCGGGGCTTCGATTTTCCGAAAAGTCGGGGACGCACTTCTACGACGCCGAACTCTGGCGTCTTCTGGGGGAGGCCCGCCGGCTCGAAGGCGACTCGGGGGCGGGGGAGGAATGCTTCGGGAGGGCTCTCTCGGTCGCCCGGAGCCAGGGGGCCCGGGCCCTCGAGCTTCGCGCCCTCACGAGCCTTCTGGGACTGTGCCTTGAGACCGGCGGGACGGGAGGGGACCGGACGGAGGAACTGTCCGCCCTGATACGCCTCCTGGACGACCCGGAGGCCGACCCCGAGCTTCCCGATATCCGGGAGGCGAGACGGGTCTGCGAGGCGCTGTCGTCAACTCGGGGGGGAATCCGGCCCAGAGGGTGAGGAATCCCGCATTCCGAAACCCCTGTCGAAGGCTTTCAAGAAAGGCGACCCGGGAGCTGGGGACAGGCGTCCTTACGCGACGCGCCCTCGACCCCGCCCGCCTGGACGGGCGCATCGCCCGAGCCCGGATGGTCGAGTCGTCTTTCATGACCCTGGCGCTAAGGGCGTCGATCTTTTGGACCGGCTCGAGCACCCGCCTCTCCGACCCGTCTTTTCGACCTCCCGCCGAAAAACCATGAGGACAATCGTCTGTCGAGTGTATTACCCGGATAACGCAGGAAACGCGTCATACAAGAGGGAAGGAACATCCCTTATTTTCGGGTTTCGCGCCTCTCGAAAATTGTCCGGCGTCCGTTTTTTGAAATATAAAAACGAAGGTTTTCTGTACGCAGCCTGGCCGATCTTCCAACCCCGCACAAACAGCCTGTTTTTCGTAAGGAAATATCGTATAGTTATCAACGTATAGGAGAGGACCGTTTCATGCACATTGGTTATGCCAGAGTGTCCACCCAGGACCAGAACCCGGAGCTTCAGCTCGATGCGCTGGCCAAGGCCGGCTGTGAGCAGGTCTTTCAGGAGAAGATTTCCGGCAAGGACAGGGACCGTCCTGAACTCGAGACGTGTCTCAAAGTCCTGCGGAAGGGGGATACGCTGGTTGTCTGGCGCCTGGATCGCCTTGGACGCTCTCTCAAGGATCTGGTGGAAATCGTCCATGCCCTGGAAGAACGAGGCATCGGATTCCAGTCCCTGACCGAGAAAATCGACACCACCCATGCCGGGGGAAAACTCGTCTTTCATGTGTTTGCGGCGCTCGCCGAATTCGAGCGAAACCTGATCAGGGAACGGACTCTCGCGGGTCTTGCGGCGGCCCGTGCCCGAGGTCGCAAGGGAGGCCGGAAGCCCAAACTGAGCGCGTCCGACGTGCGGAAGGCGGCGGCCATGCTGCACGATCCTTTCATGACCAAGACCGAGGTCGCCAGGCATTTTGGTGTGAGCCGGGTGACCTTGAATCTGGCACTCGAGAGGGAAGGGCATCCCCAAAACCCTGCCGCACCAAAGGGAGGCCCTATCGCATGAGCGAAACCCTGCTCAATATTTATTCTTGTTTGGGAGGAAGGGTTGTTAAGGCCAAAAGGAATAAAACAAGCTGAGATGGTTCCAGCCTTGGCGCTTGAAAATTGTTTGGCCAAGTCTCGTCAATTCTTTGGTCGCGTTGTCAAGTGGAGAGCTGAGCTAACCCCTCTAGGTTTGGGTTTTTTTCGTGAATCGGGTCAAACCCGTTGTAATAATAGGCGAGCCGCACTTTGGTCACATTGAGGGCTCCCCTGGTGGACCACTTGCTGACGTTGATCCGCATGTTCACCGTTCGCATGACGCGTTCCACGCGGCTGGTGGTTTTGCCATTTAGCTTGTTGGCAACACCCGTGAAGAGGTCGTTTTTGGCATTTTCCAGATACGCCACTGTGTGTTTGTACTCCCTTGTCCGACAATCGGCAACAAGATCCTCCAACGCCTTCTTCTTGAGGTCGATAACGGCCTGGATTTCATCGTCCTGGTCGATCCCGGAACGGATGGAGCAGATCTCATAGATCCGGGCCATGACAGAGAGCCATTCGGGGCTTTTTCGTTTCACCTTCGCCCGGTCCTGCCACAGGGCAAATTTCAGCTGGTGAGGGATATGCCACAGACAGCGCTGGAACAGTATCGTGACTTTCCCCTTGAGTCCGTCCAGGATGGAGGTGTCTCCGTCCGTCACCAGGAAAAAGCTCTTGAACGCCTTGAGCGCCTTGAGGCTGGGGGCAAACAGTCGCGTCCAGTGTCCGTTGTAGGGGCCAAT
>JAKADN010000055.1 GCA_021820445.1 Nitrospirota bacterium | reverse complement strand
ACCTAAGGAGTCTTTCAATGTCTGATTCGGCAGGAGTCAAGGATGTCACGGCAGAAAAGCCGGCGGAGACGAAGGATGCGGTGGAGTTGACCGCAGGGGACCGCCAGAAGGTCGTGACCCCCGAATACATGTTCTTCGAAGCCCCCCGGGAACGGGCCTTCATAACCGGCTCGGAAGCGGCAAAGGAAGCCATCCGCCGCTCCAATGTCGATGTCGCCATCTCCTACCCCATCACCCCCCAGAGCGAAACCATGCAGCAGGTCGGTTCCCTCTGGGCCGAAGGATATGTCAAGGAATACTACCGCGGAGAGGAAGAGATCGGGGTGATGTCCGCGATCGCCGGCTCTTCCCGGGCGGGAGCCCGCTCCATGACCGCCACAGCGGGACCGGGCCTCATGAGGGGAATGGAAGTGATCGCCTCCTGGCCTGGCGGACGCATTCCGGCTGTCCTCCTCATCATGTGCCGGGTGGTGAATGCCCCCCTGGCCATCCAGCCGGACAACGTCGAGCTCGCCTATCTCCTGAACTGCGGAATCATCCTGTTCCACGGAGAGAATCAGCAGGACTTTTTCGACTACACCATGAAGGCCTTCATCATTTCGGAGCGCCCCGAAATCACACTTCCGGTGGCCGTGGCCGTCGACGGATTCTTCGTGACCCACGCCAGAGGGTATGTCAGCCTTCCCTCGAAGGACATCAAGCTTCCTCCGAGAGATCCCTATGCGGAAGCCGTTCCGGCAATGGACAATGAAAATCCGCCGGCAAGGCTCTCGCGCGATGCGCCCATCCAGAAGAGCAACTTCATCAGCTACCAGGTCCATGCCTCCTGGCAGCAGGAGGTCTGGGCGGCCAATGAACGGGCCAGACGCTACATCAACAAATACATGGGCGGATTGATCGAGGTTGTGAACCCCGACGCGGAAATCATGCTTATCGCCTCTGGAAGCGCCGTCTCCCAGTCCCGCGAAGCCGTCCGGCAGGCGGAGGAAGAGCACAATACCAAGGTCGGACTCATCAAGGTCCGCTCCATCCGGCCCTTCCCGACCCCCGAACTTCGCGCGGCCTGCAAGCACGCGAAGAGGATCATCGTTCCGGAATTCAACTACATGGGATGGCTTCACCGCGAGATCGTGACGGCCCTTTACGGCCACAGCAAGGCGGAAATCGTGGCCGGCCCCAGAGTCTACGGCGGGATGTCGATGCCCACGGAGATGATTCTCCAGACGATCTTCCCGGAAAAGAAATTTGTTTTCTGAGAAGACCGACAGCTTCGCCTCCTGCCAGCAGGCAGGAGTTCAGAGTTCATTGACGAAACATATTGACGTATAACAAGAACTATATTGGAGCCCGCCATGAGCGTTAAGAATATCTCGATCACTCCCGGATGGGAAAAGTACATGACCAAGGAGTACCTCGATCTCGTTGAGCGCGGTCCTTACGGGAAACAGAAGAAAGTGTCGGAGATGGGCTCCTTCAAGGAGGTCCTCGAAGAGCACCCCATGTGTGCCGGATGCGCGATGACCCTGTTCATCCGTTTGACCATGGTCGGACTCCCCAATCCGGAACACACCGTTCTGATCGGAACGGCCGGATGCGGACGTCTGGCACTGACCCAGACCTCCATTCCCTTCATCTACGGAAACTACGGAGATACCAATGCCGTGGCCTCAGGCTTGAAGCGCGGCCTCGAAGTCCGGTTCAAGGATCAGGCCAAGGATGTGGTCGTCATGGCTGGCGACGGCGGATTGGCTGATATCGGATTCAGTGCCGTCATGCATTCCTGGTTCCGCAAGGAGCGCTTCACGACCATCATGCTCGACAACGAGGTCTACGGGAATACGGGAGGCCAGGAAAGCGGCATGACCGAAAGAGGGGCCCTCCTCAAGATGGCCCCCAAGGGCAAAATGTTTGAAAAGATGGACATGATCGGCCTGGCCCAGACCTCCGGAGTGGCTTACATCGCCCGGCTGACCCCCACCAATCCGACCCGGGTCGCCTCCGTTGTCCGCAAGGCGGTTTTAATCGCCCGCGAAGTGGGTCCGACCTTCATTCAGGCCTACACCTCCTGCAACATCGAGTACGCCATCCCGACACCCAAGGTGCTCGATGATGCCCGGGATATCGAAGCCAAGCGTTACGGGTTCATGGAGATCATCTCCGATGAGGCCAAGGCCTACCTCGACTCCATCGACACCGCAAAGAAAGCCAAGAAGTAAGGCACGCATCAATCGGGCGGGTCCGGTGACAGACCCGCCAACAAAGGAGAGAATCGCATGCTCAAACGTTACAACATTCGTATGGCGGGAATCGGAGGCCAGGGCGTCGTCACGGCCTCCCATATCCTGAGCAACGGAATGGTCATCAGCGGGGGAGAGAGCACCCTGGTCCCATTCTTCGGATCGGAAAAACGCATGGCCCCAGTCGAATCCTACGTCCGGATCGCCATCGACAAGATCTACGAGATCGGGGAAATCATCTACCCCAACGTCATCATGATTTTCCATCCCCAGGTGATCACCCATGGAAAGTCCTACACGATGCCTTTCTACTCCGGTCTCAAGCCAAACGGCGTCGTCCTGATCAACTCGGACACGCCTATCGCCCTTCAGCCTGACGAAGTCCGGGAACTTGAAGAGCGGCAAGCCCGCATCCATTACCTTCCAGCGACCACCATGGCCCGGGAAATCGGCGGAACCGACCTGGCGACCAACATGGCGATGGTCGGGGCAATCGCCTCCATTCTCGGGATTCCCGATATGCCCTCCCTCGAACAGTCCGTGAGGGAACGCTTCCTCGGAAAGGGTTTCGTCGTCTCCGGCGGAACGGCGGCCCTCGACAACGTGATCGAAAAGAAGTTCGCCAAGAAGGAGCAGCTGCTCAAGAGCAACATGGCCGTGATCGCAGGCGCCTACCAGTATGCGCAGGAGCACGGTTGGGCCGCCAAACCTCAAAAGGCCTCGGTCTGATCTAACCCAAAGGAGTGGACCCTTGTATTTAGTCGCACATATCGATCAAGCCATCTGCAGCGAGACAGCCTGCCGGCTATGCACCCAGTATTGCCCCGAGGCCAACACCATTCTTTACGACAATGCCGCCAAGACGGCCTTTGTGGCGGTCGATCGCTGCAAAGGATGTGAGATCTGCGTCGGAATCTGCGACGATTTGGCAAAACATCACGCCATCAAGATGATCATGATCACCGACCTTAAGTCCACCTTCGAACTCTCTAAGGAAGGATTCCGCCCGGATAAATGGGATGGGAATCATCCCTGACCGCTTCGACCTCACCCGTAGGGCGAACGTATTCTGTGGACTCTCAGGAAAGGAAGACCTTTTTGGTCTTCCTTTCTTTTTTGTGACGCCGCAATTCCCCGGTCGCATCGGACCTCCCCTGCCACGAGGACACTCAAAGGACAAAGATCGATGGGATACCGTATATTGACCCCCATTAAAGCGCGCCTCTCCTTTTTACTCGCGGCGATTCTTCTCATTGCCCCGGGATTTGCCCACGCCCAGTCCCCATCCCTCGAAGGCAACGGAGGTTGGATCGGGCCCAGGGGACCGCTTCCGCCCCCGGACTTGACCGGGAAGGTCGTCCTTTACGATTTTTGGGACTATACCTGCATCAACTGTATCCGGACATTCCCCCATCTGAACGCGCTTTACGAAAAATACCGGAACCGGGGGCTCGTCATCGTGGCGATCCACGCCCCGGAATTTTCTTTTGCGGCCCAACCGAAACGGGTCGAAAAGGCGATCCGGCTTTATGGACTTCGCTTTCCGGTTGTCATGGACAAAGATCAAAAACTCTGGAACCGGTTTCACAACCATTACTGGCCGGCGGACTATCTGTATGACAGCAACGGTCATCTCGTCTACCATGCCTTTGGGGAGGGTGGATACGACCTTCTCGAGGACCAGGTCCGCTTGGCCCTCCATCTCTCCTCCAGGAACGGCAGACCGGATGACGCCGACTTTCCTGAAACGCTGACTCCGGAGCTCTATGCCGGAACGGAACGGGGACATCTTGGCAACCCGTCCGGCTATCATCCTGAAGGATCGGCTCTTTATGCCGGAGACTCCCCCCCGCCGTCACTGATCACACTCCACGGACCCTGGCGGACGGAAGCGGACAGGATCGTTTCCCGAGTGCCTCAGTCCGGACATTCTTCCTCTCTCACCGTGATCTACCAGGGAACAGGGGTCAACGCCGTCCTGAAACGGGCCACAGGGAAAACCGCTCTGCCCGTTCTTGTGATCGTTGATGGTCGTCCGGTCCCCGAGAGATATTTCGGCAGGGACATCCGGCCGCTTTCTTCCAGACAGACGGGAATTCTTCTCAAGGAAGCGCGCATGTACTCCCTCGTCTCGGGAGAGCCCTACGGCGAACATCGCCTCGATCTCGTTTTCCCGGACCGGGGAGAGGCCCTCTATACGCTCACATTCAACCCCTGAGGAACACGCCCCATGGCTCCCGAATCCCCCGCCTCTTCCGACAGCTATGAGGTCCTCTCTCTGCTCTGCAGCCCGGACGATTCGCCCGCCCTCGAGCACTGGATTGCCAAAACTTGCCAGATTCCCGTGCTTGTTTTGGAGGAAGATCCCTGCCGAATCTCCTTTACCCCTCCCTCTGCCACCCCTCTGGAACGACTCCTGCTGGAGGAGGCGCTTCGATCGATGGGCGCATGGAACCTTCAGACCGACTTCTACGAACGGCGTGATTGGCAGGAGCTCTGGAAGGAACAGGGATTCAAGAGGTTCACGGTGGGGGAGACCCTGACGGTGGTTCCGGCCTGGGATCCCGATCCGGTCGAGGAACCGGCGATCCGGATCGATCCCCAGCTGGCCTTTGGCACAGGGTGGCACGAAACGACCCACTGCTGCCTCGAACGGATTCTCGAAAAAAACAAATGCCAAGGGGCCACAGAACGCGTCCTGGACTTCGGGGCCGGGACCGGCATTCTCGGAATCGCAGCGCTCCGGGTCGCCCCCGGAGCGACCCTTCTCGCCATCGACAATGATCCCTACGCCGTCGAGGCCACGAAAGAAAACCTTCGTCTGAACCGAATGGAGGACCGAGGAAGGGTCATCGAGGGAGATGGGCAGTTATTTTCCGGATCAATGAACAATAGGGATCATTTTGACCTTGTCATAGCCAATGTCACGGGAACTGTCCTGGTCGGAATGGTCGCCATTCTCTGGGAAAGGGTGTCCCCGGGAGGATGGCTTGTCTGTTCGGGAGTGGACCAGGAGGAGGCGTCTGCCGTGGAGGACTCCCTCGGGGCCTTGGGTTCGCCCTTCAGGGTCTTTGCCGGAAATCGCTACAACACGTACTGTCTGATGAAAGAAGAGTCTCATGGATAGGGAACGGACAATCAGGGAGCGACTTTCCCTCAAAAATCCTGTCTGTTTCTCTCTCGACCTCCCCGATCAGGACAAAGGGCTGGCCCTTCTCGAAGAGATAGGCCCCCTGGTGGGAATGGTAAAGGCTGGGCCGGTCCCTTTTCTGTCTTATGGGACCCCTTTCATAAAGACTGCAGAGAGGCTCGGGATTCCGATTTTTCTGGATCTGAAATGGCACGACATTCCGAATACCGTCCACGATACGATTCGCCATCTCCCTTCTTCCGCCATCCGGATGATCACCATCCATGCCCTGGGGGGCCCTTCGATGATCGGGGCCGCGAAAAAGGCCTGCGAGGAGTTGGGAGACAGTCGTCCCGTCCTGGTGGCGGTCACCGCCCTGACCCATCTGACGGCTGAGGAACTCCTTCTGATCGGATTGCCGCCGCGGGAGGTGGCGGTCAGGCGGCTGGGCGCAATGGCTCTCGAATCAGGGGCGGACGGTCTCGTCATGTCTCCGAAGGAACTCCCCCTCGCCCGGTCGCTCTGGGGGAAGACCCCTTATCTGGTGACTCCCGGGATCCGGCCAAAGGAATTGTCCGTCGCCAATGACGACCAGAGCAATGCCGCCTCGCCCGGTGACGCTTTCGGAATGGGGGCCGACCTTCTGGTGGTGGGGCGGCCGATCCTCCGGGCAAAAGACCCCGCAAGGGCCCTCGGGGAAATCCTTCGGGAGCTGCAGGGATGACCTGAGAAGGGTCCGGACCGGAGGTCAGACCTCCTCGACGTTCTTTTCCCCCTTGATCCAATACCGGTGGAATTCACCCAGATGGGTCAGGGTGCTCATGTCCTTCATACGGTCAACAAAAAGATGACCCCGAAGATGGTCGATCTCGTGTTGCAGGACGACCGCCGGAAACTCTTCCCAGTCGAGAACGACAGTGTTTCCGTTCCGGTCGAGGGCTTCGAGTTTGACGGCCCGGGATCTCGGAACCTTTCCCCGAAGGTTGTCCAGAGAGAGGCACCCTTCCCAACCCGTCCGCAACTCCTTGGAGAGGTACTTGAAGACGGGATTGATGAGAACGAGCAAGGGAAAGGGGGGCGCTTCGGGGGTCCGGTCGTCGTCGAGGGACTCGATGACCACGACCTGCTTGGAGACATGCACCTGTGGTGCAGCAAGGCCGAGACCGTCCTCGTCGCGCATGGTTTCGATCATGTCGTCAATGAACCGTTGAAAGTCGGCCGTCTGAATTTCCTTTTTCGAGACCGGCTCCGATATTTTCCTCAGGATGGGATTGCCCATCTTCGCTATTTTAAGCAACGCCATTAAAAATCGACCCCTTTCTGCGCCATGATCCCCTTTTCGAAGGGGTGTTTGACCATTCTCATCTCCGTCACAAGGTCGGCCCTTTCGATGAGGGCCTCGGGGGCATTCCGCCCTGTCAGGACCACATGCTGGCCCCGGGGCCTCTCCTCCAGAAAGGACAAAACCTGTTCCACATCGATATAATTGTATCGAAGAGCGATATTTATTTCATCGAAGACCACAATGCCGTAGCCTCCCGAAAGAGCCTCCGTCCGGGCATAGGCGAACGCCTGTTGGGCGACCAGGCGATCCCGGGCCGCGTCCTTCGTCTCCCAGGTGAACCCTTCCCCCATGGGGACGATCGTGATTCTCCCGTCGAACTCCAGGGCGGCTTCCCTCTCCCCGGAATGCATGCGTCCCTTCATGAACTGGACCATCAGGGAGGGAATCCGGTAGCCTGCGGCCCGGAAGAGCATTCCGAGGGCGGCTGTCGTCTTTCCTTTCCCGTCTCCGGTGTAGACAATGACAAGACCTTGAGCGTCCTGCTCCTTCTCAGCGCTCATGCTTCGGCTTTCCGCAGACGCGACCCGGTTTCGAGATCGTATTTGTTCCGGTAACCACGAGGGGTGACCATTCTTCCGGAGACCAGACGGGTCTGGGAGTTTCCGACCAGGATTGTGGTCAACATCCCGATAGGATGGGTCAGCATTTTCTCGATGGTCGAAATCACGACCGTCTCACCCTCCCTCATGGCGCTTTTCACGATCCCCACAGGCGTCTCCGGAGCGCGATGGGCGAGCAGAATCTCACGG
Organism: Nitrospirota bacterium; assembly: GCA_021820445.1. Taxonomy (GTDB): domain Bacteria; phylum Nitrospirota; class Leptospirillia; order Leptospirillales; family Leptospirillaceae; genus UBA4572. The sequence goes on along the minus strand of JAKADN010000055.1, from coordinate 5,327 downwards.
GCCTCCTCGACCTGACGGACCCTCTTCGAGGAACGAGGATTGTAGAGGGCCACGACAAAATCCGCGGCGGCCGCCGCTTCGAGGCGCCTTCGGATCATCTCCCAGGGGGTCAGAAGATCGGAAAGGCTGATCGAGGCGAAGTCGTGCATGAGCGGAGCCCCCAGAAGAGAGGCGCAGGCCGACAGGGCGGTAATTCCCGGAATCACCTCGACGGCGATTTCAGTCCCGGTCCATCCTTTCTGCTCGAGAACTTCGTAGGCGAGTCCGGCCATCCCGTAAATTCCCACGTCTCCGCTGCTCACGAGAGTGACCTTCCGGCCTGAGTACGCGAGCTCCACCGCCTGGGTCGCGCGGTCGATTTCTTCGGTCATCCCCGTTTCGATCACGGTCTTCTGACCGATGAGATGCCGGACGAGATCGATATAGGTACGGTATCCGATAATGATATCGGCTTCCTCGATCGCCCGTCGGGCGATCGGCGTCAAATGGTCCTCCGAGCCTGGCCCGAATCCCACCAGGGTCAAGGCCCCCCCCATCGCTTCCCGGGAAGGGGTGATATAGCTTTTTGTCATTGAATCCTCATCTCACGGATTGGAGGTTGCTGAATCAGGCACCCATCGGGCCAGCGCCAGTGTCACATTGCCGGATTTCTTCTTTTCGACCTCGAGAACCGCATGTCCCTTCCAGGGGGGCGGGGACTGGATCAGGGCGAGGATGGCGGCCGGCTCCGCCACGGCAGGCGTTCCGACAAACTTTTGGACGACCCCCGACGGATTGGGGACATCCACCGCTCCCAGTGCATCGCGGGAAAAAAAGAAGAGGGGCCTCGAAAAGCGGGAGGCGGTGTCCAGGATCCCCCCTTCGTCGGCCTTCAGGTCGATCGATCCGAAAACCTGGAGGGACTTGGGATGGATGCGGTGGATCTGGAGAAGATCGTTCAGGGCCGCAACGATTTCATCGGCAGAGGTTCCCCTATTGCAGCCGATTCCAACGCCATAAACCCGGGGAATGAGCGACATTCCCTCGACACCGGCCGGAAGGGATCGATCGGAAATCAGGCGGGAGATCACGACAGCAGCCCGAACGGACGGAAAGGGGTCGGGAAAGATGTCGGATTTCTGGATGTTCGGCTTGAGGGGTCCCGAAAGGGAGGGAATCGGGATTCCCTCCTGATTGAGAAACAGGACGGGATCTCCGTCGACGATGGCCGAACTCACCCGCTTGAGCTGGTCGATGGGGTCGAGTTCGGCTCCAATTTCCTGAGAAATCAAATCCGGAGCCACATTCTGGGTCACATCGGTCCCGGTCGTGACAACGGGAATCGCCCCCGTCGTCCGAGCCACATCCTGCGCCAGGCGATTGGCCCCTCCAAGGTGGCCTGATAGAACGCTGATGATGAATTTCCCCTGGACGTCTCCGACAAGGACGGCCGGATCGCGGGTCTTGTCAGCGATGAGCGGTCCGATCGAGCGGACGACGATTCCCAGGGCCATGATGAAGACAAGACCATCGTAGCGGGCAAAGAGGTCCGGAAGAAGGTTCTTGAGGACCCCATCAAAGGGGTGGGCCGCCTGTCTCAGGTCTTCGGGAATGTTCGGGACATATCGGTCCGAGACAAAAAGATCCGCTCCGCATTCTTTGGCGATTTTCGCCGCCACCACCAGTCCCGGGCGTGTGATCGTCACGACGGCCAGTTTTTTTTCTGGCGGAGGCAGGGTTCCGTTCATGCCCGACCCTCCTCTTCCGACGTTTTTTTCTCCTCTTTCGCGAAAAGGGAGACGATCCAGACCGGGTTCAACGCCTCGATGCGGTGCAGACCCACGATCGGCTGCCCCCGTCCGACCTGGACATGAAGAATGTCCGGCTCGATGCGGCGGGACTTTGCCCATGACAGCACCTCGGCCAGGTTCTCGACCGTGGCAAGATTGCATACGATTCCCGGGTGAGTCTCCTCCCCCCAGCAAAAATCCAGGAGATCCGCCATCTTTCCACCGGAGCCCCCCACAAAGACTCGGTGGGGTTTGGGAAGTTTCCGAAGGGCCTCGGGGGCTTTTCCAAAGACCGGATTCATGCGCCGGGTGAGATCGAAATTTCGGATATTCTCCTGAAGACAGCCATAGTCTTCCTCGTCCTTTTCGATGGCCCACACGGAAAGATCTGGCACCAGGCGGGCCGCCTCTATTCCGACGGACCCTGAACCGGCTCCGACGTCCCATAGGGTCTGACCGGGGCCTAGATCCAGTTTTGCGAGGGAGAGAACACGGATTTCTGTTTTTGTGATCAATCCCTTTCGGGGAACTGTGAATCGGAATGCCTCCTCGGGCAGTCCAAAAAGCCGGTCGGTCATTTGACGGGGTCCTTATCCTTATTTTTTGGTTGAACGGTCATAACCACCATATTCAAAGTCAAAAAATCCCTGGACCTCACCTCTTCGAGGTCCGGTGACCGAAAGAAGGTAACCTTCTGACCGGGCAGGCCGATTTCTTCGAGAACAGTCATCTCCACGATCTGGAAGCCCTGGCGATCGGCCATTTCTATAAGATTGGCCGGGCCACTGGACCCGCCTGTATAGAAAATCCATCGTCCGGTAGAAAGAAGAGGGTCTTCCTTTTTTCCATGAATGCTCCCGACCCGCACATCCTCCCAGGGCTCTCCCAGGAGCGAAAAAGCCCGTTGAACAAGCGTGGTGGCCGGATAATACGCGATATACCTGCGGTCGATCGCCCGGGAAAGAGATCCCCCGATTCCATGGTAGAGCGGGTCGCCCGATCCCAGAACGACTGCGATCTTCCCTTCGGGTTTTTTTATGAATTCGGTCAGCGTTGAGACGACTTCCCTAATGTTGGTCGTGATGGGAAGAATGCGGGCCCCAGCCGGGAGACGGACGGAGAGTGCCTCGATGTGCCGCCTCCCCCCGCATAGAATGGCGCACCGGGAAAGGAGGTCGGCCAAAGGGGGCAGTTCCGGTTGGGGTCCCTCCGGCTCCACCCCGACCACGTGCACCAGTTTTTCTTCATTCATCGCCGGCTCCCGCACGACCCACCAGCTCTCCCCGAAAGTTGGAGAGGAGGATTTCCATCTCCGGTGGGTGGGGCGCGATCCGTCGCAGATGATGGAGAATCTTTCGACACAGAAGCTCAAAGAATTTCAGGTTCCCGGCCCCCTCGAGGATTTCGCCCACATGGCGGGCGGTATTCGCCTTCAGGATCTCCTGGCAGATTTCGTCGGAAGCCCCGGTTTCCCGGGCAAGCTCGACGAGGAAGGCGAGATCGACCTGGGATCCGGCCGCATGGGTCTGCGTGACCCCTTTGGCGAGCTTCGAGAATTTGCCGAGGAATCCCGCCATGACGACCCGCCTGATCCCCGATTTTGCCGCCTGGCGAATGGAAAACCCCGTGAAATCTCCGATTTGGATGAAGGCTTCAGGAGACAACTCGGGATAGAGACGCATCGCAAAGGCTTCGCTCTGCCCTCCTGTGGTCATGACGACTGTGTCGAGATTCCGGGCCTTCGCCACATCGATGGCTTGGGCGATGCTGGCCCGATAGGCCGCGGTACTGAAGGGTACGACGATTCCCTTCGTCCCGAGAATGGAAAGCCCTCCCACAATCCCGAGGCGCGCGTTCAATGTCTTTTCCGCCCGGGCCACCCCGTCCGGGATGGAAATCGTGATTTCGACTCCGGGATTCTTCACGGCCATGCGGGAGACGATCCTCTCCTTCGAAGCCATGAATTCTTCCGCCATGACCCTTCGGGGTACGGGATTGATGGCCGGTTCTCCGACCGGGATGGCCAGGCCGGGTTTAGTGATGGTTCCGACTCCCGTTCCTGCAATATATTCAACCCGACCGTCATTGGTCAGACAGACTTCCGTCACGATTTCCGCCCCATGGGTACAGTCCGGATCATCCCCCCCATCCTTGATGATGGAGGCCGATGCCCAGGGACGCCCCGACCGGGTACCGGACTCATGAGTCTGGAGGACGAATTCGGCACTTCGGCCATTCGGAAGACGGATTTTGACTTTTTCAGACCATTCTCCGGTCACAAGCGCGTCAAGACAGGCTCTTACACCCGCCTGGGCACAGGCTCCCGTTGTAAAACCTGTCCTCACAAGCTCCACCCCCTGAAACCGCAAACTTTTTTGGCATATTCATGTAGTCTAACCTGTGTCCTCCCAGATCTTCAATCCGAAAAGACCTTCGGTCTCAACAGCCATTGATTACTCGGTCTACCCTTTGCTACACTGTTACGGTTTAACTCTTAAAAAGCGGAGATATCATGGGAAAGACGAATGTCATTTTAAAACAGAAAATCGAGAACCTCGGGAACCCTGGCGATCTTGTCTCCGTCTCTTCCGGTTATGCCAGAAACTTTCTCCTTCCCAAGAATCTTTGCGTTCTTGCTGGCAAAGAAGAATTGGCGGCTCTTGAGGTCCGGAAGGAACAGATACGGAAAAAGGCGCAGAAGGAACACGAACACCTTTCGACTCTTTCCCGGACCCTTTCTGAACTTGTTTTGAATGTTCCCGTCAAAACCGGCGACAACGGGAGACTTTTCGGTTCGGTGACCACGATGCATCTGTCCGAGTTGCTCGCAAAGAAAGACATCAACATCGACAAAAAGCAGCTGCACATCGAATCTCCCATTCGCGAGCTTGGAGAATATTCGGTTTCTGTCTCCCTCGGCCACTCAATTCACACCTCCCTAAAGATCGAGGTCGTTTCCGAGTAGGTCGTTATAACCCAAGAGGTCCCATTTCGGAGAGGTTCTTAATGCGCCTCTCCTCTTACCAGTCCGAGGAGAATCTATGTCACTGACTTTCAACCCCAGCAATCTGCGCCGTACAAGGACACATGGCTTTCGCAAGCGGATGGCCACGACAGCCGGAAAAAAAGTGATTAAAAAGAGACGGGCCAAAGGTCGTTATCGTCTGACAGTTTGACAAGGGCCTCCCAATTGAAGGCGGTTCCTCTCACCCGGTTCCAGATTCAGTCACTTATTGAATCTCCGGGAATAAAGTTCGTCTGTCCTTCCTTTGTTCTCCTGTGTCGGCTTTCCCCTGATCAACGCCTTAGCATTCTCGTAGGGAAAAAACTTGGCAAAGCCGTCTTCAGAAACAGAATCAGACGACGTCTCCGGGAATCCTTTCGGCAAACGACAGGCTTCCCGACCGGTGAGTATGCCCTTATGGGACGCACCCCTTCCCGGACTGTTTCCTTTGCGACTCTTCTGGAACAGATGGGTGATGCCTGCAGGACCCTTAACAGGATGAAGGCCTGACAATGCAATCCATGATTCGTTTTTACCAGAGGTTTGTCTCTCCC
>JAKADN010000054.1 GCA_021820445.1 Nitrospirota bacterium | reverse complement strand
CCTCCCTTTCCGCTTTCGCGGCGAGCGAAGCGAGAGGAAGGGGAGGATGTCAACTCTCTTTCTGGATAAGGGTCCCAATGATCCAACTGCGAAGGGAAGAACTTCTCGCCTTTCTCGGCCGCTGCCGGATGCCGGACGGAGGGTTCTGCGCCTTCCGTGATCCGGAGAGCGGCGCGGGATTTCCCAATGTCGCGGACACCTGGTTCGCCCTTTCCTCCCTGACCCGCCTCGGAGAAGAGAACCCGGCCCTTCCGGAAGACCGGCGATGGATTCTCCGGAGACTCTCCGAGGAGGAAAGCCATCGACGTTCTCCCTATCTTGCCTGGGCCCTGGGGTCGAAACGTCTCGCGGGGATCCCGCTTTCCGGCGAGGACCGCATTCTCCTTCGACAGGAGTCCTCCCGGCTCCTCTCGGAGAGGGTGACTCTCGAGGAGGCTCCCGATCTTCTTCGGGAGCTTGCCTTTCTTTTCCGGGTGCGCCTCCTGGCAGGGGTTCCGCCTGATGCCGGCGAGGAGGAGAAACTGGCCGCTTTCCTCCTGGATAACCCCTGCGTGGGCGATCTGCCGACCCTCCTCGAGGGGGCCGACCGCTTTTTTCTGGAAGGACTGCTTCACCGTCCTTCCGGGCCTTCCGGGCCCGTCCCGGAGGAGGCTCCCTATCGCCATCCCGTCCTGGGGTATGTCCTTGTTCCGGGCTCTTCCCGTTCTGATCTCTTCATCCTCCTGGCCGGCCTGAGAATGAGAAAAAAACCACCGGAACCGGAGGAAGCCGATGCCCTCAGGCTCCGGGTCCTCTTCTGCCAGGGAACGGGAGGGGGCTTCGCCCCTGTCGGAGGAGCGCGTCCGACCCTCGAGGCGACGGAGGCCGCCCTCGAGATCCTGTCGCGTCTTCCGGAGAGGGGAGCCCCGGGTGTGTCCGGATCCGGCATTGTCCCGGGAGTCGAAAAAGCCTAGGATGATCGGGACTCCTCCGGTCTCCCGCCCGGTTTCGGCCGGGTCGCTTCATCCGAAACTCCGGAGGGCCGTCGACTACGAAGGGAAAAGTCTTGGGCGCCGAAAGCATCATGCCGCATTTGTTCCGGAAGCCATTTCGTCAGGATTCCGCTCTCTTTTCCGAATATCTCCTCAAGCTTATGGCCTTCGACAGGGTCCCGCTGGTCTTTCTGTTCGACAGCCATGTGCGTCTCGTCTACGCCACGATGGTCCTCGAGGCGGACCGGCGGGAAGATCTGGTCGTTCTCGACGGGCTCCACCCCGAGATCGGGAACGATCATCTTGTTCCCGGAAGCTTCGTGACCTTTTACGGGAAGGCGAACGGGGTGGACACCGGCTTCCGGGCCCGGATCCGGGGTTCCGACACGGTGCGGGGCCAACGGGTCGTCCGGCTTTTCTTCCCCCACGAAACATACCACGCCCAAAGGAGAAGCGACCTGCGGGTGCCTCTTCCCCCCTCGACGCCGCCGGTGCGCCTGACGAAGACGAACGGCAGCCAGGAAATGGTCCGGCCTGTCAATCTCGGGAGCTCGGGCATGCGGGTCCTCTATCCGGAAAAGAACGAAAGGGGAGAGCCCAACGACCTCTTCCGGGAGGGGGACACCGTTCTTCTCGAGAGCGCCGACCTCGACGGATTCCGCCTGCCGCCGCTCTCGGGCCGGGTGATCTATCTCGAGCACTCCGGCCGGGAGACGGGGACGGACCTCATGGCGATGGGAATCGCGTTCCTCGACTTTCCGGAGGAGTCCAAGGAGCCCCTGATCGCCTACATATCCCGCAAGGACCGGGAGTCCCTGAAAAACCTCAGGATCGGTCCCCGTGGGTAATCCGGGTCGCGGGTTCTGTCGCAACCGGCGGCTCCGTGGATTATAATAGGAGAACGTTTTCTCCATCCCTTCACTCTCAATCCTCAGGGAAGATCGCCATGGCCTCCAAGAAAGGTGTCGCGCTCGTCAAGACAAAGACTGTCAACGAAGGCAAGAACGGACCCTCCCTCTTCCTGACGCTGACCTTCCGCGGGGAAAAGAAGGAGGATCCTCCGGTCGACATTCCCGCCCGGCTCTGGGAGAACGCCGGGTCGGCGGATCCGGGAATCAAGGTGGGAGGCCTGGTCATGGCCGAAGGGCAGCTCATCATGTACAACAACGAGCAGCAGCTCCGACTCTCCCGGATCGAGCCCCTCAAGGCTTCGGAGGAGGAGATCGCGGCCTTCATTCCGAAGAGCCGGGTCGAGGGCGCCACAGGGATGGCCCGCCTGCGGGAGTATATGGACTCTTTGTCCGATTCCCACCTGAAGGCTTTCGGGGGGGAGATCCTGCGGGATCCGGAGGTGGCGGAGCTCTTTCCCAGGGCTCCGGCCGCGAAGCGGAACCATCACGCCATGGTCGGGGGCCTTCTCGAACACACCCTGGAGATCATGGCGATGGGGGACGCCGTGGCCCAGATCCTCTCCCTGAACCGGGACCTCCTCCTCCTCGGCCTCTTCCTGCATGACATCGGCAAGTGCTGGGAAATCTCCCCCTCCGCAGGTTTCTCCTACACCGACGAGGGGCGCCTGGTCGGCCACATGGCCCTGGGAGTCGAAAAGTGCACCCAGGTCGCCAAGCGTCTGCCCGACTTTCCGGAGCGCTATCTCCGCCTTCTCCACCACTTCATCCTGGCCCATCATGGCGAGCTCGAGTACGGCTCTCCGCTTCTTCCGGCGACGCCCGAGGCCATGGCCGTCCACATGCTCGACAATCTCTCCGGACAGGTCTTCGCCATGCGCCAGGTGGGGGCCGGCCCGGACGGATGGGGGTACGAGAAGAACCGGGGCGCCTTCATCTACAAGGAAGGCTCCGATCTCTCCCGCCTCGATCCGACGCCGATGGGGAAGGGGAGCCGCAAGGTCTTCGGTCCGTGATCCTTCCGTCTGTTTCGTCCTCACTCCTCTCCGATCTCCGCACCCTTCTGGGCCATGAACGGGTTCTTTCGGACGATTTCCAGCGGAAGGCCTATTCCTACGATGCCGGGATCCACCGGGTCTGGCCCGAAGCGGTCGTCCTTCCCGAATCGGCCGAAGAGCTGTCGAAGGTGGTGCTCTACGCCCGCAAGAACGGGATCCCCCTGACCCCGCGCTCGGCGGGAACCAACCTGACGGGGGCGGCGATCGGCCCCGGGATCGTGGTCGGACTGACCCGGATGAACCGGATCGAGGAAGGCTACCTGGAGGAGGGGACGGTCCGGGCCGGTCCGGGGGTCATCCTGAAGGAGCTTTCGGATCGTTTGGCCCGCCGGGGATATTTTTTCCCTCCCGATCCTTCCTCGGCCCAGGCCTGCCAGATCGGGGGGATGATCGGAACGAACGCCGCCGGGGCCCATGCCCTCAAATACGGGGCGATGAAGGACAATGTCCGGGGGATTTCCTTTATGGACGATGAAGGGGCGCTTCATGCGCTCGCTCCCGTCTCCTGGAAATCCTGGGAGGAGCTCGAAGGCCGGATGCCGGTCCGGGGCTTCCGGGAGGTGGTGCGGCATCTTCCCGAATGGAGCCCGCTCCTTCTGTCCCGGATGCGCCACGTCTCGAAAAACTCCTCCGGATACAACCTTTTCGATCTGGCATTGGCCCGCGACGAGGCCATTCGGACGGGAAAGGGAGGGATTTTTGATCCCGTCCGCCTGATCGTGGGATCCGAAGGGACGCTGGGGTTCGTGACGGAAGCAACCCTCGCGGTCCGTCCGCTTCCGAAGAGGCGGGTGACCCTCCTGGCCTACTTCCTGACCCTTTCGGACCTGGGGGCTGCGGTCGGGGAGATCCTGCCACTTTCCCCTTCGGCCCTCGAGATGATGGACCGGGCGACCCTGGACCTGATCGGGAGGGCCCGCTTCGGGATTCCGGCCGAGGCCGACTCCCTCCTTCTGATCGAGTTCGATTCGGAGCCCCAGGAGGAACTGATTGCGTCCTCCCGTGCGATCCTCGCCCGCTATCCTTCGCCCGTTCCGCTCCAGGTCGCCGTCGATCCGGATCACCAGAAGGCGCTCTGGAAGGCCCGTCATGCCCTCTTTCCGACCCTCTACCGCTACGACGGGATCCATCGTCCCATCAACTTCGCGGACGACGTCGCCGTTCCCGTGGAGCGCCTTCCGGAGCTTCTTTCCTTCCTACGTGATTTTTTCCGGGAGGAGGGGGTTCCTGTGGCGGTCTACGGCCATATCGGCAACGGGAATGCCCACATCAACCCTCTTCTGAACGTCCGGGAGGAGAAGACAGCCGAGCGCCTCCTGCACATCAGCCAGACGATCCATCGGGAGGCGATCGCCCGCTTCGGAGGGGTCCCCTGCGGCGAGCACGGGGAGGGGAGGGTCCGGGCGGAGTTTCTTCCCATGGTCTACGGGGAGGAGATCTACGGGATGTTCCGGGAGGTGAAGAAGGCCTTCGATCCGACCGGATTCCTGAACCCGGGGGTCAAGATCTCGACCGCCTCCTTTCTCGAGAACCTCGATCTCGAGCGCGTGGCCCGGCCCTGTGCCACCTGCGGAAAATGCAACACCGTCTGCCCCTCCTTCGACGTCCTGAGGCGGGAGGACGAGGGGGCCCGGGGATGGTACCAGATTCTCTCTGACCCCCGCATGGGGCCTCCTCCCGATTCCCTTCTCGACGCCTGCCTCAACTGCAAGTCCTGCCGGTCGACCTGTCCGGCGGGGGTGGATGTCTCCCGGGTCATTCTCGATGCCCGGGCCAGGCGGGGGGGAGACCCCGTGTCCCGTCGCCTCTTCCGGGCGCTCCTTTCCGACCGCCTCGACCGGATCGTCCCACTTCTCGGCCGGACCCAAGGTCTCTGGGACCGGGTTCCCGTCCGATTTCTTCTGGAGGGGCTTTCCCGGACGCTTCTCCGTCCCGTCGCCCCGACGGCCCGTCTTCCGAAGGAACTCATCCTTCCCAGGATCCGCAAGGAGCTTCTCCGGGAGCGTTTCCGGGCCCTCACGACCGAAGGAGGGCGGACCGGGGACCTGGCCTACTTCCATGGATGCGCCGCCCGCTACTTCGACGACGGGATCGGGGAGGCGGTCGTGGCCCTCCTGTCCCGGTCGCCCCGGACTTTGGTCCTCCCCGCCCAGACCTGTTCGGGAACCCCCATCGAAACCTACGGCCATGCCGATCTGGTCCGGGAGGCCGCCCGGAAGAATCTCGCCTCTCTGGCCGGGTACCCGGTGGTCGTGACCGGCTGCGCCTCCTGCACCCTGGCGCTTCGGGACATGCCGGAACTCTTCGAGCCGGACTCTCCGGAGCGGGAGGAGGCATTGCGCCTCTCCTCCCGGGTCCAGCACATCTCCGAATACATGCTGTCGGAGGAGATGGCCCCGGTCCTTTCGGAGATCGCCGAAAAGGCCCGGAAAAAACCCCTGGGCGGAGGCCTCGCCTACCACGAGTCCTGCCATCTCCGGGCGGCCGGGGTGACCGAGGCGCCGCACCGGCTCATCGAGACGATCTTCGGAGAAGATGTCCGCCCCATGGCCGACTACGACCGCTGCGCGGGAGGGGCCGGATCCTACCTGATCAAGAACCCGGAGCTTTCGGGGAGGATCTTCGAGCGAAAGCGGGCGGCCGTGGCATCCTCCGGCGCCAAAACGGTGACCACCGGCTGTCCCGCTTGCCAGATGAAGCTTCGCGACGGGCTCGGAGGCGAGGTCGAGGTGTCCCACATGGCCATCCTGATGGCACGGGCCCTCGAAAACTGAACATTGACTGAAAGGACGGAAATGGCAAAGAGATTGCGGTTCGAGTGGGAGTATCCGGAGGATTTCCAGCACCACCCCGTGTCCGGGATTTACGGGGGGGTTCTCCCTTCCGGAGACCTGGTCATGGAGTTCTTCCTGGAGCGGATGCCGCCTCCGGAATACGAAATCCGGGAGATCTCGCCCGAGATCCCCGCCGGAAAGCCGGTGGAGTTCGCGGAGCAGAAGGTGGTGCGTCTCGTCCAGTGCGGCATGGTCGCCAATCTCCAGACGGCCCGCTCCTTCCATGAGTGGCTGGGACACACCCTGCGCCAGATCGACGAAGCCCGCGGCGGGGGGCGGGAGGAGAAGAAGGGAGGTCCGGGAGGATACCTCTGATCGTCCGTCCTCAAAAGGGCGACGGGAGGGACCGGACACGATGGGAAAGAAAGGAAGACGACGCCCCTCCCGGGAGGGGCGCGAACACAGAAGGGCGCTCTCCGAGACGAAGGAGCGGGAAGTCACCGCCGTCCGGAGCATCCTGCCGCTTCTCGCCAAGGATCTCTGGCCCGGGGCCCGGCAGATCCAGAAAAAGTGGACCGTCTGGCTGGGGCCGACCAATTCGGGGAAGACCCACGAGGCCCTGCTTCGTCTGAAGAAAACGGGGGGAAGCTATCTGGCCCCTCTCAGGCTTCTCGCCCAGGAGGTCCACGAGCGCTTCGAGTCCGAGGGGGTGCCGACCAGCCTCCATACGGGGGAAGAGCGCATCCATCGCCCCGATGCCGTCCACGTGTCGGCCACGGTCGAGATGGGCTCCACCTCCCGGGATGCCGGATGCGTGGTCATCGACGAGATCCAGATGCTCGCGGACCGCGAGAGGGGACATGCCTGGGTCAGGGCCCTTCTTGGCACGCCGGCGGAAGAGATTCTGATGTGCGGGGCGCCGCAGTCGGAGGGGGCCATCCGGCGCCTGGGGGAGTATGCCGGGGTTCCGGTGGAGGTTCACCGGACCGTCCGGAAGACTCCCCTGACGATTTCCTCCGGTCCGATCCCCCTGGGGGAGGTTCCGGACGGAAGCATCGTCGTCGCCTTCAGCCGGATGGACGTTCTGGATCTGGCCCGGCTCTTCCGCGACAGGGGGCGGCCCGTGTCCACGATCTACGGAGCGATGCCGCCCGAACTCCGGCGCGCGGAGTCGAGGCGCTTCCGGTCGGGAGAGGCCACGGTCATGTTGGCGACCGACGCGGTGGGGATGGGGCTCAACATTCCGGCGGAATATGTGATCTTTTCCACCGCCACCAAGTTCGACGGGAGGGAGGAGCGCCTTCTCACCCCCGACGAAGTCCTCCAGATCGGAGGACGGGCCGGCCGGTTCGGTCTCCATCCCGAGGGGATCGTCGCCGGGATGGACCGGCAGACCCACGCCCTGGTCCGTCGCCAGTTCGACGGGATTCCCCCGCCCATTTCCGGACCTTTTCCCTTCATGCCGGACTTTCCCATCGTCCAGTCCGCCGCCGCGGTGCTCGCCACGGACAATCTCGAGATCCTGCTCTCCCGCCTTCACGCCTCCATCCTGACAGACGCCCATCTCCGATCCGGAATCGGCCCGGAGGTCCGGCAGAGGGCCGCCCGCGTCGAGCAGACCTGTCCGGGTCTTCCGCTCGACGAGCGGTGGCTTCTCCTTTTTGCTCCGGTCAACCGGACGACGGAGATGCTTTTCTGGAGGTGGGCCGCGACGGTCGGACGGACCGGCGGCACCGGAGAGATTCCCGTCGTGAAATGTCCTTCGGCCGGGGAGATCTTCGGGCGCAAGGACGGAGAGGAGTCCCTGGCCCGCCTTTCGCTTTACCGGTGGCTTTCGCTCCGATTCCCCCATCGATTTCCGGAATACGACGTCGCCGTGGGGCGATACCTCCGGGTCCTCGAAGAGACCCGGGTCATTCTCGAACGGGAGGGCCGGGGCCGGAGGCGCCGGAAGGGCAGGGCCTCGGCGGAGTAGGGAGTCGTTCGGGCCACTTCCGGAAAAATGGGCGGGAAGGGTCCGATGGGGGGGCGTCCGGACTCCGGAAAGGGAGGGTCGACGGCCGGGCGGGGCCTCTCTGGATGGCGATGCATGTTGCTTTGTTCGATCAGCAATTCTAAATTTTGGAAGTCGACGGTAAATAAAAGGGAGATAAGAGCACAGACGGAGGCGTATCGAGGGAGGGAAGAGCGCTAAACCGTGGGAGAAGAGCTCTCGATCGGAGCTCTGGGAGGGATCACGAGGGGTCTTTTTTCGGGAATGAGGATCAAAGGAAGGAAAAATCCGGATGACCCCCGATCACAAGACGGAGATGTCGGGTCGGTTGCCGTGGACATTGTCAGAGGAAGGCGGAAGGGGCCGCATTTCAGCTGGTATCAACCCGGAGTTTGGCGAACATGACGGCGATGGCATGGTCCCAGTCGTCGAAGAGGAACCTCCCCTTCCGGAGAATCCATAAATCCCACCCTCGAACACATCATCCGGGTCGGAGAAGAATTCCAGATCCGAAAAAACGAGGTGATCGAAATTGCCGGAACGGTGTCGGAAGCCGTTGGAAATTGGAACGAGTTTGCCCGTGAGGCAGGAGTTCCGACGCAGGTTTCCGACCGGATCAGGTCCAAGTTCGTTCCGCTGAAGAGGGCCCCCAAAATCCCGTCCCCTTCTGCCAGAAAGAGAGTCGAGTGATGGCGAAGCGAATTGCCGCGGGATTGTTCCTGAACGGACCCGATGGCGGAGAATCCAGACCGATTCCGGAAGATCGACAGAGCAGGAGCTGATTGGGGGCTTTTCCCCCTCGAACTTTAGAGCGCCATCCAGACAGTCTTTGTGCCTGGGGCGGGGTTCCGGAGCGCGCTAAAGCTTTTTCCGGTAGATTCCGATATGAAAGGGAAGCCCTCCGATGGTTTGGCTGAAGCTTTGCTCCTCGCTGAAGAGATGCCGGACCTGATCGCCCGTGGTCCGGTCCAGATGGCATCCGGCGGCCAGGACCTTCCAGACAGGGGTCGCCATCTTCTGAAGGGCCGCGACCGAAGGAGATTCGGAGAGGACATGCTCCATGAGAAAGAGGGAGCCGTTCCTTTTGAGCGTTCTGCGTATTTCCAGGAGGCTGGCTTCGGGATCGTCCACGGAGCAGAGAACGAGGGTGACGACGATGGCGTCGAAGCTCTCGTCTGCAAAGGGAAGGGCCGAGGCCGAACCGATGACGGGAAATCCCCTGGCCCCGAGGCCTTTCTCTACCCCCTTTCGCATCATGGCGAACGATCGGTCGAGAAAGACTGTCCGGTTCTCCGGACGATCGAGAAAGGGGCGGTTGCTCCCCGTTCCGGAACCGATGTCGAGAATCGTTCCTCCGACTCCGTCCAGAAGCCTGGCACGGAGAGGGGCGAGGGTCTCCTTTTCGGTCCGGGCCAGAAGAGGATCGTAGACGGCGGCGAAGAGCCGGTCGTACCAGCGCGACAGAGACGCTTTCATGGACGCTCCCCCGACATGAGGACGAATTCTTTCGGGTAAAATTTCCCGCAACCTTTCATCCGGGTCCCCGTTTCTATATTCTATCCTGAACGGAACCTGAATTTTAAAGCCGACAACCTGGTCTTAGAGAGGAAGGAGTCTCCCATGTGTTCTTTCAAGCGAATCGTCCTGTCCCTCCTGTCACCCCTGATCGTCGCCGCAGCTCTTCTCGTCCTGCCTCAGGAGAAGGTCTCCGCCGCCGTTCTTCCCCTGAGCCTCTCCGTCCAGGGCATCGGCATCGGAGCCCTGTCGGGTCAATCGGCCCTGAGCAACAGTGTGGGGGGCTATAGCGGCGGCGGTTTCGGAGCCGGGTTTCTGGGAACCTTCCATCTGATGGATTCGGTGGCCATCCGGGGACAGGCGAACTATCTCCATTTCACGGGAACTCCTCTCATGACCGCCTTTCCCGTGACCCTGGGGCTCGAATACGACTTTCTCCATTTTACGGATCTCTTCTATTTCTACGGAGCCGTCGACGCCGGATACAACAATACCCAGGCCGAAGGGACGGGCGGGAACAATTTCACATGGGATGCCGCCCTCGGTCTCAATCTCGGTCCGGTCTACGCGGAGATACGGTACGCCCAGATTGCCGGTCCCCTGGTCACGACGAGCCAGGGTAGCCTTGGAAGCCTGTCCTATGTGCCGGTCGTGGTCGGGTTCACCTTCTTCTGAGACACAAAGGGCAGGGGAGGGACGACCGAAGGGATCCGGGGTGTCGGATCCCGAAAGAAAACCTCTCCGCCTGACCTTCTTTCTCTGTTCACCCATGGGAATTCCCGAGGGACCTTCCTGCGCCGCGCCTCCATAAAACCCATCGGAGGGGCTTCCTTTCTCCCTTCGCCTTTTTTTCCTCGGCAATTTTTCTCCGTCCGTATCTCTTACTCCCTCCTTTTAACATCTTCGTTTACGGTGATCCGATCCCTTTCGGTTTTCTTCCCCTTCGGTTTAAAGACAAAGGACGGATTTGTTTAAGTTGTCTATAAAAATGAAATAATTTTTCTCTCACTGAGAAATGAAGGGTTCTTTCTTTCGTGATACTATAGACCCGTTCTGGTCTGTATTGGTCTAACTCTCTCCAATGGAGAATTTTTCATGAAAACACTTGGAGCCTACGAAGTAAAAACCCATCTTTCACGTCTTCTTGGAGAAGTGGAAAAGGGGGAGCGGATTGTGATAACCCGGCATGGGAAGGCGGTCGCTCAGCTGGTCCCTCTTGCCTCCAGAAATTCAGAAAAAATCGCGAGGGCGATCGAGGACCTGAAGGAATTTCAAAAAAGCCACCCTCTTGACGGGATTTCGGTCCGCAGTCTGATCGAAGAGGGAAGGAAGCATTAATGCCCTTTGTTCTTGATTGCTCGATGACCATGTCCTGGATTTTCCCGGACGAGTCCACAAAAGCCGGAGAAGGGCTGAGGGATTCTCTTGTTTCCGATTTTGCCCTTGTGCCGACTCTTTGGGCCTTTGAGGTCGGAAACGTTCTCCGAAACGCGACACGACGGGGGCGGATTTCAACGGACGATTGGCTGCGAATCTTCGAGGATCTGAAGGATCTCCCGATCGAGATCGAGGAAGAGAGTCACCATCGGGTTTGGGAGTCCGTTCTCCCGATTGCACGCAAGCTAGACCTGACGGTTTATGATGCCACCTACCTTGAATTGTCAGTGAGGCATGGTCTTCCTTTGGCGACGCTGGACAGGGATCTCAGAATGAAAGCCCCCATGGTCGGAGTGGTGATTATCGGTTAGGACTGGAAAGACTGTCTGGTGTTGGCGATCTGTGGGAACGGGGAGAGAAGGTCTTTTCTTTGTATCGAAGAGGAAACACGCGCCCTGCCTTTCGGCTTTGAACAAGCTCTTGGACATGGGGACGGGTGTCTTGGCGGGAAGAGGGAGCCATCTAAGGTCTTTGGGGGATTGAAAAGGGTCTTCTGCGGCAAACGGGGAAAGTGGTGCCGAGGGGCGGAATCGAACCGCCGACACGAGGCTTTTCAGGCCTCTGCTCTACCGACTGAGCTACCTCGGCACAGCGCATGACTATAAGGGTTTCCCGGGTCTCCTGTCAACAAAAATATTCCCCGGTCCTCGGCCGGGTTCCGGAAAAAGGCTCCGACGGGGCAACACCCCTTTTGTTTTTGTCTTGAGGCAGTTTTTCTTGGAAAAGAATCCCGATCATGCTATAGTCTCGAAGGTTTGGGCGGTTTGGACAGGATCGGGAGCTTTTTTGCAGGCGGATCCCGACCGTTTCCGTGAATCCTTCGTGCGCGTCTTGTTCAGGATATCCCATTGAATGATGTTTTTATTCTGAAAACTGGAACTCTTTCAGGGCATTCCGTCCCGTTTTTTCATGGCTTCAACGAAACGGACCTGTTCGTTGTCTGAAAAAGCCATCGGACAGACTGTCTTTCGCGGGGGGATTGCGGCGGCCCTCCCGTCAGGGGTCCTGATCGGATTTTTCCTTTCCTGGCTCTTCGTCCTCCTGCCCTTCTTTTCCGATTTTTCCCAGGCGGCTGACAATTCCTCAGCGAACCTTGCCCCCGTTCTGATCACGCGCATCGACATCGAGGGGAACCGGAAGATCGATACGGGGACCATCCGCCAGAAGATCCACAACAAGGTGGGGGATCCCTTCTCCCAGTCCGCCATCGCCTCCGATCTCAAGTCTCTTTACCAGACGGGATACTTTGACCAGATCCGGGTCTACGCCAGGGGATTCGAGGGCGGAGTGGCCCTGACCTTCGTGGTGCGCGAGCGTCCGACCGTCGAGAAGATCAGCTTCGTCGGAAACAACAACGAGTCCGACTCGGACCTCCGGAAGAAAATGACCATTCTTCCAGCCTCCTTCTACGACGGGTACGAGGTCCACCAGAATGTCCGACGGATCCTGGAACTCTACCGGAAATCCGGATACTACAACGCCTCCGTCGTTCCGGTGACCAAGCGGATCTCGAACCGGAAGGTCGAACTCGTCTTCCTGATCTCCGAAGGGACGGTGACCCACATCACAAAGGTGACCTTTTCCGGGAACAAGGCCTTCCCCGCTTCGACCCTCCAGAAGAAGATCAAGACCAAGCCCTACAACTGGCTGACCTCCTGGTGGACCGATTCGGGTGTCTACAAGAAGAGCCAGACGGACGAGGACATCCAGCGTCTCCGGGACTTCTATCTGAATCACGGGTACATCAACATCGCCGTGGGCGAACCCAAGCGGATCTTCCACGACCACAGGAAGACGATGGAGATCCAGTTTCCCCTGACCGAGGGCGATCAGTTCCGGATCGGACACGTCGGGGTTTCAGGAAACACCCTCTTCGACAAGAAGGAGATTCTGTCGGTGGTCAAGACCCGGCAGAACCAGGTGTTTTCGAGAAAACGGCTCCAGAAGGACATCAACAACCTGACGAAGAAATACGGCCACAAGGGCTATGCCTTTGCCATCGTCACCCCCCAGATCGTTCCCAACATCCGGAAAAAAACCGTCAGCCTGACCTTCCTGATCACCGAGGGGGGGCTGGTCCATATCCGGAAGATCAACATCGCCGGAAACGAGCTGACCGGGGACAAGGTGATCCGGCGCGTCCTCGGGGTCCAGGAGTCGGGAATCATGGATACCCAGGCCCTTCAGGACTCCTACCGGAACCTCAACAACCTGAACTTCTTCAAAAATGTCCAGATCGTTCCCCAGCAGGTCGGCGACAATCTGGTCGACCTGAA
>JAKADN010000053.1 GCA_021820445.1 Nitrospirota bacterium | reverse complement strand
CCAATCTGAGGAACTGCTGAAAAGAGAGTGCTTGTCACGAGCCAGGACGGAAGCGGGTGGTCTTTGTCTTCGACGGACCCTAGTCCGGAAAGAATGTTGAATCCATCGCCTGCGCGATCGTCCAGGGACATTTCTCCGGAAAAACATCCTGGTTCGTGTCTTTCATGGCCCATAGGACTCCCTGGCGGTAGGCGGTTGCAAAGAGGTCTTGCGAGAGAGGCTTAAGCCCCGGATTTTCTTCCAAAAGTTCGAGAATTCGCTCCCGTGATTCACTGATCGATGCAGACCAACTCGTTTCGTGTCCTTTTTTGTCGGTGTATGCCCACTTGAGAAGATGTGCGACCAACCGCTCGAATTGACTTTTGAGGGCCCGTTTTTCGGCCTTTCCCAAGTCGCTGACCTCCTCCGCCAAATTTTCGAAATCAATATCTTCTATCCGATGCTCTGAAAGAGCCCGAACCATTTCCTGGGTCCAAGTGAAATAATCTTTTGCGTAAAGTTCTTTCATTTCCATAGATGTCTTCAAGTCAAATCCTTTCTTCCATAAAAATCAAAAAAACTATGACTATAGTATCGCCGATCAAAATAACATTCAATCAAGCTTCACATCCATTTAGGAGGGGGATCCGGCTGAACAGCTGGCGAAGAAGAAAGAAGGTTTCCCTCTCCCTGCGTGGTTCCGGTTGATGCGATCGCCGACTTTTTCCGAAGATCGAGGGGGTCGACTCTGCTAAAATCTCGTGACGAGTTTGGCGTCAATTCGGGCGGGAATTCACAGCTCTTCCCGCCGGGATCTTTTTCTGAACCGCTCCGGGGTTCAGGGGCCATCCCGGAGAGACGGACATCCGGCTTTTCCGCCTTGGGAATCGAAGAAATCCCGGGAGATCCCGTCCCCCTGATTGTCGGGAAGGTCTTCCTCTCCGCCTGAAATGTCCCGGATATGAAGCATCAGGAACCGATCCAGGACAGACCGTTCCATTTTTTCGTCCGGCACGAGCGCCAACATCGTTCACATCCTTTTTTTGTCAGTGAATCCTACCGGCCGTGACCGGAACCCGAATCCTTCAGGCGACTCCTTCGAGGATGCCCCGGGCCGACGACAGCGCCGCCCCCACCACCTGGTCCATGTTGTAGTACCGGTACTGCGCGAGGCGCCCGACGAAGCTCACCCCCGTCTCCTTCTCCGACAGCTCCCGGTACTTCTTGTAGAGGAGATCGTTCTCCGGCCGGGGAATCGGGTAGTACGGATCCCCCGAGGCCTGCGGATACTCCCGGACGATCGCGGTGTCCGGGTGCTCCTGTCCCGTCAGGTGCCGGAACTCCGTGATCCGGGTGTAGGCGTGGTCGTTCGGATAGTTCACCGTCCCCACCGGCTGGAACTGTTTCACCCCCGGAATCTGTTCGTGCTCGAAGGTGAGGCTCCGGTAGGGGAGCTTCCCGTAGCAGCAGTCGAAGTACTCGTCGATGGGACCGGTATAGACGATGTGCCGGGCCTCGAGCCTTTCCCGGAGATCCCGGAAGTCCTCCCCAAGCGCCAGCGTGATCTTCGGATTGTCCAGCATCCGGGCGAACATCGCCGTGTACCCTTCGGAGGGCATCGCCTGGTAGGTGTCGGTGAAGTACCGGTCGTCACGGTTGGTCCGCACCGGAACCCGGGAGGCCACGCTCGCGAAGAGCTCCGAGGGATCGAGCCCCCACTGCTTGCGCGTGTACCCTTGGTAGAACTTCCGGTAGAGATCCCATCCCACGGTGTTCACGATCACATCCTCGCTCGTCCTGATCTCGGACCGCGGATCCCGGACCTTCTCGAAATAGGCCTTGAGCCCTTCTTCATCCAAGGAGAGGCCGTAGAGCCGGTTCACCGTGTCGAGGTTGATGGGGATGGGAAGGAGCTGCCCGTCCACGGAGGCCAGCACCCGGTGCTCGTAGGGGCGCCATCCGGTGAAGCGGGAGAGATAGTCGAAGACCTCCTTGGAATTGGTGTGGAAGATGTGGGGGCCGTACCGGTGGATCAGGATCCCCCGGCTGTCCGCCTCGTCGAAGGCGTTGCCTCCGATATGCTCCCGCCGGTCCATTACCAGAACCTGACGTCCGGCCGCGGCCATCCGCTCCGCCACCACCGAACCCGCGAACCCCGCCCCCACCACCAGTACATCGACCTTCATCTATCTCTCCTCATTTTGGGTCTCTTCCGACCTTCAAATCCCCTGAACCGAAATCCTTGGAACAGAATAAGGTCACCCAAGCAAAATCCAGGCCATAAAAAGAAATCCCCCCGATTTTGTCCAGGATAAATTATCTGGAAATGATCGGATAAAACACATATAATGAGTCTCCGAAAAGGGTCGACCGAACGCATGATCCGAACTCCGCGACGGAGAAGGACAGAAAGGGAAAGGACCGGATTTCCGTGAGAAAATTCGACCGCTTGCCGCTCGATGTCTCGGTGCTCTTCCGGGGCCCGACCGGGGGTTATCGGAAGGGACTCCTC
This sequence comes from Nitrospirota bacterium, assembly GCA_021820445.1. Lineage (GTDB taxonomy): Bacteria > Nitrospirota > Leptospirillia > Leptospirillales > Leptospirillaceae > UBA4572. Next base: position 10,765 of record JAKADN010000053.1, on the reverse strand, counting down.
AAGAATCTCTCCCTAACCGGCTGCTTCATCGAACCGGCCCGGCGTGTGGATTTTTCGGGATGGGTCCGGCTCCGGATCGACGGGGACGAGGACCAGCGGATCGCCGGGATCGAACCGGTCGAGACCTGGGGGCTCATCGCCCGCAAGGACGACACCGGGTTCGCGGTCCACTTCAACTGGATCGAGCGGGAGAACCTCCGGCGGTTCGCCGAGTTCCTGCTGCGTTTCGCCCCCGACCACCCCATCGTCCTCAAGATGCTCGAGATCAACCAGCCCTCGCCCTTCCTCGGACCGACCCCCTCCGGAACCACCGCCGAGTTCCCTCGCGAAACCTTCTTTCTCGACAACCAGGTCGTGGAACGCCTTCTCCGGAACAGCTGGTCCTCCTTCATCGAGTTTGCCCCCGCCGAGTTCTTCGACGGCATGATCGACTGGTTCTCCGACGCCCTCGACAGCAAGGAAAAGCCGGAAAAATCGGAGGAGACCCGCTTCCCCGACTGGTTCTTCCCCAGCCGGAGCCCCGAGATCGGGGAGATCGTGCGAAAGCTCCGGATGGTGGCGCCCTCGGGACTTCCCATCCTACTTCTGGGAGAAACGGGAGTGGGCAAGGAAATGTACGCCCGCCTGTGCCACGAGGTGGGCGGCCATCCCAACGCCCCTTTCGTACCGGTCAACTGCGGGGCGATCCCCCAGGACTTGGCCGAAAGCCTCTTCTTCGGCCACGAGAAGGGGGCCTTTTCCGGAGCGGTCGCCCAGGCCGCCGGCTATCTCGAAGCGGCCGGAAAGGGGACCCTTTTTTTAGACGAGATCGGGGAGCTGTCCCCCTCCCTCCAGGTCAAGCTCCTCCGGGTCCTCCAGGAGCGGACCTTCACCCGGGTCGGTGCCTCCCGGGAGCTTCCCTTCGAGGCCCGGGTGGTCTGCGCCACCAACCGGAACCTGACAGACGAGGTCCGGAAGGGACACTTCCGGGAGGATCTCTACTACCGGATCAACGGGCTCACCCTTGAGATCCCTCCGCTCCGGAGCCGGATCTCCGACATCCTGCCCATGGCGGAATACTTTCTCAAGAAGATCTGCCTGGCCAACAAGCTCCCCGAAAAGTCCATCGGAGCGGGGGCGGCGGCCGCCCTCCAGAGCTATTCCTGGCCTGGAAACGCCCGGGAGCTCCACAACGTTATCTACCGGGCGGCGGTCGTCGCCGACGGCCCCGAAATCCGGGAGGAGGATGTGGGGCTTCCCCTCGAGAAAAGCTCCCAGGCCAAGCCGACCCTCAATGAAATCCGGGAGATCTTCGAAAAGGAGGTCGTTCTGGAGAGTCTGGTGCGCCACAACGGGAACGTGGCCGCGGTGGCCCACGAACTGGACATTTCGAAGCCCTCCGTCTACCTCTTCATCAAGAAGCACAAGCTCGCGGGAAAGTTCACCTCCCTGCCGAAGGATCCGGACGACGTGTCCTGATATGGTTTTTTTGGCCTGAACGGGCCGAAAAAGGAATAGTCGGGAAGGAACTGCGGGAGATGACGGTCCCACGGAGGGGGGAGGAGCGACTTTCGGTCGTGAAGAAAAGGTGCTTGGAGAAAATCGGACTATCAGGGCGGAGGTGAAATCGCGGACTCCGGGTTGGTCATCCTTTTCCGGACAAACGTCGGACAAGCGCGAGATCGATGTCGAGCACCGAGGCGATCTGCTCGGGCGTCATCGCTCCCCCCTCCAAAAGTTTACGGATCATCTCTTCCCGGCCCTTCTGGATCCCTTCTTCCCGACCCTTCTGGATCCCTTCTTCCATGAGTAAATCCATGATATTGGGCAAGTCCGCCTCCAGGATAATCGGAGTCAGAATCTGCCGGATCCTCCCGGGATCCGAAAGACCGTGAACTCCGAAGACATAATCGAAGAGCAATCCGATCACAGGCCTAAGTATAGCATAGAGATCCTCCCGCTTCCCGGAGGTCCTGAAAATGGAAGAAAAGACAGGTTCCGGTCCCTCGAAGATGTGCTTCATCGACAGGAGAAGAGCGGTCGTGGCCAGATCTTCCACCCGTCTCAGGATCTCCTGATCCGAATAGGAGGCCAGATCGACCGCCACAAGCGTAAAATCCGGAACTCCTTTTTGGATGTCCCGTGGCGTTCCGAGAAGATCCGAAAGTCCCGGCGGGATTGTCCAGGGCTCCTTCCCGTGATAGAAGAGAACGGGAAGAACCGGTCGAGGGGGCTGGCCATTGCGCAGAGACCGGTTCCACAGGGCAAGGACGTACTGGAGCAACTGAAAGTGGACCCGGGGATCCGGACGGCTTTTGTGCTCCAGAATGACCGACAGAAGGATCTCCGTCCCGCCCAGCGGAACGGAAAAGACCAGATCCATGCGGTTGGCGCCCAACCCCTCCCTCACCGACTCTCCCGGGAGAAAAACCAGATGGTCGAAGTCCATCCGCGCGGTGTATTCCTCCGGTAGAAGTCCCCGCAGGACCTGGGCCATGACCGCGGGATTGCCGAGGGCCCCCTTGAAGAAGCTGTCGTGGAGAGATCCATTTTTCATGCTTTTTTTCTGATCCTTCCCATTGGGTGGGCGGGTCTGCCCTTCTGCGGAAGCCGTGCATTATTGGAGATCCTCCCGGAAAAGTCAACGATTCCGGAATGCTGTCGGATCCATCCGGCCCGATCCTCCGTAGACCGGCTCCCTCCGAACGGGGAAATCCATAGACTTTAAATCATTATAATGTATTGCTTCATGAACACTTAAACATTCTATCCCCTCCGATGGACCGGAAAAGGATCTCCAAAAAATAATCGGTTGTAATGCTTCCATATTCAATACTTAATCCAATATATCCATCCTGTTGTAAAAAGTCCTGACACCTCTCGTTCCCCTTTCATCGAATCATTTTATCTTTCAAGACAAAACGCATCCTGTCGTGCTTTTCACTTCTTCCCGACCCGATCCTCCTTGATTGCCCACCTCACCGGTCTCGCCGGAATTCGTCTCCTTCCCGGAATCCTAAAATTGGCATGACAAATGCAAAGAGAGTTGCGGCACATCTAACAAGGAGGATCGGACCATGTGCGGAATCGTCGGATACACCGGAAAAAAGCCGGCTCTTCCCTTTCTTCTGGACGGACTCGAACAGCTCGAATACCGCGGCTACGACTCCGCCGGAGTGGCGGTCCTGGGCCCGAAAGGGACCACGATCGTCAAATCGGTCGGAGCGACCCGGGAGCTCCGGGAGAGAATCGGAAGCCGCACGATGGCCTCCGGCACCACCGGTCTCGGCCATACCCGCTGGGCGACCCACGGGATCCCCTCCGAACGGAACGCCCATCCCCATGCCGCAGGTCCTCTCCTGATCGTCCACAACGGGATCGTCGAGAACTCCCGGGTCCTTCGCGAGGAGCTCGAAGCCCAGGGAGAGGTCTTCGCCTCCGACACCGACACCGAAACCATCGTCCGTCTCGTCAACCGGGCAATCTCCTCCGGAGGCCTTTCCCTGGCGGATGCGGTCCGCTCGGTCCTCCACCGCCTGGAAGGATCCTATTCCTTTCTGATCCTCCATTCGGATCCGGTTCATCCCCTGGTCGCCGTCCACCGGGGAGCCCCCCTCGTCGTGGGTCTCTGCGACCACGGGGTCTTCGTCGCCTCCGACGTCACCGCCTTTCCCGGCGAAGTGGCCTCCACCGTCTTTCTCGAGCCCGACGACCTCCTGACGGCGGAGCCTACCGGCGCCTTCGAGATCTATTGCCTCTCGAGCGGCCGAAAGAGGGAGGCCGCCCGGATCGGCCGGAGCCGGACCGAGGAGCACGGCAAGGGCGAGTACCCCCACTACATGGTCAAGGAGATCTGCGAGCAGCCCCGGGTCCTGTCCGAGCTTCTCGCCGGAAAGATCGCCTCGGGCCCCGGAGGTCTCACGGTCCATCTGCCGCCGAAGGTGGAGAAGGTCCTCTCGGGGGCCCGCCGCCTCCGGATCGTCGGCTGCGGCACCTCCTACCACGCGGGCCTTCTCGGAAAGTATCGCATGGAGGGTCTGGCCGGCCTCCCCGTCGAGGTGGAGATCGCCTCCGAGTTCCGCTACCGGGACCCGATCCTCGACCCGGAATCCGATCTTCTCGTGGCGCTCACCCAGTCGGGGGAGACCGCCGACACCCTGGCCGCGGTCCGGATGGCCCGGGAGGCCGGAGTGCCGACGCTGGCGCTGGTCAACGTCCCCGGGAGCACCATCGCACGCGAATCCGACGCCGTCCTCTTTCTCGAGGCGGGGCCGGAGTTCGGCGTGGCCGCCACCAAGACCTTCCTTTCCCAGATCGCGCTGCTGACGCTTCTAGCGATCCATCTGGCCCCCGAGGAGCGGCTCCGGGAAAAAACCGGCCTCTCCTATCAGGCCCTTCTTTCGGAGTTTTTAAGTCTTCCCCGGCTGCTCGACAAGAGCCTCTCCCTCTCCTCCTCGATCATGGCCCTGGCGGCCGATCTGGCGGACGCCCCCATCGTCCTCTTTCTCGGGCGGGGAGGGGACTATCCCCTGGCCCTCGAGGGGGCGCTCAAATTCAAGGAGATCACCTACATCCACGCCGAAGGCTACCCCGGTGGCGAGCTCAAGCACGGCCCCCTGGCGCTCGTGGACCAGGGAACGCCGGTGATCTCCCTCATCTCTCCCGATGCCCGCCTTCTTCCCAAGATGGTGAGCAACATGCAGGAAACGCTGGCCCGGGGGGCCCGGCTCACGGGGATCTCTTCGGAGTCCGCTTTTTCCGAAATGGCCCCGGTGGTCGCCACCGAACTCTCCCTGCCGGACTGTTCGCCGGTTTTCTTCCCGATCCTGTCCTCCGTTCCCCTGCAGCTTCTGGCCTATCACACGGCCTGCGCCCGGGGACAAAATGTGGACCGTCCGCGCAATCTCGCCAAATCCGTGACGGTCGAATAACCGATACCCTCAAAAAAAAGTGGAGTCGTTCATGTCAATCGAAAAGAAAATCCTGAGCCGCGAAGCGGTCGTCGGCATCATCGGCTGCGGATACGTGGGTCTTCCTCTGGCCCTCGAGTTCGCGAAAAAAGGCTTCCGGGTAGTGGCCTTCGATCTCGATGCCCCCCGGGTCGACCAGATCAACCGGGGAATCTCCTACATCCCCGACGTCCCCACCCCGGAGCTGTCCGAGTGCGTGAAGAAGGGGACCCTGGTCGCGACCACCGACTTTTCCCGCCTCGCAACCGCCGACACCGTCTCGATCTGCGTGCCCACGCCGCTTCGAAAGACCAAGGATCCGGACATCTCCTACATTGTCTCGGCCCTCGACAACCTGGTGGCCAACCGAAACCCGAACGGCCAGCTGATCATTCTGGAAAGCACCACCTACCCGGGCACGACCCGGGAGGTGATGCTCCCCGCCCTGGAGGCGGAGGGGGCCTTCAAGGTCGGCAAGGACTTCTTCCTGGCCTTCTCCCCCGAGCGGGTCGACCCGGGCAATCCCGTCTTCAACATCGTGAACACCCCCAAGGTGGTGGGCGGCATCACCCCCGAGTGCACGCGCCTGGCCTCTCTTCTTTATGGTTCGATCGTGGACCGGGTGATGCCGGTCACCTCCACCGAGTCGGCGGAGATGGTGAAGCTCCTCGAGAACACCTTCCGGAGCGTCAACATCGGCCTGGTGAACGAGCTGGCCCTCATGAGCCACAACCTGAACCTGAACATCTGGGAGATCATCGAGGCGGCGGCGACCAAGCCCTTCGGCTTCATGCCCTTCTACCCGGGCCCGGGCCTCGGGGGCCACTGCATCCCCATCGACCCCCACTACCTCTCCTGGAAGGCCCGGCAGACCGGATTCGAGGCCCGCTTCATCGAACTGGCCGGCGTGGTCAACGGCTCCATGCCCCACCATGTCGTGAACCGGGTGGCCTACGGCCTGAACGAACAGACCAAGTGCCTCAAGAACGCCAAAATCCTCGTGGTGGGCGTGGCCTACAAAAAAGACGTGAACGATCTCCGGGAGTCCCCGGCCCTCGACGTCATGGCCCTTCTCGAAAAGTCCGGGGCAGTGCTCTCCTATTCCGACCCCTACTTCCCGACCCTGAAATGGGGCGCGGAGACGCTTTCCTCAGTGGACATCTCCAAGCCCGAAGCCCTGAAGAAATTCGACTGCGCCGTGGTGATCACCAACCACACGAAGGTGGACTACAAGACCCTCCTCGGGGCGGTCCCCCTCATCGTGGACACCCGGAACGTCTTCAAGGGCACGAGCCACCCGTCCATCGTCTCCCTGTAGGACCCCGGCAGGATTCGGGGCAGAAGAGCGCTCCCGGGCTTCCGGAACAACCGGGGCCCGGGGCTTCTCCCTCCTGAGATCCTCAGGAATCCCTCTGAGTCCGTTCACTGAACCGCCCTCAGGCTTCTTCTCTCTCTCCCCTCGGAATGTCGACTGACCGGGAAAACAGATTTTTCAAAGACAGGCTCCTCTCTCCCACAACATAGGCATAGAGACTGCTCGGAACAAAATCGAGGACGGCATTTTTATACGCGATCACCCCCGAAACGGTCTTCGTTGTGACAAGGATTTTTTCGTCACCGAGTTTATTGTGGTTTTTGAATTCGATACAGTTGTCCAATTCCCTGTGGTCATCGAAAGCCCGGTCGGACCATTTCACTTCGACAATCCAGTCCGGCTTTTGGGTCATCGGGGACACGAAGACGAGATCGATTTCTCCCGATGACCATCGCGCAAAGGACAAATGGTCGATCCCGGGATGATGGAGCCATTGGCTGAAGATCGCCGTTTCCACCAGATGTCCCATGAACGGACTGTCCGGATCGAGCGGGCCGAACAACGCCGACCGCATGGACGGATTCGTCAGGTAAACCTTGAACGAGGTCACCCGTTTGAAATGCCTGGCATTGAGGTCGATTCTGTTGATGCGCCGGATCAGGAAGGCCGCTTCCAGATATTCCAGATACCGCCGGATGGTGTTCTTGGCAACCCCCGAGTCTGCGGCCAGATTTTCGATGGAGAGTTCCTTGCCGGTATTGTAGGCCAGGGTGGCGAAAAGTCGGTTCAGCTCCTGGATATCGCTGATTCCGTACAGGCTGGGCAAATCTCTGAGAAGGACCTTGTCGATGATGTCGCTCTTGATGAATCGATTGAGATCCTGCTGGACAGAGTCTGAAAAGACCGCTTCGGGGTATCCCCCGAAATTCAGATAATTGCAAAATTCCCTGTTCAGTTCGGTGATGTTCGACGTGGATCCCCCGGAATTCTGGACAAGTTCATCTTTCCGGGATATGAATTCGAGATATTCCGAAAATGTCAGGGGAGGGAGAAGAAAATCCGTAAACCGCCCCGCTCCGGACTCACGGCTCTTAAGCTTCAAAGCGGCAGCAGCGGAACCGGTGACGACAAAACGACAGGCCGGATAGGAATCCACCAGCGATTTCAGATGAATTTCCCAATCCCGCAAGTATTGCACCTCGTCGAAGAAAACATAGAGGGAGGCCTCTCTTTTGTGATCGAACCGCTTTTGGAAGATTCCTAAAATTTTTTCGAGGGCCATTCCGCTGTATAGGGGGGTTTCCAGGGAAACATAGAGGATGGAGGTCCCGGAGATTCCTGACTCAAGAAGCGCCTGGATCGTATGATAGACCAGAACGGTCTTGCCCACTCTCCGGGAACCCATAAGAACCAAAGCGCGATTGGCCGGGCTGTCCCGGATAAACCGGAAAAGGGGAGCGAAGTAGAGTCTTCTCTTGAAATTGGCATAATATCTGTCGATCCCGGTGCTGTTTACCCACCATGGATTGTCGAATTCGAGCCTGTGAAGGACTTCTTTTTCGGAAATCGTCAACATGGTGTCCCCTCTTTTTAAATTAAGATCAGTGTACTGATCTTAATTTAAAAAGAGGGACAGGTCAAATGTTTGGCTTTCTTCTCCGACACATCCGGGCCGCTTTCCGGAACGACTCCCTGGACCCGGAATCGACCTCCCGATCCGTCCTACAAAATGAGAAAGGAAGAAAACGGGGATCAAAAAAATTAAAAACATGGATATAATGTTCCAGCAAATACTTAAAAGGTTTATTCTCCGTTCGTGTAAAAAAGACTGACAGATCGCTTTCGTTTAAAAAACGGAATCCGCTGGATCCCCCTCCTAAAGATTGAACCGATCCCCGGGAAGCTCACGTCCTAAGAATCCATAATCCTCAATCTTTCCAATGAATTCCACTAAACGACACACCTGTCGATTCCTCTTTGGCACGGCATATGCTTTAACTTGTCCAGGATCTGATGGCCTGAGGCCGGAACCCTTTAAAATCACCACCCCTGATACGACGGCAATTCATGATTCATCAAGCGATATACAGGCGACATGCAGGATGTTTTCCGGCCCCGGTTGGGGATCCGGCCAAAGTCAAGGAGCGACGACCATGAACCCATCTCCCGCCATCCGTTGCCTCTCTCCCGAGCCCGGCACCTCCTTCGAGCGCTTCTTTCTCGAGACGCTTTCCAATGTGGGGTCGATGAACCTCGTCCTGGCCCTCTCCTCCGATCCGGCCACGTCGGAGATGCTCGAGAGCCTCCGAAGGATCACCAGCGGCCTTCTCGTCCTGAACGCCGTCTACTACGAGTCGGAATGCCTGCGCTTTCTGGGAGGAGAGGAATCGGACGCCTTCCACAAAAAATGGGGGATCCCCGTGAACTGGCTCCGGATGGGGGCGGGGAAGAACGGATCGTGGAAGGCCGACGGGAAGCCTGTCCCTCCCTACCTCCTCAAACCCCTCTTGCTGTCGCACAACATGACCTGCCTCATGGCGACCGATCCCCGCGTCTTTGCCTGGGCCTCCATGAACCCGGTCGAAGCGGACCTTCCCGAGGCCGGATCCAAAACGCCCCCCATGGCCCATGCCATCTAGAATTTGAACGGACTCCTCCATTACGACCGACATCTTTGAAGAAGGATAGCGCATGTCCATACTGGTAACGGGAGGGGCGGGCTTCATCGGAAGCCACATCGCCCGGGCGCTTGTCGCCCAGGGAAAAAGCGTCCGGATTTTCGACAACTTTTCGACGGGAAAGGACGCGAACCTCGACGACCTCGCCGGCCGGGTGGAGGTGGTCCGGGGAGACCTCCGGGACATGAAGATCCTGGAGAGCGCCCTTGTCGGAGTGACCCACGTCTACCACCAGGCGGCCGTGGGATCGGTTCCCCGGTCGATCGCCGACCCCTTCGAGACCCAGACCGCAAACGTCAACGGCACCCTGAACCTCCTGTGGAAGGCCCGGGAGGCGGGGGTACGCCGGGTGGTCATCGCCGGCTCCTCCTCCGTCTACGGGGATACGCCGGGAATGCCGCGCGTCGAGACCCTGATGCCCTCCCCCCTCTCGCCTTACGCCCTGAGCAAGCTCTCCCAGGAATTCTTCGGAAAGATCTTCACCAAGACCTTCGGCCTCGAGACGGTGACCCTCCGTTACTTCAACATCTTCGGCCCCTACCAGGATCCCGACTCCGAATACGCGGCCGTGATTCCCCGCTTCATCCGGGCCATTCTCACGGGCCAGCCGGTGACGATCAACGGAACGGGGGAGCAGTCGCGGGACTTCACCTTCGTGGACAATGCCGTGTCGGCGAATCTTCTGGCCATGGAGACGTCGTCGGGGATCGGGGAGGCCTACAATGTGGGATGCGGGGCGAGCTACAGCATTCTCGACCTAGTGAACACGCTGTCCGAGATCCTTGGGGTCCGACCGGAGATTCGCCACAACCCGCCCCGGGCCGGGGATCCGGCCGCCTCGCTGGCGGACATCACCAAGGCCAAAAACGTCCTTGGCTACGAGCCGAAGGTCTATTTCCGGGAAGGACTTGAGCGGACCGCCCGGTGGTTCGCGGCACGCCTCTCCCCCTGAGCCGGATTGCGACGGTCCTGTGTCGGGGCCTGAAGAGAAAAGAAGGGGAAGGAAGGACGGGATCAGACCCCGTCGAGGGCATACTTTCGCATCATGTTGTAGACGGAGGGGCGGGAGATGCCGAGTTCGTCGGCGACCTTTCCGACGTTTCCGCCGTTCCGGGAGAGGCAGGCGTAAAGGACCTCCCGTTCGTGGCGCTCGCGCCGCTCCCGGAGGGTTCCCCCTGGCCGGTCGAGGGTCAGACCGACACCCAGATCCTCGGGAAGGATCTCAATGTGGCGGGAGACCACCACCGCCCGGTGCACCGCATTCGACAGCTCCCGGACATTGCCGGTCCACGGATGGGTGGCGATCAGCCGCTCGGCCCCCGTCGAGAAGTCCTTCGCGATCAGACCCATTCTCCGGGCAATCTTCGTGGCCAGGAATTGTGCCAGGGGAAGAATGTCCTCGGTCCGCTCCCGAAGGGACGGAATGGAAACCGCGACTCCTTCGAGCCGGTAGTAGAGATCCTGCCGGAAGCGTCCCTCCCGGACCTCGCGCTTGAGATCCTTGTTGGAGGCGGCCACGATCCGGCAGGAGAGGGGAATCTCCTCGTGGGAACCGACACGGGAGAAAGCCCTTTCCTGTAAAACCCTCAGAAGCTTGACCTGGATCGGTAGCGGCAGATCCCCGATCTCGTCTAAAAAGATCGTCCCCCCCGACGCCTCCTCGAAATGCCCCTTCTGCCGGGAATTCGCTCCGGTGAAGCTCCCTTTCTCATGGCCGAAGAGCAGGCTCTCCGCCAGGGTCGGGGGAATCGCCCCGCAGTTGACCGGGACGAAGGGACCGTCGGCGCTCTGGCTCAGCCGGTGGACCGTCCGGGAGAAGACCTCCTTGCCGGTGCCGGTCTCCC
>JAKADN010000052.1 GCA_021820445.1 Nitrospirota bacterium | reverse complement strand
GATCCGGTTGTCCACCGCTGGCGCAATTTCGATTTCGAAAACGAATCAGCTTGATACGTTCATGTTCTTATGAAACCAACTACTAGTATCGGGTAATGGTGTTTGGTCCTTGACCGGCCAGAAGATTCTCTGACAGGGGGGGTCCTACGGAAGGGTAATAGCTCCCAATGCATTCCCAGGCCGAATAGGCTCGGCTTATCCGACTAACCCCATGATCGATATATATTTACATATTCGATCAATTTCTTACAAGTTATACTCATAAATCTTGAATGTCAAATTCCATTTTATGGGGCAACAAAAAAACATATATAGTCCAAAATGTCTAAAACATAGATTTTTAAGCGAAATTTCATGGTGTAATTTTGGTGTAGTCAGGGCGAGAAAATGAGGCTAAAATAGATCACACAAGGTCACACAGTGAAACATAATAATTTCGCTAAATTAACTTGACTGGTTATTTTTTAAGGAGGTAGATGGTGCCCCCGGGGTGATTTGAACACCCGGCCAAAGGTTTAGGAAACCTCTGCTCTGTCCACCTGAGCTACGGGGGCAAATTGTTTTGATTCTTCGGGAATTTCACAAAGGAAAGGGCCCCGAAAGAAACCGGGGCCTCACGACCATGGATGTTACGCAGGAATATAGGACAAGTCAAGCCTGTCGGCCTCAAATCGGAGTATGTCAGCCCACCTCAGGGCCATACCAGCCCCCGTTGCACTCGAGGCAGACGAAGTCACCGTCGACAAGCATGGTCGCTTCTCCGCAAAAAGGGCATTCGGGACCGTCTGTCTTCAGCTGGGCATAGGGAATATCAATATCTTCGGCGGGATCATAATCGAAAAAGGGATGGGGCATGGGGTCGTCTCCTGGAATATGATGAATTTCTCAGGGCCCCTCGCTTGCGGGAGAGACACCGAATCGCAGCTCTCTTCATTATAAAGTCCCAGCCGGCCCCAAAACAACGCCTTTCCCCGAACGGGTCAGAAGAGATCCCCATAGCCTGATCCCTGGTCGCTCACATGATGGCGTCCCTGTCGAAGAAAGCCGTGGACCATGTGACGAGAGGAATGGGAGGCAAAGGGGCGTCCCACCCGGTCTATGCCGACACATCCGGCTTCCCCTTTGAATCGTGTCCGGATGCGGTCAAGGAACTCCGAAAGGATCCGGTCGCGATTCTCGTCGGAGGCGCCCGCCAGGAGGGCGATGAGGGATCCACCCCCACCGGCCTTCAGGATCGACTCCCCCACACCGGTCATGGAGATGGCCCCCCGCTCGTTGTCGGCGTAGAATCCTCCTCCCACGATCGGACTGTCTCCCACCCGCCCTGGCCACATCCGGCCGATCCCCCCCGTCGAGGTGACGGCCGCAAGATCCCGCTGTCGGTCCCGGACCACGCAGCCGACCGTTCCCTCACCTGCAAGCCCCGGGGATTTTTCCCAACAAAGGGTCGGATCGCGCTCCTCTTCCGGGAGGTCCAGCGTCCAACCATGGCGCCCGGCCCATCGCTCGACCATCGCTCCCGACAGATGGACATGGGCGCTCTGCCCCATGAGTGAGGCCACGAGCCGGGCCATGGACGGGATCCCCCGAACCTGGCTGATCCCCAGGGCATCCAGACTTTTTCCGTCCATTCCTCCCGCATCCCGGCGGACGACCCCATCCGACTGGGAGATCGCACCCTTCCCCGCATTGAAGAGCCCGGAGTCTTCCAGGCGGTCCACGCATCGGACCGCAAGCTCAAGGGCTCCCTCGCCCTCCAGGAGATAGGGTTCGATCTCCGCCATCATCCCCGCGAGAAAGTCCTTCGCAGCGGGGGTCAGCCTGGAGCCTGTCCCGCAATGAAAAAGAAGAAAAGGGGCTCCTGCCCCCCCCTGGAAATTCATAGCCCGTCCATTCTCCTTCGACAGACTGAAACGGGGTGGAAGAAGCCCTTCCACCCCGTTCCTTCCCGCATTCATTTCAACCTTCGAATCGTCGATCGACGCCCCTCCCAATTTGCCGCAAGGGCCGTCCGGACAATCCTACCCCCCAGAGCCGCCCTTCCCGTTTTCGGCGGTCCCCTTGGGGGGCTCCGTCCGGGCGAGACCCGTCCTGCTGATTCCCTCCATGGCCCGGATCTCGGCATGGAGGTGCCCCAGGACTGATCTCAGGCGATCCGTCCAGTCCTTCTGCTCGTCGGAGAGGGATTCGAAAAAGGGAGCCTTGAGAAGCCCGGATGTTTTTTCCTCGGTTTCCCGGGAGGCCATGTCGGCAAAGGAAACCGCCTGGGCCCGAAACTCCCGGGCCTTCTCGAGATACCGAAGCAGCAGGGGGTCGGTGGCCAGTGCCGGGTGGGCACCGAGCTCCTGCAGGGCCTGCTCGAATCGATCGCTCCAGTCGGAGAGCATCTCCCCCAGCGTCGCATGGATGGCGATCGTCTCGTCGGAGTGCGACTTTGGAAGAACCCCGGCCCTCGGAATCTCCTCCGCCAGAGTCAGGACCGAGCGGTCCAGGGTCTCCAGCCGACGATGAAGCTCCTCCCATCCCTCATGGGACACCGTCATCTCCTCGGATTCTTCGGCCTGCAAAGAGGGGGACTCCCGGGCAAAGATCGGACCCTCCGGCACATCGGCCCCCTTCTTGCCCGCCGGCTTCTTTCCCTTTTTCCCGGCCAGTCCCCGGCGAAGGGTCCATGTTTCGACCAGTGACACCAGGAAGATTGAGAAAAGGGCGAGGGAGGCCGCTCCCCCGAAAAGGATCCGCTGGTTGATCCCGGGAAGGGGCCAGAAGCCCCAGAGAACGGTTCCGCGACGACTCGCAACGGAAGAGACGGAGGCCACCGCCACCCAATGGCCGAGAACCTCCCTGTCGAATCCGTGACATCGGGCGCAGGTGGTATGGTTCCGGATGGATTTCGTCCAGATGGCATAGCCCCCACCGATCGCCAGGGGGCTCGCCCGCCCCCTGGAATCGGTCACGAGATGGGCCGATCGGTTCGAAAAGATTCGGTCGACTTCATGGACCAGGGGCCTGGGAAAGGATGATGGAGGCCAGAGAAAGAGATCGGGGGTATGGGGAGAGGTCTTCCATTCCTCCGGAATCGCCGCGTAGGCTTTGACGCGATCGAGGGCCCTCATATCGGAATAGGCCGGAGTCCCGTCATTTCGAAACAGGATGAGGGTCGTTCCCGTCGCCGAGGCCATCTGCCTGACGGCCAGGGGAACCGCCTCGGGCTTCCCGGCCTTCATGGCCGAGGAGAGGAGACTGTTGGCGGCTTCGATGCCCGTCCGGGCACGGTCGAGGCCGCGGAGTTCGGCCGAGAGCATGAGAAGAACGAGGGCCATGACCCCCAGGGGAATGGAGACGACCAGTCCCCAAAAGATCCGGCCGAGCCACAGCCTGAAGAATCCGGGCGGTGCGTTCACCAGTCCCCCTTTCCCTGACCTGGTTTCGGAGGCTTTCGTCGGAAGTCCCTAGACAGGTTCGACGCTGGCGATTTCGTAGCGTTCGACCACCGGGTTGGAAAGCAGGCGTTCGCACCACTCCCGCGCCTTTTCGGGAATCCCGGGCTCCGACGGCAGGATCACCTCGATGACTTTTCCGATGCGCACATCCTCCACCTGGGAGTGGCCCATGTCCGACAAGGCCTGGCGCACCGCCTCGCCCTGAGGATCGAGGACTCCCTCCCGAATGCGGACGAGGATGGTGACCCTGACCCGGGAGGTCTTTTCAAGATTCGACGGCATGGCCCACCACCCTTTCGTAGATCTTTTCGTATCCTTCCTTGACCGAACCCAGATCCATCCGGAAGCGGTCCTTGTCGAATTTTTCGCCGGTGGTCGCATCCCACAGCCGGCTGGTGTCCCCGTCGATCTCGTCCCCCAGGACGAGGGATCCCTCGGCGTTCCATCCGAACTCGAGCTTCATGTCCACCAGGACGAGCTCCCGCTCCCGCAGGAAGGGGAGGAGGATGTCGTTTGTCCGGAGCGCCAGCGTGCGGATTTCGTCCAGAACGGCATCGGAGGCCAGCTTGAGGATCCGGATGTGGTCGCGGTTGACCATGGGATCTCCCAGGTCGTCCCGCTTGTAGTACCATTCGATGACGGGAAAGGAGAGCTCCGAGCCTTCCGGAATTCCCAGCCTCTTGGCCAGGGAGCCGGCCACCCGGTTCCGGACCACGACCTCCAGCGGGACCATCTCCAGCTTGTCGATGACCATTCGACGGGGAGACTCGAGAGAGCGGAAATGAACCGGCACCCCCCGATCCGCCAGAAGGCGGAAGAGGGTCGCCGAAATCTGGCAGTTCAGGGCTCCCTTCCCGAAGAAGCTCCCTTTTTTCTGGGCGTTAAAGGCGGTCAGGTCGTCCTTGAACTCCTGGATGACCACCTTTGGATCGGATGTGGCATAAAGAATCTTGGCCTTTCCTTCATAGAGCGTCGCGTCGGGCGGCTGTAGCACAGTCAGACCTTTCCTGCCCGGGAACTTTCGTCCGTCCCGGAAGTCTCTCCCAGAACCCGACGGTAAATCCCCTCGATATTGTGAGTAAAGCGGGCGGGATCGAAGGCCTGCTCCAGAAATCCCGTCCATTCATTCCCCTTCGGAAAGTCCGGGTGGCGGAGAAGGCGCTCCCGGAACTGCCCCCCCTCCCGGTAGGTCTCCATGGCGGCCTCCTGCACGATCCGGTAAGCCTCCTCCCGGGACAGACCGTTCTTGACGAGGGCGAGAAGCACGGTCTGCGAGTAGACCAACCCTCCGGTCGCGTCGAGGTTTCTCCGCATGCGCTCCGGATAGACCACCAGATCCCGGAGAATCGTTCCCATCCGATCGAGCATGTAGTCCACAAGGCAGAAGGCATCCGGAAGGATCACCCGCTCCACCGAGGAGTGGCTGATGTCCCGTTCATGCCAGAGGGCCACGTTTTCCAGGGCCGCCCCCGCATAGGACCGGAGGAGGCGAGCCAGACCGGTGATGTTTTCCGATCCGACGGGATTCCTCTTGTGGGGCATGGCGGAGGAGCCCTTCTGGCCAGGACGGAACGGTTCCTCCGCCTCCTGGACCTCCGTGCGCTGAAGGTGGCGGATCTCGACGGCAATCCGCTCAAGGGAGGAGCCGATGCCCGCCAGTACGGAGAAAAGCTCGGCATGGCGGTCCCGGGACACGACCTGGGTCGCGGCCGGTTCGACGCCGAGCCCCAACCCTCCAAGGATTTCCTCCTCGAGGTCGGGAGGAATGGTCACGGCGGTGCCCATGGCTCCGGAGAGCTTTCCGACACGGATCGCTGACCAGGCCCTCGAGAGCCGCTCCTGATGCCGGCGAAATTCCGAGAACCAGGAGAGGAACTTCATTCCGAAGACGATCGGCTCCCCGTGGATCCCGTGGGATCGGCCGACCATGAGCGTGTTCCGGTGAGTCCGGGCCTGTTGCTCAAGAATCGCCACGAAACGATGGAGTTCGTCGGTCACGATATGGAGCGCATCGGAGACGAGGAGGTTCTGGGCGGTGTCGACCAGATCGGTTGAGGTCAGCCCGAAATGCAGAACGGCCCGGGCTTTTTCCGGCATCTGCTCGGAGACCATCGTCAGGAAGGCGATGACGTCGTGGCGGGTTTCCGCCTCGATCGTCTCCATCCGGGGGATGTCGATCCGGACGGGTGTCTCGAGAACCATGCGGGCCCCCTCGGGATCCACCAGACCCCGCGACGACAGGACGCGCGTGACCTCCCGTTCGACCTTGAGCCAGGTCTTGAGGCGATGCTCGGTCTCGAAGAGCCCCTTCATGGGGGCCCGGCAATATCGGTCAATCAAGGGGCGGCTCCTGCGAAGGACATGCATCCATAGGAGGCGGGATGGGTCGCCGGATCCGACACATAGAGCCGGACATCCTTCCGGTCCAGAAGGGTCCGGGACACCTCCTGGACAAAGGGCTTGATCTCGGGTGTCAGGGATTCACTGTCGAGCACCACCGGGGTCAGCGAAAGTCCTGCCATCGTCTCGTAGAGACGCTGCACCAGATCCGGACTTTCCGATCTCCTGAAGGGAAGAACGACGAATCCTCCCGGGAAAGGTCCCTCCCCGGGAACGAAAAGGAAGGAGGGAGGGATCTCCCGTCGCTCCCCGCGCCAGAACGGCGCCAGGGTCCTTGTCACAAGGCCCGAGTACCAGTGATCGACCCAGAGAAGGGAGGAACCCAGCTGCTCCCCGACCTCCTGAAGAAAGATGCGGGGGGGTCTTTCGGATCCGAAGACCGGATGCTCCCACAAGAGTACGAGCCCCGAGAGGCCCATGTTCGCGTGGGCATCGGGCGGGCGGCTCACTTGGCGGACTCCCCTCTCCTCCCCGCCTGACGGGAAGTGGAGGCCGCCATGGGGGAAGGATCGTAGGGTCCCTTTCCGGGAGCATGGCGGACAGCGGCTTCGTGGAGAATTCCGTTGATGAAGGCCACCGCCTCCGGCTCCGAAAATTCGTGCGCCAGCTCCAGGGCTTCGTGGACCGAAACCCGGAAGGGAACTTCCGGATCGTACAGGATCTCGCAAAGGCCCAGCCGAAGGATATTGCGGTCGATCCGGGTCAGGCGGGCCAGACTCCATCCCTTCGCCAGATCCTCGATCAGGGCGTCGATCTCGGGCTTGCGGAAAAGAATCTCTGCATACAACCGGTCGGCGAAGGCATTGGCCAGGGCATCCTCTCCCTCCCAGTGAAGCAGGGAACGCAGGACGGGGTCCGCCTGGGAAAATGTGTCGTACTCGTCGGCAAAGAGGCGCTGCAGGACCTTGGTCCTGGCCCCGTGCAAGGCCCTTCTCCGTCCCGGTGCCAGAGAGGAGGCCGGCCGGTCCTTGGAGTTCACGGCTTGCGCCCTCCCGAAAGAGAATCCGAAAGACGCGCCATGGCCAGAAGCGTTTCGGCTCCCTCGATCCCCTTGTGGCCGGTCTTTCCCCCGACACGGTCGAGGGCCTGAAGGAGGGTGTCGGTGGTCAGGATCCCGAAGACGACCGGGACGAGGCCGGCGGCGTTGATCTGGCCAAGCCCTGCGGTCACACCGGAGACAACGGCCTCATAGTGTCCGGTTTCCCCCCGGATGACGCATCCCAGGGCCAGCACCCCGTCGAAGGACCCCGCATCGACCGCTTTGCGGACGGCGAAGGGAAGCTCGAGAGCCCCGGGAACCCGGACGACGGACACGGTCTGAATCTGGCTTTCCGCACGACGGAAGGCCCCGAGAGCCCCCTCCAGAAGCCGGTCGGTCACCAGGCTGTTGTATTGGGCCACCACCACCATAAATCGGAATCCGCGTTCGGGGACCCCTCCCGGAGCCACCTCCTCGATCTTCACCCGGCTGTCCGTCCTTTCTCTCAAAGCTTGTTGAGGATATGCCCCAGCTTGTCCCGCTTGGTCGCAAGGTACCGCTTGTTGGTCTCCCGAGGGGGAATTTCGATCGGAACCCTGGACACGATTTCGAGCCCGTATCCCTCGAGGCCCACGATCTTTCGTGGATTGTTGGTCATCAGCAGGAGCTTCGAAGCCCCCAGGTGGCACAGGATCTGGGCACCCAGACCATAGTCCCTCAGGTCCTCCTTGAATCCGAGCTTGAGGTTCGCCTCCACGGTGTCGTATCCCTGCTCCTGCAGGCGATAGGCCTTGATCTTGTTGGCCAGACCGATCCCGCGACCTTCCTGATTCATGTAGAGCAGGATGCCGCGCCCCTCCTTTTCGATCATCCGGAGTGACTCCTCGAGTTGGCTCCCGCAGTCGCAGCGGAGGGAGTGGAAGATATCTCCGGTGACGCAGCTCGAGTGAACCCTGACCAGGGTCGGAACCTCCCGGTCGATCTCTCCCTTCACGAGGGCGATGTGGGGACCGGATCCCACCACGTCCTCGAAAACAACCGCCCGAAAGTGGCCGAGTTCGGTGGGGAGATCGGCGGAGGCCACCTCGGTCACGAGCTTCTCCTCGCGCTTTCTGTAGGCGATCAGGTCCCTCACGGTGGCGATCGGAATCCCGTGCTCTTCCGAGACCTTCTGGAGATCGGGAAAACGCGCCATTGTACCATCTTCGTTCAGGATTTCACAGATGACCCCCATCGGGATCAGACCCGCAAGACGGGAGAGGTCGACCGATCCCTCCGTCTGGCCGGCCCGCTTCAGGACCCCGCCCGGCTTGGCCCGGATCGGAAAGATATGTCCCGGACGGACCAGGTCGGAGGGGCTGGCCTCCGGACGGACCATCAGCTGGATCGTGTGGGCCCGGTCGAAGGCGGAAATGCCGGTGGAGATTCCCTCCCGGGCATCGACGGAGATCGTGAAGTCGGTCCCGAAAGAGGCCTCGTTGACGGAGGTCATGGGATCGAGGTGGAGAGACTCCGCCTTCTCCTGGGTCAGCGTGATGCAGATCAGGCCCCGGCCGTATTTCGCCATGAAATTGATGGCCTCCGGGGTGGCGAATTGGGCGGCGATGACGAAGTCGCCTTCGTTTTCGCGATCCTCGTCGTCGGACAATATGATCATCTTGCCGTTTCTTATGCGTTCGATGGCTTCTTCGATGGAAATGGTGGACACGCCTTGCGCTCTCTTTCTGCCGGCCTTCCGGCCGATTTCGGGTCAGGGGATGTCAGACACCCTTGAACCGGTTGGTCATGGGAAGCCTCCAGTCCTTCCCGAAGGCCCGCATGGAGATCTTGACCCCGGGAGGAGACTGCCGCCGCTTGTATTCGCTTCCGTCGATCAGACGGATCACCCGCGCCACGTCGGAAGGAGCGAAACCGCGACCCACGATCTCTTCATAACCGAGATCCTCCTCGACGTAGGCCTCCATGATCGGATCGAGGACCTCGTAGGGTGGGAGGCTGTCGGTGTCGAACTGGTTCTCCTTGAGCTCCGCCGTCGGTTTTCGCGTCAGGATCCGTTCCGGAATCCCCCCCGGCTTCAGATGGTTCCGGAGATGGCCGAGCTTGTAGACGACCGTCTTCGGGACGTCCTTGAGAACGGCGAACCCGCCGGCCATGTCCCCGTAAAGGGTCATGTAGCCGACGCTCATCTCGGACTTGTTTCCGGTGGTCAGCACAAGATGGCCGAACTTGTTCGAGAGCGCCATCAGAAGCATCCCCCGGATCCGGGGCTGGAGGTTCTCCTCGGTCGTGTCCGGTCCGCGCTCCCCAAATAGGGGTGAGAGGCGGGACAGGAACTCCGCCACCAGGGAGTCGATCGGGATCGTCTCCAGGGAAAAGCCCAGGGCGGAGGCCAGAAGACGGGCATCCTCCCGGCTCTCTTCGGAGGTATAGACCGACGGCATGAAAAGGCCGTGGACATGCGACGGCCCCAGGGCGTCGCAGGCCACCGCCGCCACAAGGGCGGAATCGACCCCGCCGGAGATGCCGATCAGGACATCGGTGAGACCGTTCTTCCCCACATAGTCCCGGACTCCCATCACCAGGGCCTCGTAAATTTCCCGGACAGGGGAAAGCGGGTCGGTGAGAGGTCCCTTGACCAGCGGGCGTGGAACCCCCGGGGAGACGGGACGGTCCCCGTCGAGATCGATCCGCTCCAGGGGATTTTGCCCCCAGTCGCCGCCATAGAGCCGGGCCTGTTTTTCCTTCCGCCGCCGGGGATCGTGGAGACGGACCCCGAAGACGCGGTCCACATCGATTTCGCTGATGACCACATCCTCCGCGAAGGCCTTTCCCCGCGACTCGATTTCCCCCTCAGGGTCGATCACGAGACTCTGGCCGTCGAAGACCAGTTCGTCCTGCCCTCCCACCAGATTGGTGTACACGATATAGGTTCCGTTGTCTGCGGCCCGCGTCTTGAGCATCGACTCCCGGACCTCCCGCTTGCCCGCGTGGAAGGGCGACGCCGAGAGGTTGATGATCACCTCCGCGTCTCCGTCAAGGGTCTGGTGGTAAAGCGGCCCCTTGGGATACCAGATATCTTCGCAGATGTTCACCCCGATCGTCACGTTCCGGAAGCGAAGCAGGGTGTTCGAGCTGCCGGACTGGAAGTAGCGGTTCTCGTCGAAGACGCCATAGTTCGGGAGGTACTGCTTTCGCTGGATTCCCACGACCTTCCCGCCGTAAATCATGGCCGCGGCGTTGTAAATGTCATCGGCCTGTTCCACGAAGCCCACGATGAGAAGGATCTCCGGCGCCACGTTGAGGAGATCCGCAAGAGACTTCCTGTTTTTCTCCAGAAAGGTCGGCTTCAGAAGGAGGTCTTCCGGGGGATATCCCGTTATCGCCAGCTCCGGAAAGGCCGCGATGTCGAGGTTCCGGGAAGAGGCGGACTTGAGGTGGCGGCGGATCTTGTCGGTGTTTCCTTCAAGATCCCCCACCACCGCGTTGATCTGGAACAGGCCGACCCTGAGACTTCTCACAGGCTTCCCCCCTTCTGTCCCGAAGCGCGCCGTCCTCCGGTCAGAGACCGAAAATAATTGACAAAGGCGGGAGAATCCCACTCCCGTCCTCCAATCACCCTTCCCACAAGGGTGCCGTCAGGCAAAATGACATAGCTTTGGGGGAGCCCAAGGCCGAAATAGCGGGAATCGACCTCGCCGCGACGCCCCTCCAGGACCGGGTAGTCGATCCCGAGCTTGCGGACGAAAGGAGGAATATGGGCAAGGCGGCGGTCCATGGCCACGCTGACCACGACGAAGGGGCGGCCGGAGAGCTTCTTCCCGAGGGAAATCAGGGACGGAATCTCCTTTTTGCACGGATCGCACCATGTCGCCCAAAAATTCAGGAGAACCACCTTCCCCCGGTAGTCGGAGAGATGGAGGATGCGTCCGGACAGGTCAGGGGCTGAGATCTCCGGAGCCTTCTCCCGGGCATCGAAAAGGGAGATCCCCAGCTGGTCGGAAAGCGTGGACGCGGTCGCAGGGACTGACAGGAGCCGAAGAAAAAAGATCGCGGGCAGGAGCGCGATGAGGGCCCTTCGGAAGAAGAAAACAGAAAACGGCTGGTCCGGCATGGACTTCCTTTCATGATGGTTCTGCTGAAATCAGTCTTCTGTCGATTTTAACACAAGAAGGTCTCGATGCGGCAAAATCCCGTTGCAATCCTCCACCACAATCCGATAGTCTTCCCTTGACCACAAGGCAAACAAAAGGAGCGTCCCGTGAAAGTTTTTGAAATCCGCGACCCGGGAACACCGGAAGCCCTCCGCCCCTCCACCCGGGAAGAGCCCGTCCCGGGCCCCGGACAGGTGGTGATGGAGCTTCGCGCGGCCTCCCTGAACTATCGGGACCTGCTCATCCTCCGGGGACACTACCCCAACCTTCGGCTTCCCGTCATCCCTCTGTCCGACGGAGCCGGGACGGTCGTCGCCACGGGGCCCGGGGTCTCCCGGGTCCGGACCGGAGACCGGGTGGCAGGGATCTTCAACCAGAACTGGATCGACGGTCCTCCCCCCCGGCAGGCGATGGCTCTGGGGGGCGACAGGGACGGGGTGCTCGCGGAGCGGGTCCTGCTCCCGGCGGAGGGCCTCGTCCGGATCCCGGAGAGCCTCTCCTTCGAGGAGGCGTCGACTCTCCCCTGCGCCGCCGTGACCGCTTGGAACGCCCTCTTCGTCCAGGGAAGGCTCCGGCCCGGAGAGACCGTCCTCGTGCAGGGGACGGGAGGGGTCTCCATGTTCGCCCTCCAGTTCGCCAAGATGGCCGGGGCCCGGGTCATCGTCACCTCCTCCTCAGACCGGAAGCTCGACAAGGCCTCCCTCCTGGGAGCCGACACGGGAATCAACTACCGGACATGTCCCGAATGGGACCAGGAGGTTCTGGCCCGGACGGACGGGGTGGGAGTCGACCACGTCGTCGAGGTCGGCGGGGCCGGAACCCTGGGACGATCCCTTTCCTGCACCCGTCCCGGAGGCCATGTGGCGGTCATCGGCGTTCTCTCCGGCGGCCAGGCCGAACTCGCGGTCTTTCCTCTCCTCGCCAAGCAACTGCGCATGCAGGGGGTCTACGTCGGGAGCCGGAGGCATTTCGAGGAGATGCTGGACGCGATCGTCCAGAACAATCTTCGGCCAGTGATCGACCGTGTCATTCCCTTCGCCTCCGCCCCGGAAGCCTTCCAGGCCCTGGCCGACGAAGAGTTTACCGGCAAGATCTGCCTGAAATTCTGATGGACGGGGTGAGCGTGGAGCCGCGGCCGGAAGACGGAGAAATCCTTCGCCAGATCCGGCTCCACGCCCTGAGGCCCCATCCCGAAGGAGGCTATTACCGGGAGATCCACCGCTCCCTCGAGGAGGTGGAGTCTAAGGGAACGGGACAGGTGCGGGCCGCCGTTTCGGTGATCATCTTTCTGATTCCGGGAGGAATCGAGACCCGGTGGCACCGTATCTCCTCCTGCGAAATCTGGCACCATATCGGCGGGGCGCCCCTGCTCCTTTCCTTTGGCCGCGACGGCGTTCCCGAGTCCTGGGAACTCGACAGGGATCCGCCTCATTGCCTGGCGGTCGTTCCGGCCGGTGCCTGGCAGCAGGCACGCTCTCTCGGCTCCTTCAGTCTCGCCACCTGCACGGTGGCCCCGGCCTTCGAATTCAAGGACTTCTCGATTTGGGAGGAGCCCGGCTCTCCCTTCGGGGATCCGGCCCGAAAACCTTGATCAAAGGAGAGGGAGATGCCACCACGGCCAGGGATCGTCTTTCTGATCGACGTCGACAACACGCTCCTCGACAATGACCGGCTCCAGTCCGACCTGGCCCGCCATCTGGACGAGGAATATGGCCCCCCCGCCCGGGAACGGTACTGGACCATCTTGACCGAGCGCTGGTCCAGGATCGGCTATGCCGACTATCTCGGAGCCCTCCAGATCTATCGGGAGGAGGATCTCCACGATCCCCGCCTCCTGCGCATGTCCTCCTGGATGGTCGACTACCCCTTCCACACCCTCCTCCACCCCCAGGCCCTGGAGGTGATCGCCGCCCTCAGGCGCCGGGGAGAGCCCGTCATCCTCTCGGACGGGGACGCCGTCTTCCAGCCCCGGAAGATCGAACGCTCCGGACTGTGGGAAGCGGCCGATGGACAAGTTCTGGTCTATATCCACAAGGAGCAGATGCTGTCCGACATCGAGGAGCGCTACCCGGCAGACCACTATGTCGTCATCGACGACAAGATCCGGATTCTGACTGCCTTCAAGTCGGCCTGGCGGGAACGGGTGACCACCATTCTTCCAAGGCAGGGCCATTACGCCGTCGATCCCTCCCTGCTCGCCTCCTGCCCGCCCCCCGATCTCTCCGTCGACCATATTGCCGACCTCCTCGCACCGGACTGTCCACTCTTCGCCATCCCCCCCTTTTCCGAAAGGAGCTTCCCATGAGCGTGAGCCCCCTGGCCGGACCGGCCCCCCCCCCCCCCCCCCCCCCCCCCCCCCCCCCGGCCCGCCCCCCCCCCTCCCCCCCCCCCCCTTCCCCCCCCCCCCCCCCCCCCCCCCCCCCCCCCCC
>JAKADN010000051.1 GCA_021820445.1 Nitrospirota bacterium | reverse complement strand
GTCATGGAATATAATCGGCAAGTATTCATGGGAAATGGTGCGCCTGGCAGGAATCGAACCTGCGACCTGCGGATTCGAAGTCCGACGCTCTATCCTACTGAGCTACAGGCGCCTTTTGGGAAGGATTGATGCTTATCTTATCAGGAACTCCTTCCCTTTTCCATGGCTTCAGGGCGCAATCATGCCGTTGTCCAGGTAAGAGCGGGAGTAAAGAAAGACCGTCGTCGGGTCCGGCAAAACCACCGACTCCTTTTTCCCCTTGTAGGTGACCCTCGAAAGAAAATCCCGGATGACATGGATCCGGGCGTGGTCCTTGTTGTCGGCCCGGACAACGATCCAGGGGGCCATGGCCGAATGGGTCCGGGCGAACATCTGGTTTCTCGCGTTGCTGTAATCCTCCCAGTGCTTCTGGGCCGCCATGTCGATGGGGCTGATCTTCCATTGCTTGAGAGGATCCTCCTGGCGGCTCAGGAGCCTTTTTTTCTGTTCGTCCCGGTCGATGTCGAGATAGTATTTGTAGAGACGGATTCCCGACCGGACGATCATCTGTTCGAAGGACGGAACGGTTTCCATAAATTCCTCGTACTGCTCGGATGAGCAGAATCCCATCACCCGCTCCACTCCCGCCCTGTTGTACCAGCTCCGGTTCATGAAGACCATCTCCTGGGCTGCCGGGAGATGGGCCACATAGCGCTGGAAATACCACTGGGACTGCTCCCGGTCGGAGGGCTTCCCCAAGGCCACGACGCGGGTCTCACGGGGGGAGAGGTGCTCGGTGAAGTGCTTGATCGTCCCGTCCTTTCCGGCGGCGTCCCGTCCCTCGAAGATGATGAGGACCTTCTCGTTTTCCTTGATCAGATGTTTCTGGAATTTGACGAGTTCGATCTGGGCTTCCCGGAGGTCCTGATGGTATTGGACCGATTCCGGGGTTGGCTCGGAGGGGAGGTTGATTTTCGGAGATTTCGGGGTTTTGGCATTTTTGGCGCTCATGGGACCTCCTCGGGTTGACGACCTCTTTTTTCACGTTATCAAAATCTGACGAAGGAAACACCCATTTTCCCGGATCCTGTCTCGGTTTTGAGATGAATTCTTGAAGAAACTGTCTTTTTCTCCCGGCAGAATGGCTCCGAAGGCGTGCAAAGGAGGTCCCCATCGACGCCACGGAACCCCTTCCCGAAGGTCGCTGCAAGGTCCTGATACTGGGCGCAAATGTCGGAAGCGGCCACATGCGTGCGGCCCACGCGGTTGCAAAGGCCCTTTCCGGGATCACCCCGTCGCCTGAGGTAAGAGTCGAGGATCTCCTGGAGAGGGGCAGCCCTCTCTTCTGTCTTCTCTATCGCACCACCTACCTTTTCCTCGCCCGTCGCTTTCCCCGTCTTCTCGATCGACTCTATGGATGGAGCGATCCCATGCCACGGTGGCTGGCCCTCCTTCTTCCCCGAATCGACCGGCTGGCATTCCGCACGTTTTTGAGGGAGCTCGCCGAAGACCCTCCCGACCTGATCCTCTCCACGCATTTCCTTCCCCTTGAAATTCTGTCGTCTGATCGCCCCAAAGGACTCCTTCGGACGCCTCTCTGGGGCGTCGTCACCGATCTTCACCCCCATGGGATCTGGCTTTGGCCAGGTGTCTCGCATTATGTCGTCTCCGATGAGGCGGCCGAGAGGACGGTCCGGCAGAAAAGAACGGGGCAGACCCTTTCTGTGTCGACGGCGGGGATTCCGGTGGACCCCGAATTTTCTGTTCCTCCGGTCCGGGGCGATCTCCGGGAAAAGATGGGACTTCCTGAGCGGAATACGGTTCTTCTTCTCTCGGGAGGAGAGGGGCTCGACGATCTTGTCTCTCTCCTCGATTCCTTTGCCGGATTCCCCGGGGAGTTGACCCTCATCGCGATTGCCGGAAAAAACCGGCGGCTCCTCAGGGCGTGTGAGCGGTGGGCCGGCCGCCATCAAAGCCGATGGCTTGCCGTAAGGGTTCACGGGTTTGTGAAAAACATGCCGGAGATGATGGGGGTGGCCGACGTGGTGGTCACCAAGCCGGGGGGCATGACCCTTTTCGAGGCGCTGGCTCTTGGCCGGCCCCTGGTCCTTCTTCCGGCCAGGGGAGGACAGGAGGCGATCAACCGGCGCTGGGCGGTCGACTCCGGGGCGGCGGTTCCCAGTGATCAGCCCCGGAGGACGGGATCCCTCGTCCGCGCTCTCTTCGAAGATCCGGACCGCCTGAGGGAAATGGCTCTTGCCGCCTGTCGGGCCGGCCGTCCGGAGGCCTCCATCCTCATTGCCAGGGAGGTTGTGGGTTCCCTTTGCTATGACGTCAATTCTGAAGGAGGATTTCATGCCGACAACCCATTACCGGTCGGTCTTCATCTCTGACGTGCACCTCGGAACCCGGGACTGCCGGGTCGATCTTCTTCTGGATTTTTTGCGGGAGACCGAGTGCGAGACCCTCTATCTCGTGGGGGACATCCTGGACTTCTGGCAGCTGAAACGCTCCTGGTTCTGGCCCGAGGCCCACAGCACCGTCATCCAGAAGATCCTCCGGAAGTCCCGCCACGGAACCAAGGTGATCTATCTCGAGGGGAATCATGACCCCGTCCGTTCCTTTCTCGACAAAATCCTCGAGCGGGGGTCGATCCATTTCGGGGATCTCGAGATCGCCCGGGAATGGATCCACAGGGGCGTCGACGGCCGCCGCTATCTCGTCGTCCATGGGGACGCCTTCGACCTGTGCCTCCAGACGCTTCCGATGCTGACCCGATTCGGAGACTGGGGCTATTCCCTTCTCCTCCGGATCAACCTCCTTCTCTGTGCGTTCAACAGGTTCCTTGGCCGGACAAGCCAATGGTCCCTTTCGCGGGCGGTCAAGAACCGGGTCAAGAAGGTGACCCGGTTCATCGGGGAGTACGAAGGGATCCTGGCCGCCTCGGCCCGGGCGCGGGGGATGGACGGGGTCGTCTGCGGCCATATCCACTTTCCCGCCATGCTGGAGAAGAATGGAATCCGTTACCTGAACACAGGAGACTGGGTGGAGCATGGATCGGCTCTGGTCGAACATGATTCGGGTCGTTTCGAGGTCATCTTCTGGGGGGACAGGGGGGACGAATCCGGTGGAAGGGCTGGATTTCCGTCCGCCATGGCTTTGCAAGGGGCGGGTCTTGGACGGGAGGAGGATTCGGTCTTGAACCCTTCTTGAAGGATTTGCCATCTCGCCGCGGTGTCGTGTCCATGCTATCATCGGTGGCGAACTCCTGTGGCTGGGGAAGACTCTCGAGAAGGAGCTCCTGTGCGCGTGCTTTCCGTGAATCCCGGTTCCTCCTCCCTGAAGACGACGCTCCTTGACGGGGAGGACATTCTCGCCGATCACGAGATCCCTCTCGAGGATTCGGTGACGGGAATGCGGAAGGCCCTGGCAGCCCTCTCCCTGTGGCGTCATAAGTCTCCTCCCCAGGCGATCGGGGTTCGTGTGGTCCATGGTGGACGCGCCTTCGAGGACAGCGTGAGGGTCGACCCAGAAGTCCTCTCCGTTCTCGAGAAGCTCATACCCCTGGCCCCTCTTCATCTTCCCATCGCCATTCGCGTTCTCTCGGCACTGACAGGGATGGGCCACTCCCTTCCGGTGGTCGCCGTTTTCGACACCCAGTTCCACCGGACCCTGCCCGAGACCGCAAGACGCTACGCCCTTCCGGAGGAATGGGAAAAAGACGAGGGAATCGAGAAATACGGGTTTCACGGCCTGTCCTACGACGACGTTGTCCATCGTCTTCCGACCCTCCTGGGAGCCACCCTTCCGGAGCGTCTCGTGGCGGTCCATTGGGGAAATGGAGCCTCGGCCTGCGCCCTCTTGCGCGGACAATCGGTCGAGACCTCCATGGGGCTCACTCCGCTGGACGGCCTGGTCATGGGGACCCGGCCCGGGTCGATCGACCCGGGCATCTTTCCCACTCTGCTTCGGAAAGGATATACGCCCGAAGCCCTGGAGGAAGCCCTGAATCACCGGTCGGGGCTTTTCGCCCTTTCGGGGGGAGTCTCCGATTTCAGGGAGATCGAGGAACGACTCGAGCGCAAGGATCCCCGCGCCGTTCTGGCCTTCGAAAAGGCCGTCCTTTCGGTCGCCATGGCTGTCGGAGCCTATTCGGCCATTTTGGGCGGACTCGAGGCGCTGGTTCTGACGGGAGGCATCGGGGAGCACTCCTGGCGGGCACGGGAGGCCGTCATGAAACGGCTCGCCTTTCTGGGTGTCAGGGACGACCCCGAAGCCAATCGTTCCGGAACGGGGGACCGGAGGGTTTCGGGAGAGGACTCCCGGGTTGCCGTATGGGCTCTGCATGCCCGGGAAGACCGGACCATCGCGCGGGAAACCCAACGGATCGTGGGGTACATGGCAAAAGAAAATCAAAAGGCGGGAGGTGTCAATGCTTGAGCGATACAGGACTAGGGATTTGCCGCAGGGGCTCGAACCTCTGGTGGAAATGGCGCTCGATCTCCGATGGACCTGGAACCACCGGGCCGACGAACTCTGGAACCAGCTCGATCCGGTCCTCTGGAAGTTGATCCGGAATCCCTGGCTGATCCTGCAGACCGTCTCGGTCGCCCACCTGAATGCCCTGGCCCAGAACGGAGAATTCCTGGCGCGAATCGCCGAGGTTCACAATCTCTGGAGCCAGGAGGACCATGCTCCTACCTGGTTCTCCCAGCATCACGGCCGATCGCCCCTCAAGACGGTGGCCTATTTCAGCATGGAGTTCGGACTCTCCGAGTCGCTTCCCATCTATGCGGGAGGTCTTGGAATCCTGGCGGGCGACCATCTTAAAAGCGCCGAGGATCTTGGCATTCCCCTGGTGGGAGTGGGGCTTCTGTTCCAAAAGGGATACTTCCGGCAGGTGGTCAACGCCCAGGGGGAGCAGATCGAAAGCTATCCCTACAATGACCCCGATTCGCTTCCGATCAGCCCGTTGCGCGGGTCGACGGGCCAATGGCTCCGGATTCCGATTCCCCTTCCGGGACGGACCCTGATCCTGAGGGTCTGGCAGGTCCGCCTGGGAATGACGACCCTCTACCTCCTCGACTCGAACGACCCGGTCAACACCCCGATGGACCGGGGCATCACCGGCGAGCTCTATGAAGGGGGCCGCGAGATGCGTCTGGTCCAGGAGATGGTCCTGGGAATAGGGGGTTACCGGATCCTTCATGCCCTGGGAATCGACGTGAACGTACTTCACATCAATGAAGGCCATCCCGCCTTCGCGATTCTGGAGAGGGCCCACGCCTGGATGGTCCGGGAGAAGATTTCAGATTTCCGCCATGCCCTTCACGTGACGCGGGCCGGAAATGTTTTCACGACCCACACTCCCGTCCCCGCCGGCTTCGACGCCTTCGATCCGGCGCTCTTCCACCAGTACTTCTCCCTCTACCAGAAGGAATGGAACCTGAGCGACAAGGATCTTCTGGGGCTGGGACGCATCAATCCCGAAGACGACAAGGAGCCTTTCAACATGGCGCGACTGGCCATCGGGGGAAGCGGCTTCATCAACGGGGTGAGCCGCATTCACGGAGAGGTCAGCCGGAAAATCTTCTCGCCCCTCTTTGAGCGATGGCCTGTAGAGGAGGTGCCGGTCACCCACATCACCAACGGGATCCATACCCTCTCCTGGGACTCCTTGATATCGGACGCCTTCTGGACGGAAAAAGTGCCCAAGAGGCGGATGCACAGGGACGGATCGCCCGAGCCGGCCCAGGAAATCAAGGCCGCCTCCGACGAGTCCCTCTGGGACCTCCGGATGAAGAACCGGATCGCGATGCTCGAAGGGGTCCAGCGCCACCTGGTCAGGCAGCGCTCGGTCCGGGGGGAGAACGCCCCGTTCCCATTCCTGGATCCGAATGCCCTCTATATTGGTCTGGCCCGCCGATTCACCTCCTACAAGCGCCCGAACCTTCTTCTTTTCGACCACGAACGCCTCCTGGGTCTCCTGTCACACCCGGACCGTCCTGTCCGTATTCTCGTTGCCGGCAAAGCCCATCCCCAGGATATGGCCGGAAAGGGATTCATCCAGGAGTGGGTGCATTTCGCCTCCGACCCCCGGACTCACGGAATGGTCTTCTTCCTGAGCGACTACGACATGAACGTGGCCCAGACCCTGGTCGGGGGAATCGATCTCTGGGTCAATTGTCCGCGGCGGCCATGGGAGGCCTCCGGGACCAGCGGCATGAAGGTGCTCGTCAACGGGGGGCTGAACTGTTCGATCAGGGACGGATGGTGGGCCGAGGCCTACCGCCCCGAGGTCGGGTGGGCCATCGGCGATGACACCTCCTTTGAGGATCCGTCGCGGGATCGCCGGGATGCGGAGGACCTCTACCGGATCCTCGAACAGGAGGTGATCCCCGACTTTTACGACCGGGATGAGAGCGGGATCCCGACGCGATGGATCAGCCGGGTCCGGGAGAGCATGGCGACGCTGACTCCGGTCTTCAGCACGGACCGGATGGTCCGGGAGTATCTCGAGCGGGCCTATCTGCCGGCCGCCGAAGCCTATGAATCGCGCCAGTCGAATGGGGGAGCCCAGGCCCGGTCGATCGATGCCTGGAAGGAGCATCTGGAAAGGAACTGGGAAGGGATCCGTTTCGGAACGGAGACGGTCCAGGAATCTCCGGAGGGGCACCGGATCGAATGCGCCGTCTGGCTTGGGGAGATTGCTCCCGAGGATGTGAGGATCGAGATTTACGCGGCTCCTGTGGCGAATGGCGCTCCATTCCGGAAAACGATGGACCGGGAGAAAGCCCTTGCCGGAGCCCGCAACGGCTATGTCTTTGGGGTCACCGTGCCTGCCGACCGTCCTGTCGGGGACTACACCCTCCGGGTCGTTCCCTACCACGAAGGGGTCAAGGTTCCGCTGGAATACGGGCGGATACTCTGGCAGCGCTAGGAGGACTGAGCCTTCAGGATGGCGGTGCGTTCATCTGTTTTCGGAAAGACCGGTCCTGACCCGCTCCTTGAGGCGGCAAAAGCTGCAGACCGGCGTCCAGGAGATCTCTCCGCACTGTTCGCACCGCCCGTCAGGGGAGAGACTGGACGGTCCTTCCCTTGGTTCCTGTTCGGCGCTCCCGGGGTAGAAGCGGTCGATCCTGTCCAGGAATCCGAAGAGAAAGGCATGCTTCGTGCCGGGTGATTCGGACTCGACTTCGTTCAGGAGCTTCTTGTAAAGAAGCTGCTTGGCATCGGCGGAATGAGGACACTCCTGCAGGACGTAAGGGATTTTTCGGAGAAAGGCGTAGGAGGCCATTTCCTTTTCGGTCAGACGAACCAGGGGCTTCACCTTTTTCGACAGGCCTTCGAGGGAGGGCAAATCGGGCCTGTTTTTCGCCAGATACTCGTCGTGCCAGTGAAGCAGGTTCCCGAACAGTCGGGAGGCTTCGTCGTCGAGGTTGTGGCCCGTGGCCAGGACCGTCGCTCCCGTCCGGAGCGCCGTCCTGTTGAAGAAATATCGTTTGGACAGGCCGCACCCCGAGCACGCGGGGCGTCTTGTGGCCCGGGCGATGTCGGACACGGATCCCTCGACCTCATCCCGGAGGGATTCGATCGTGAGCGGAAGTCCGTGGCGGGAGGCAAAGGATTCCACATGGGTCCGGCTTTCCCGTGAATAGTCCCCGATCCCGAGATCGAGATGGAATCCTGTCGTCCTGTATCCCAGTCTCATCAGGATCTCCCACAGGGCCAGCGAGTCCTTGCCCCCGGAGACGGCCACGAGGACATGGTCGCCGGAGTCGATCATGGAGCGCTCTTCGATGGCCTTTCCGACCTGGGAGAGGACGAAGCGGTCGAAGCAGTCCGGGCAGAAGGCGCTGTTGTGGCTGGGGAGCTTGATGACGGCCTTCCGGGTGCAGGCCCGGCACTTCACGAGAGGGACCCTCCGGAAATGACCGGCCTGATCTCGACCGGCTTTCCGGGATCAATGGCGTCGTCGTCGCACAGGAGGGAGTCCTCCTGGATGACCAGGACGGTCTCGGGACTCAGGGCGAGTGCTCCCAAGAGAGCCTGGACAGTTTTGACGGGCTTCAGGTGAAGCGTCTCTCCGCTCTGATGGTTGAGGACGGTGAGGGTCCTGTCGGGGTGGGGGATGGAGAGATGAATTTTCTGGTCCATGTCGATCCTTGCCGAATGAAAATAATAGGGATGAGGGGTCTCTTCATCCTATCACGCGGATCCGGGGCCGAACAATCAGGAGGCGGAGGGGGATGGCGCGGAGGAGCTGTCTGCAAGGAACTGTCCCTGCAGCAACTGCTGGAGCACGAATGCCCGACCCCGCTCGCGGAGAGGAGGAGGGAGGCGCGAGGCGATCTCCTCGGCCCTGATCCAGAGAGATTCGATGGGGACGGAAGAGACGGGAACTTTCCGTCTGTCGGAGAGAGGGGGAGAAAAAGGGCGGACCGTCCGGAAGACGAGGGATATCCCGGCAAGATCAGGACAGGCATTCTGAAGCTTGGTCCGGATTTCCGGAAGGAGGTAGGTCAGCTCCCGTTTCCAGAGCGGAGAGGAACAGGCGACAACAAGCTCCTTGTCGAGGAGGGCGGAAGGGTAAGACACCCGGGCGATCGGATCTCCGAAGATCTTCCCCCACTCCCGGTTGAGGGCGATGAGTCTCGCCTCTCGTTCCCAGCCCAGGGAAGTGGCAACCTTGCGTGCAACCGACTCCATAGAGTCGAAGGTCGAACGATAATCGGGAAGGTCCATGGATATTGCCTTATGGATAACAAGGAAGGATTTGCGACTTTTTTGACTCCTGTGGCATAATAGCTCGCGATTCCCGTTTGTTGCAAGAGGTCCAGTGGTTCGGAAGGGCCTATCGTCGGTTCCTGTGGACCGCTGAGAGCGGGGACTCGGCAGGCCGGAGAAAGTTTGACCCAAGGGAGGACGGACAGTTATGGCGGCTGATGAGGCGAAAAACCAGGAAGAGGCTGGGATCCCCTGGACAGACGATGCCCAGGCACTGCTGAAAAAGGTTCCGTTCTTTATCCGCAAGAACGTGGAAAAGGAAGCGGAGGATTACGCCCGCTCTCATGGCATGGCCCGAGTCGAAGCCAGTGTCATCGTCAGGATCAAGGCCTCGAAATCCAGCGAGGGTGCGGAGTCATCGCCCTCCATGGATCCCCCGTCCCCCACGCCTCCTGCCGTCCCTGAAACCGCACCTTCCCCGCCCTCCCGGGAGACAGTGACCGTTGAATCCACCCGCACGGCGGAGTCCACTCCCCCGAAGAGTTCTCCTTCCTCCTCCCTAAGGGAATTCGCGAGCTTCGTCATCCTTCGGATCGATCCGGAATGGCGGAAAGTTCATCCGGCCGAGGTCGGGCACGGCAAAAAGGAGTTCGCCGACGTCGTCCGGACCTTCGAGTCCCAGATCGCGAGCAGCTCCTACAGTCTGGTGGGCCTTTCGGGGCTGGGAGACGTGCTTCTCTGGAGGGTCGGAACCAATATCGGTCTTCTGCAGGAAATGACCGGCAAGCTACTCTCAACCTACCTGGGCCGTTACCTGACCGTCGAGAAGTCCTATCTCGGCTTTCTGGGAGAATCGGGAGCACGGAGCCCGTTCCTTCCCCGCAACTCGAGGTTCATTCATGTCAGACCTCTCGTGCGCTCCAAGGACTGGCCTCAGCTTCCGGACTTTGTACGGGAAGGATCGGAGCGCGAGCGCCGGAAGGTGGCAGAGGGATTTTCCGGTGTCCGGATGACGATGGCGTCCAGTTACGGTCTGGACGAGTCGGATCTTCTCATGATCATGGAGTCGGATTCAGCAGAAACCATCGTTGACCTGAATCAGGCCCTCCAGACCACCGAGGAGAATCGGTACCTGCATATGACCTGCCGAGGCCTGACCGGCATATCGCGGCCTCTAGGAGATGTCCTCGACATGCTGGGCGGTGTGTAGACCCTGAGCCCGGGGTCGAAGGGGAGGGGGCATGGAACGGACCTTGCTTCTCAATGCGACCTATGAACCGCTCAAGATCGTTCCCTGGCAAAAAGCGGTCCACCTTTTGTTTCAGGGAAAGGTCGAAGTCGTGGAAACCTACGGGCGCGACATCCGTTCAGCCCGCATGTCCATGAAAGTCCCCGCCGTTGTCCGCCTCTACCGAATGGTCCTGTTTCATCACACCCGCCGTCTGGTCAAGTTTTCCCGGGAGACCATTTTCGCCCGGGACCGCAATTGCTGCCAGTATTGCGGAAAAGCCTTTCCGCCCGAAGACCTGACCTTCGACCACATCGTTCCCGTGGCCCAGGGCGGGATGAAAACCTGGGAAAACATCGTCACAGCCTGTCGCTCCTGCAACCACAAAAAATCCGGAAAGACCCCCGAGCAGGCGGGCATGATTCTTCTGGCCCGCGTTCAGCGCCCTCACTGGTCCCCCGCCATCATGGTCATGATGACAATGGCCGGCAATCCCCCCAAGGTCTGGGAAAACTACCTCTTTTTCCGCTGAAGCCTTCCCGTCAGCTTTTCCATCAGAAGCCGACTTTCGGTCACTCCCGTCATCGCCGTGAGAATCCCGTAGAACAGGGCTCCCGATCCGATCAGTCCCAGAAGGGCCACAAGCAGGAACCCCGATCCGGAGGGGAGGATGCGCGCGAGCCCGAGCCATAGAAGACGCACGAAAACGAGGAGAAGAAGGGAGTGGAGGAGGACCATGGGGGCATTCCCGAAGATCTCCCAGGGGCGCCGTCCAAGCAAGTGTTTCAGTCGGATGAAAAGGTAGGCCTGGTTCACCAGGGATCCGGCCGAAATTCCGAACGCCAGGGCAAAGACCCCCATTCTCGGGGCGAGAAGACCGCTTATGGCGAGATTGGTGAAGAGTCCGGCGAGGGCGGCCATGACCGGCGTTTTCATGTCTCCGGTCGCGTAGAAGGCCCGGACGATGATGCGGACACCCGAGAAGGACCACAGCCCGATGGCGTACCCGATGAGGGCGACGGCCGTCTGTTCGGCGCTCGTTTCGTTGAAGCGCCCGTGCTGAAAAAGAAGCCGGATGAGAGGTTCTCTTAGCGCCACGAGCCCGGCCGATGCGGGGAGCATGAGAAAGAGCGAGGCGCGATATCCGTGGGCCAGGGTCTCTGCGAGTTTTTCCTGAGGACCCCCTCCATCCCGGGCATGGAGGGAGAAAAGGGGAAGAAGGACGGTGGCCACCGCCGCCCCGATGAGTCCCAGGGGAAACTGGACGAGCCGCATGGCGTAATAGAGGGCGGCGATCGTTCCCGTCGCGAGATAGGAGCCGAAGAGGGTGGCGATCAGCAGATTCCCCTGGGTGACCCAGAGTCCGCCGATGGCGGGGACGATCCGGGACAAGACACCCCTGACCTCCGGATCCCTCCAGTTCGAGGAGGAGAGGAGTCCGACCACCCGGAGGCGATTCTTCCCGAGAAGCAGCCACTGGATCCCCCACTGGGACAGTCCTCCGGCAAGGACGCCCATGGCCAGGCGAAGAATGGGGGGGCCAGGAAGAAGAGAGTCCGGAAGGAGGGCCGCGACGATGAGGGCCAAGGAAAAGGCGACTGGGCTCGCGGCCGGAATGAAGAAGCGCTTCTGGGCATTGAAGACGCCCATGAGCAGGGCCGACAGGGAGATAAAGTAGAGAAAGGGGAACATGATCCGGATCATTTTGGCCCCCAGGGCCTTGCGGGCCGGATCGATGCTCCATCCGGGGGCCAGGAGGGAGAGGATCTCCGGGGCGAAGAGCATGCCGCCGACGATGACCGGAAGGAGGATCAGGGAGAGAAGGAGAAGAACGCCCGTGTAGAGTCTTTCGGCGGCGTCCCGTCCCTCCCGGTCGAGGGTTCGGGTCAGGGTTGGAATGAAGGCCGAGGAAAGGGCCCCTTCCGCAAAAAGTTCCCGAAGCATGTTCGGAATCCGGTAGGCCACATAAAAGAGGTCGGCCATCGCTCCGGTGCCGAAGCGTTCGGCAATCAGCATGTCCCGGAGAAATCCGAAGAGGCGGGAGAGAAGGATGGCGACCGACACGCGGGCACCTTGGCGCCCGATTGTCCGGATGGTCTCGTGGCGGTCCGGAGAAGGGGGAGGCTGAGGGGAGGGTGCCTGAGGGGGAGGTGATGGGGCGGCCGAGGTCACAGGAGAAAGCGGCCCTTCGGAGGCTTGGAACAGGATGGAGTGAAGCGGGACATGGCGGACTCCGGGGCTCAGGTCAATCTTGTTTGAGTCTTGGATTTTCAGGAAATCCTACCATCGGGACCTCCGGATCACAAGGTAGGGCAGAGACTCTCCGGAGTTGAGGTTATGATTCCCTCCATTCGTGGAGAGGCCCGCTGGAAAGATTGACGAAAGGGAAGGAATCCTTTAATATCTCAAATTCGAGTTCTTTTTGATGTATTGAGGGCCGCGAGAGAGGTGACTTTTTCCGCCCCGTGTCTTTTGAACCATTTTCATATGGACGTCCACAAGGAGGATCGTTGGCGAACCACGAGTCAACCAAGAAAGATATCCGGAGAAATGCCCGTCGTCGCGAGCGGAACCGCCAGGCGATCATGACGATGCGAACCCTTGCCCGCAAGGTTGAAGAGGCCGTGACCGCTGGCAAGTCGGACGAAGCCAGGGAAGCCCTGATGCGGGTCGTCCCCTTCATCGACCATGCCGTCAACCGGGGTATCCTGCATCGGAACACCGCCTCCCGGAAGATCTCTCGTCTCACCCTCAAGGTGAACGGCGTCTCCGCGTCCCAAGGGTAACGCTTTCTGGATGATGGTCCGGTTCCGGCTTTGTGGCCACAACCGGACCGTCACGAGAAAAGATCGACCCGCTTCAGTATCTTTTTAAGACCTTGCGTGTCGATTCTCTTCTTCCTTCTTCCTTTCCCCGATGCTCCTGTCCCAAGGTGTACAAGGTGGCGGCAAGTCGGTCCATGACGAGACCCGTGGAGACTCCGGATTTCAACAGAAGGTCCGCCTCCCAGAGAGCATCCGACCCCTTTCTCATGGACTCACGAGACATCTTTGCGGCAATTCGGACGATTCCCCCCGCAACAAAGGAGGGAACTCCACCCAGAGCGGCCACCATCTTCTCAGCTTCTCCCGAACCTCTTTGCTCCTCCAGGACGTTCCTGGCAATCCGGTAGAGTTTCCATTGCCGGTGAAGGAGGGAGAGGAGGCCGAAGGGGGACTGACCCCCATCAAGAAATCGTTCCCACTCCCTGAAAAATTTTCTGTCTCCGCTTTCCAGACCCCGAAGAAGCTCAAAGACCGTTTTGTAGTGGGTGACGACTCCCTGCTTTTCGAGAAGTTCTTCTGTGACCCTTTGCGGCTCGCCGTTCGCCGAGAGATCGGCAAACAGACGGTCGACAGGGCCAAGGGCCCCTTCGAAGGTGGTCATCAGGGGATCCATGGCGCCTTTGTCCAGGACGAGTCCGTGCTTTTCTGCCAGGAACCGGATCCAGGCTTCCCGGTCGGCAGGTTTTGTGGGTGGGGAAAGGCTGAATGCCGGAATGGTCTTTGACCAGGCCGACAGACTTTTTTCGGGGGCCTCGAGTATGACGGTCGTAACCGTTTTACGATTTTTTTCAAGAATCCCGGAGGGGTCGAT